>JADHSW010000095.1 GCA_016776705.1 Rhodospirillales bacterium
TGTTCGCCTGATATTTCGAACTTATTCAGGCCTGTGGATAACACCGCCCTTGAGCAGGACGTACGGGTGTGGTCCGATAATCTGCGCTGACTTTAGAAGATTCTATTGGAATGGAGTTTGAGCTTGAGTGCTCAACGCAAAATGCTGTTTGAAGCCCGGAATATATCCCGCACATTTCCGGGGTGTCTTGCCAACGATGACATATGCTTAAGCATCGGCGAGGGGGAGATTCATGCCCTGCTGGGTGAAAACGGGGCGGGCAAGAGCACCCTGGTAAGCATTATGTACGGCGTTCTTAAGCAGGACTCCGGTTCCCTTTTCTGGGCGGGGAATCTTGTTGAAGGCATGTCGCCAGCCAAGGCCCGTCAGCTGGGCATCGGCATGGTGTTCCAGCATTTTTCCCTGTTCGAATCATTAAGCGTTCTGGAAAATATCGCCCTGACCATGGATCATGAGCGCGATATGAAACGTTTGTCAGAACGGATTGTCGACGTTTCAAAATCTTACGGACTGCCCCTTGATCCTGGGGCTCATGTTTTCGAGCTTTCCGTGGGCGAGCGCCAGCGCATAGAAATTGTTCGCTGCCTTCTGCAAGATCCAAAACTGTTGATCCTGGATGAGCCTACGTCCGTGCTGACGCCGCAGGAAGTGGAGCGTTTGTTTGTTACCTTGCGCAAATTGTCTGATGAAGGATGTGCAATTCTTTATATCAGCCACAAGCTGGATGAAGTTCGCGCCCTGTGCCACGGCGCAACCGTCCTGCGTCAGGGGCGGGTGGTCGGCGAGTGCGAGCCGGCAAAACATTCGACGCGTGAAATAGCCGAAATGATGATCGGCGCTTCCCTGGCGCCATCGGCCCGCCAGAATGTTTCCGAACCGGGACCCCAGCGCCTTTCGGTCAAGGACGTCACACTGGGGGGGCACGGGGCGAAAAAGCCGGTGCTGCACAATGTGTCGCTTAATGTTCGCGGGGGCGAGATTGTTGGTATTGCCGGGGTCGCAGGCAACGGGCAGAAGGAACTGATGGCTGTCCTTAGCGGTGAGACCACCCTTGAAGGGGAGCAAGGGTCAATTCAGGTCGACGGGATGGATGTTTCGCTTTTTGGACCCAAGCGCCGACGCCGACATGGCATGGCTTTTGTGCCGGAAAAACGAAATGGTCACGCGGCGGTGCCGGAACTGGCCTTATTTGAAAATGGGTTCTTGACGGCCAAAAAGTCGCTGGGGCTAAGTGGCAAAGGTTTGATCAACAGCCGGGCGACACGGCAATTTGCCGGCCGGATTATCGATGATTTTGATGTTCGCACCACCGGCGCCAATGCCGATGCAAGCTCGCTTTCCGGCGGCAATATGCAAAAATTTATTGTTGGACGTGAAATTTTCCAGAACCCTGGCGTGCTTGTCGTCTCGCAACCTACCTGGGGTGTGGACCCCGGGGCGGCGCAGGCGATCCATCGCTCCCTGATCGAATTGGCCGACAAGGGTGCAGCGATTGTCGTCATCTCCCAGGACTTGGATGAAATATTTTCCTTGTGCGGTATGATTGCGGTTTTATCAGAAGGCAAACTGTCCCAGGCTCGAAAGACCGAGCAGGTCAGCGTCGAGGAAATCGGGCTACTAATGGGTGGCTTGCATGATCTGGGGGCAGCTTCCTAGATGATCAGACTGGAACACCGCGGCCAACATTCCCAAACCATGCTTTACCTGTCGCCCTTGTTGGCGGTCGTACTGACATTGATATTTGGCACGATCGTCTTCGCCATTCTGGGCAAGGACCCGCTGGTGGCGCTGTACACCTTTTTTGTTATGCCTTTGACAAACCTGCATGGCGTTAGCGAATTGCTGGTCAAGGCGACGCCACTGGTGCTGATCGGCATCGGCCTTTCAATTGGATTTCGCGCTAACGTATGGAACATCGGTGCCGAAGGACAATTGACTATCGGCGCGATTTTCGGCGGTGGCCTGGCGATTTATTTCCATGACAGCGACAGCTTATTTCTGCTGCCGGGCATGATCGTCGCCGGAATTATCGGCGGCATGGTCTGGGCCGCCATACCGGCCTTACTTCGCACTCGTTTTAACGCCAACGAAATCCTGACCAGCCTGATGCTCAGCTATGTGGCGGTCCTGTTTCTCAGCTATCTGGTGCATGGGCCGTGGCGAGACCCCGGCGGATATAACTTTCCTGAAACCCGTCTGTTCCCCGACGCAGGAACCCTGCCCACGCTGATTTCGGGAACGCGGGTCCATTTGGGAGGCGTCTTCGCCCTGCTGGTTGTCTTCAGCGGCTGGATTATCCTCTCCAAGGCGGTGATCGGCCTTCAGCTCAGGGTTGTTGGCCTTGCCCCCGCGGCGGCGCGATTTGCCGGATATAATGAGAATAAACTTATCTGGTTTTCCCTGCTTCTGAGTGGTGGACTGGCCGGACTGGCGGGGCTTTCCGAAGTGTCGGGAACCATCGGCCAGTTGATCCCGACGATTTCTCCCGGATACGGATTTACCGCCATTATCGTCGCCTTTCTGGGGCGCTTGCATCCTGTCGGCGTATTGCTGTCGGGGCTTGTTCTGGCGCTGACGTATCTGGGCGGCGAGATGGCGCAAATTGAAATCGGCACCCCGGCGGCGGTGACGGGATTGTTCCAGGGGGCCTTGCTGTTTTTCCTTCTTGCTTGTGACGTGCTGACCAACTACCGCCTTCGTATCGGGGCCACCCGGGCCGAACGGGGAGGGGTGGCATGAACGGACTGGATCAATTGACTCCCATTATCCTTACCGTCATCACTGCATCGACGCCCCTGTTGTTTGCCGCGCTGGGTGAACTGGTGACGGAAAAGTCGGGGGTTCTGAATCTGGGCGTCGAAGGCATGATGGTGATTGGCGCGCTGGCCGCTTTTGCCGTTACAACGCAAACCGGCAGCGCAGTTCTGGGAATGGCGGTCGGGGCACTGGCAGGGGCTGGACTGGCGCTGATCTTCGCCTTTCTAACGTTGACAATGTTGGCCAATCAGGTGGCGACCGGGCTGGCCTTGACCATATTCGGGGTCGGTTTAAGCGCTCTTGCGGGCACTGGCTTCGTTGGAATAGCGCTCACTCCCCTGCAAAAACTGGATATTCCGGTACTGTCTTCCATCCCGGTGCTGGGACCATTGCTGTTTAATCAGGATGTTCTGGTCTATCTGTCTTTCGCAATGGTCTTCGCGGTCTACTGGTTTTTGAACGCCACCCGCGCTGGTTTGATTCTTCGCGCCGTGGGCGTTTCTCATGCGTCTGCCCATGCCATTGGCTTGCCGGTCAAACTGACGCGTTATCTGGCTACCTTGTTCGGCGGATTAATGGCAGGACTGGGCGGGGCTTATTTGTCGCTTAGCTACACACCAATGTGGGCGGAAAACATGACCGCCGGGCGGGGATGGATTGCCCTGGCGCTGGTTGTTTTTTCGACCTGGCGACCGGGAAGACTGTTGGCGGGGGCGTATCTATTTGGTTTTATCACGGTCCTGCAACTGCATGCCCAGGGAGCAGGCTTTGCAGTACCATCGCAGGTGATGTCGATGCTGCCGTATCTTGCGACTATCCTTGTCCTGGTTTTAATTTCTAGGGACAAGATCAAAATTATGCAGAATGCACCAGCCAGTCTGGGCAAGCCGTTTCATTCGGCGAAATAGGAAATTTTTCGAACCAAGGCAGAAAGGTTCTGCCGCATTTTTGTCGTTAACCAAACCTGGAGGTTGTTGAATGTTCCGAAAGATTACACTGGCTGTTGTGGCGGCGGCGTTTGCGCTAAGCACATCAGTTGGAGCCATCGCAGAAGAAAATAAAGTCGGCTTTATTTATGTTGGCCCCATTGGCGACCATGGCTGGTCATACCGTCATGATGTTGGACGTCTGGCCATCGAAAAGGCGTTGGGCGACAGGGTAAAGACCAGCTTCATCGAAAGCGTCAAGGAAGGCCCGGATGCTGAGCGTGTTATTCAGCAATTGGCATCCAGCGGTCATAACCTGATCTTCACCACGTCGTTCGGATTCATGAATCCGACATTGAAGGTCGCCAAACGCTTCCCGAAAGTCAAGTTCGAACACGCAACCGGGTATAAACGCTCAGACAACCTCTCTACCTATTCCGGGCGCTTTTACGAAGGCCGTTATGTCGCCGGTGTTATTGCCGCTAAAATGACCAAATCCAACGTCGTCGGCTACGTCGGTTCGTTCCCGATTCCTGAAGTGGTTCGCGGAATTAACGCCTTCTTGCTGGGCGCTCGCTCAATCAACCCGAAAATCACCATCAAGGTTGTCTGGGTCAGTACCTGGTATGATCCGGGCAAGGAAGCCGATGCAGCCAAGGCCTTGATCGATCAAGGCGCGGACATCATCACCCAGCACACGGATTCTCCGGCACCGCTTCAGGTCGCCGAAAACCGGGGAGTTTATGGTTTTGGTCAGGCGTCTGACAACCTTCACTTCGCCCCGAAAGCGCAGTTGACGGCAATCATCGATAACTGGGATAGCTACTATGTCAGCCGCGCCAGGGCGATGCTGGACGGCACCTGGAAATCCCAGGATGTATGGGGTGGCTTCAAGGACGGCATGGTTTCCATGGCGCCGTTCACCAACATGCCTTCCGATGTGTCGAAGCTGGCGGCGGAAACACAGGCCGCCATTACCAGCGGCAAGCTTCACCCTTTCCAGGGACCGATCAAGGACCAGGAAGGCAAGGTTCGCGCCGAAGCCGGTAAAGTCCTGGATGACGGCACCTTGTTGGGCATGAACTGGTACGTCGAGGGGGTCGAGGGTAAATTGCCCCAGTAAAAATAAAGGGTCCCGTCCTCGTTTTATCTTATGCGGGGGCGGGACTTTATTTCAGTCTTTGCCGACCAGCGGTGCAATGTATTGGGGTTCCGTATCCCACGGGAAGAATACCCAGACGTCCTGAGCGACTTCGGAAACAAAAGTATCGACAGTCGGCAAGCCTAGCGGCTTGGCGTAGACTGTGGCGAAATGGCTTTTGGGCAAAATCTCCCGTGCCTTTTTCGCTGTCGTTCCCGTATCGACCAGATCATCGACCAGCAACCAGCCTTCCCCTTCAACGGCGACCGCCCTTTCGGGAATCTTCAATACATTGATCGTGCCTTTGAGCTGTTCATCGTAGGTTGAAATACACAGCGTATCAACGACACGGATTTCCATCTCGCGGGCAAGAATAGCTGCCGGGACCAGGCCGCCCCGCGTCAGGGCGACGATGCCTTCCCATGGACCTTTGCCCATAAGTTTACGGACCAGGTGCTTGGTATCCCGGTGGACCTCGGCCCAGGAGACATTGTGGGCGATGATGTCGTCGCGAAGCGCCATATGGGGAAGCCTTTTGAAATGCGGTCAAGTGTGGCCGCGATTAAACAGAAAAGTGCCGCTTTGGGCAACGGGTGCTTTTGGCTGAATGGAAAACGGTCGAATAAAAATGGAGACGTCTTGTTTGGATGTTAACTGCGGTGCTAGTTTTGGCGCGCATCACAGTGGGACACTTCGCGCTCAAGGATCGAAAATGGTCGAAAAAACATTTATTACCGCTCAGCAGCTGTTAGAGGATTCTTTCGCCCTCGGCCACCGGATTATCGAGTCGGGCTTTCATCCAAATTATATCGTTGGTGTATGGCGTGGCGGCACGCCGGTTGGCATTGCGGTTCAGGAACTTCTCCATTATCACGGGTATCCTTCCGACCACATTTCAATTCGCACGTCGTCTTATGAAGGCATAGAAAAGCAAAATAAGGATGTTCGGGTTCATGGCCTGCATTACATCATCGAAAATGTTAATGCCGAGGACTCATTGTTGATCGTTGACGACGTTTTTGATTCTGGCAGAAGTATCCAGGCGATTATTGATAGAATAGCAAGTGTCTCCCGGCGCAACATGCCGCAAACAATCCGCATCGCAACTGTTTACTACAAACCCAGCAAACGGGTCGTCGAATGCACGCCGGACTACTATATTCATGAAGTCGATGAGTGGCTGGTGTTCCCGCACGAACTTAATGGCTTGACGCACGATGAAGTCGCGCAAAGCAAACCTGCCGCTTTAGTGAAAATCTAGAGAAAGATTAAAAGCGGGTCTGAACGGGGTTTTGTTCAGGAACGAAAGATATTTCCCGCCCAGCCAAACCTGGACTTTCCTTTTTCCGGTGCTTTTTCACCGTTCAATGGCTCTTCAGGCTCAACCTTAATCTCGGCTTTGAGGGTGGGGCTGGCATCCGGCGTCAAGGGCGGCGGGGTGGAAGGCTGGGTTTGCGCAACTGGGGGCGTATCTGGCCTGGGACTCAGTGGCAGCGGTACAGTCGGGGACGGGATTGGATGGCTGTTGCTCTGCGCTACTGTCTTCGGCTCCTGTTCTTGTTCGTCCCTGGCGTGTTCCATCACGGCTTGCATGACGGCTTCCAGAGCGGGTTCGATTGGGGGCGGTGAGGTGGGTGAAACTTCTGGCCCCGGCACTGCTTCTGGCTCAGGTACGGCTTCGGGTTCAGGCTGGATTATTGGCAAGGAGTGTTCCGTCGGTGAGCGAAGTCCGGTGGCGACGACAGATACCCGCAAGTTGCTTTCCAGGGCGGAATCGTAAGCGCTGCCGAAAATAACCAGTGATTCACCACCGACTTCAGTGCGAATCCGATTCGCCGCTTCGTCGACTTCGAACAGGGTCATGTCGGATCCGCCGGTTACATTTATCAACAGGCCCTGGGCTCCCTTGATTGAAACGATGTCGAGCAAGGGATTGGCGATGGCAGCTTCGGCGGCGTCGATGGCGCGAGTCGGGCCGGATGCCACGCCGCTGCCCATCATGGCGCGTCCAGTCTTGGTGATGACGGCCCTGACGTCGGCAAAGTCCAGATTGATCAATCCGGGAAGAACAATCAGGTCGGTAATGCCCCGAATGGCGTCATGCAGGACTTCGTCGGCCAGGATAAATGCATTGGCGAAAGTCGTGTTGGCGTTTGCGACGGCAAAAAGGTTCTGATTGGGGATAACAATCAGTGTATCGACGTACTTTTCCAGTTCCTGAAGGCCTTCAAGCGCGGTTCGCATGCGCTGACGGCCTTCAAAATCAAAGGGCAGGGTGACGACGCCGACACTGAGAGCCCCTTCATTTCGGGCGATTTCCGCAATAACCGGGGCGGCCCCGGTTCCTGTGCCCCCGCCCATGCCTGCTGCAATGAACAACATGTCACACTGGGAAACCCAGTTTTGAATGTCTTCATATGATTCTTCTGCTGCCGCCCGCCCGATGGCGACCTGCGCGCCAGAGCCTAACCCTGAGGTAGTGCCCGCCCCCAATTGCAAAACATGGGATGCCAGTGTCGCGGACAACGCCTGGGCGTCTGTATTGGCGGCGAGAAAATTCACCCCGGCCAGTTCAGCCTGGATCATATTGTTGATGGCGTTGCCGCCAGCACCGCCGACCCCGATGATGCCGATACGGGGCGTCGGATCCTCAAAGCCGCCTTGGACGGTGTCATTGGAACTGGATGTCATTGCGTTCTCGAACGTCCCTTCAAGGGCCTATTGTTTGTTTTTGCCAGTTTAGTATCCGGGGCAGGCATTAACAATATCTGATGACACTCAAGAAGGATGCTCAATGCGACCTTATGTCTTGACCGTTTTTGGCGCCCTGAAGCTGAGATGCAATTCCTTGTAGCGGGCATCCTCTATTTCAGAAGGCGCGCCAAGAAGCGGGTCCTGGGCCTGCTGGTTGAGCGGGAACATGATGACTTCGCGAATATTGGCCTCGCCCAGCAGCAACATGACAATGCGGTCCAGGCCAAGTGCAATGCCACCGTGAGGCGGTGCGCCAAAGTGGAAGGCGCGCAACAGCCCGCCAAATTTACTTTCCACTTCTTCCTTGGGGTAGCCGACCAGCTCGAATGCCTTGAACATGGTTTCCGGTTCGTGATTTCGAATTGCGCCGCTGCCAAGTTCGATGCCATTACAGACCAGATCGTACTGGTACCCCAGGATATCCAGCTTGTCTTCGTTATCGAGAGCTTTCAGGCCACCCTGCGGCATGGAGAACGGATTGTGTGAGAAATCGAGCTTGTCTTCCTTGTCGTCCCATTCGTACATGGGGTAGTCGATGATCCACACCAGTTCAAACCGGCTTTCGTCAACCATTTCCAGTTGTTCGCCAATGTGCACACGGGCTTTACCTGCCAGCGCGGCGGCTTCGTTCGCAGGACCACTGGCGAAAAAGACGCCGTCGCCGTCTTTTAGTCCCGCCAGTTCTTTCAGTTTGGCCAGGCGATCTTCGTCCAGACGCTTTGCGATCGGGCCTTTGGCTTCACCATCGGCGAAAGAAATCCAACCGAGTCCAGGTGCGCCTTCGTCTTGGGCCCAACTGTTCATTTTGTCGAAGAAACTGCGTGGGCGGGAGGATGCGCCCGGGGCGGGAATGGCACGAACCGCACCGCCCTTTTCAACAACCGAGGAAAAGACCTGGAAGTCGGAGCCTGCGAAAACCTCGCCGACTTCGGAAATTTCGATGTCGATACGAAGGTCGGGCTTGTCGGTGCCGTATTTCAACATGGTTTCGGCAAAGGTCAGGCGCGGGAACGGCATCGGTGTTACAGATTTGTCGGAATTGTCGGCGAACAGGTCATGGCTGACCGGCTCAATAGCGTTCAGGATGTCATCTTGCTCCACAAACGACATTTCAACATCCAACTGATAGAACTCGCCCGGACTGCGATCGGCACGGGGGTCTTCATCGCGGAAACACGGCGCGATCTGGAAATAACGATCGAATCCGGCGACCATGATCAACTGCTTGAAAATCTGCGGGGCTTGCGGAAGCGCATAAAAGTGACCGGGATTCAGGCGGCTGGGAACCAGAAAATCGCGCGCTCCTTCCGGTGATGACGAGGTCAGGATCGGCGTCTGGTGCTCAAAGAAGCCCAGTTTTTCCATGCTTTTGCGAACCGATGACATAACTTTGGAGCGCAGCATCATATTGTTGTGCAGGGTCGTGCGACGAAGGTCCAGAAAGCGATACCGCAGACGGATGTCTTCCGGGTATTCCTGCTCGCCAAAGACAGGCATGGGTAGCTCGTCGGCTTCAGACAACACCTTGAATTTACTGATATAAACTTCAACGCCCCCCGTCGGCAGCGACGAATTTACCGTGTCGGCGGTACGTTCCGTGACTTTGCCGGTAACCGAAACGACGCTTTCCTGACGAACTTTATCCAGGATGGGAAACACGCTGGAATCGGACTCCAGCACACATTGTGTAATGCCGTAATGATCGCGCAGGTCGAGGAACAAAAGATTGCCGTGGTCCCGTTTTCTGTGAACCCAGCCAGAAAGGCTGACTTCATCGCCAATTTGTTCTTTGCGCAATTGTCCGCATGTGTGTGTTCGATAAGCGTTCATGGTGTTTCAAGTATGCCATTCATCAAAAAGACCCTCGGCGGGTCGCGCGACGCTGCAGGATATCCGGCGCGTCAAGTTTCCGGGCGCACACCACATCTTTGGCGTCAGTTTGTCAAGTCGATTAGGCCATGTTTTAAACGTTTTGGGGCGGGTACAGCCAGTGTCTGGGTTAATTTTTTCCTCTATTTCACGTAGCACAATATACGAAATTTGTAATATGCTGGACCTGACAGGGGCTCACTACGTTCAGAAAAGACAAAAAAGTATGGAAAATCATTCATATGCAAGTAGCCGAATACCCGCCATTGAAAATACTGGTCGTCGATGATGAGTCCGACATTGTCGATGAAATACTTGATTTACTGACTGATGAAGGCATGCCGTGTGTGGGGGTCAGCGATCCTGAACAGGTGATAAGAATGGTCGGGGAAGACCCTGATATTGGCATCATCATTTCCGATATTCGTATGCCCAGTATGAGTGGTCTGGAACTTTCCCGAAAATTGTTACAGGGAGAAGATGCAGATCGTGATCTGCATATTATCCTGGTGACGGGGCATGCCGGGGTGGCGGAAGCGATTGAAGCCCTGAATCTTGGGGCGGATGATTTTCTGACAAAGCCGCTGAATTCTGAACAGCTCTTGCATTCGGTTAGGCGCTCCCAGGAAGCTGCCTTTTTGCGTGATAAGGATCGGGAGCTTAAATTGCGGCTCACCCTTGAAGCAGAATCCAGCGCCAGCGAGGCAGCGGCACTGGCAAAGGAATTGTCCAAGCGTAACGATGAGCTAATCGATAAAAACAGGGAATTGCTTGGCGTCAGTCAATTGAAGGATGAATTCCTTGGCCTGATCAGCCATGAATTAAACACACCGCTGAACGCAATAATTGGATTTGCCGAATTGCTACAGCAAATGCTTGATGCTGAGGGTGATGTAAAAAAATCTGAGCTGACCGGGCACATAACAAGTTCAGCGAACAGGTTGCACAATCACATCACTAAAATCCTTAACATCGCAAAGGCGCAATCGGGCAGCATCAAACTTGAAAAACACCAGTTTCTGGCCGGGGATCTTTTTCGGAACCTTGCGACAAGATTCAATGCTGAAGTCGCCACAAAAAACGGAACCATTGTCGTTGAACTGGATGACGAAAACATGGCCCTTTGTACCGATTTTAAAATGTTGAGCGATGCCTTGGCTTGCCTGTTTGAAAACGCCATAAAATTTTCCAGCGAAGGTGTGAAAATTAAACTGAAGGCGGAACGCTCAGGTGAAGGAGTTCGTTTCTGTGTGATTGACAATGGCATGGGTATGGATGAAAAAACGATCCGTTCCTCTCTTGACCCCTTGAGGCAAGGTGACGGAAAACTGTCTCGACGCTTTGAAGGAATGGGATTGGGGCTGCCGTTGG
>JADHSW010000096.1 GCA_016776705.1 Rhodospirillales bacterium
TGAAGAGCGGCCTGATCGATGCTGCTGAATTCAACAATCCGACATCGGATAAAGATTTCGGCATGCAGGACGTTTCCAAGCACTATCACCTGGCCAGCTATCATCAGTCCCAGGAATGCTTTGAAATCACCTTCAACAAGAAGAAGTACAACTCCCTTCCGACCGAACTGCAAAACATTCTGCGCTACGCTTCGGAAGCCGAGAACTCGAACTTCTACTGGAACAATACCCTGCGTTATGCCGATGATCTGATCAGCTTGCAAAAGGATCACGGAGTCAACGTCTACAAGACACCGGATTCCGTCATGGCCGAGCAGTTGAAGGCATGGGATATCGTTGTCAACCGGATCGCGCAAGAAGACCCGTTCTTCGCCAAGGTCGTTGAATCGCAGAAAATGTACGCCAAGAAAGTGATGAACTATCTACACCTGAACTCACCGAACTATGAGCTGGCTTACAAGCACTACTTCGGTTGATCTGAGTATATTCTTCTTGCAAATCAATGTAGCAAGATAGAACAGTTCTGGAGGGACAGCCAAATGGCTGTCCCTCTTATATCTGTCCTAATGGATAAAACCCAACATATGCACCTCGTATGTTTGATTTTGCCGATTAGGCTATAAAGGTGGGAGACCTGACCGTGATATCGTTTATTCATGCAATCGAAAGCTTTAATATCTGGATTGGACGAGCCTTTGGCTGGTGCATTCTGATATTGACCCTTTCAGTTTCCTATGAAGTTTTTGTACGGTACGCGATGAACGCCCCCACGGTTTGGGCCTTCGACATGATGGTGCAAATGTACGGAGCGCTATTCCTGATGGCCGGACCTTATGCGCTGGCCCAGGACACCCATGTACGAGCCGACGTGATTTACCGCTTTTTGCAACCGCGCTGGCAGGCCCGTCTGGATTTCCTTTTATACGTCGTTTTCTTTTTCCCCGGAATGGCGGCCCTGTTCTGGTACGGCTGGGAAATTGCGTCGGATTCCTGGCGTTACCAGGAAGTCAGCTGGAACAGCCCGGCCCGTATTCAGATTTATTTCTTTAAAACCCTGATCCCCCTGGCTGGCGCCCTGTTCATCGTCCAGGGTATAGCCGAATGCATGCGCTGCTATTTGGCGATAAAAAACAATGAATGGCTGCCGCGACTGGAAGATTCGCGGGAAACTGAAGATATGTTGACGGATCAGGCTGCTGAGCTAAACGTCAAATGACCCATTCCATGATAAAATTATCTATCAAGACGGAGCACCCGGCCCGATGACGAACCCCGAAGTAGCAATTTTGATGCTGTCCATATTCATCGTGATGGTGTTGTTCGGTTTTCCCGTCGCCTTCACCCTGCTCGCCATGGGTGTGGGCTTTGGCTATTACGCCTATTACCAGCCTGGCAGCATCGAAACCTTCTCCGATATCTTCAGCAACAACATTTTCTATCTGTTGAACCAGAACACCTATTCGGTAATGGAAAACGACACCCTGGTTGCGATCCCGCTGTTCCTTTTCATGGGATATGTGGTTGAACGCGCAAATATCGTCAACAAACTGTTCTACGCACTGCAAATGGCAGCGCGTAACCTGCCGGGTTCCATGGCCATCGCCGCCCTGATTACCTGTGCCGTATTTTCAACAGCAAGCGGCATCGTTGGCGCGGTTGTCACCCTGATGGGCCTGTTAGCCTATCCGGCCATGGCAAAGGCGAACTACGAAAAGAGTTTCGCATCGGGCGTTATCTGCGCCGGTGGCACCCTTGGTATCCTGATTCCGCCGTCGATCATGCTGATCGTTTATGCAGCCATCGCCGAGCTTTCCCCCTTGCGCCTTTACGCGGCTGCCGTGTTGCCGGGTTTCCTGTTGGCGGGGTCGTACATTATTTACGTTATTTTCCGGGTCATGATTAATCCGTCAATCGCGCCCAAACCGCGCGAGGAAGACATCCCCCCCAGACGTGTTGTGTACTGGCAGTTATTGACCTCCTTCGTTCCCTTGACGGCGCTGATCCTGCTGGTGCTGGGCTCCATTCTTGGCGGCCTTGCGACCCCGGCCGAAGCCGCCGCCATGGGCGCATTGGGCGGGCTTGTGCTGGCGGGCATGTACCGCTCGCTAAATTGGCTCATGCTTAAGGATTCCGTCTATCTTACGGCCAAGGCAACAGCGATGGTGTGCTGGCTGTTTGTCGGCTCATGGACCTTTGCGTCCGTCTTTTCGTACCTGGGCGGACATGAAATCATCGAACATTTCATTCTTGGATTTAATCTTGCGCCATGGCAGTTCCTGGTTCTGGTGCAGGTTATTATTTTCCTTTTGGGATGGCCCCTGGAATGGTCGGAAATCCTGATCATCTTCGTGCCCATCTTCCTGCCCATGCTGGATACGTTTGGCATTAACCCCTATTTCTTCGCCATGCTGGTGGCGCTGAACCTGCAAACGTCATTCCTGACCCCGCCCATGGCCATGTCGGCCTATTATCTAAAAGGGGTGCTGGGGAACGTCATCGAATTGATGGATATTTTCAGAGGCATCATGCCTTACCTCGCCATCGTCATTGGCGTCATGGTCCTGATGTATCAGTTCCCGGGAATCGCCTTGTGGCTGCCTGATGTCCTGTTTGGTAAATACATCCCTTGATTACGGATTTGAGGAGTTAGAACATTATGTCTGCTGAACTCGTAAATAAAATATCCGGATTTGTCGGCTCCATACTGGTCACTGTCTTTGTTCTCGGGCTTGCCGAAAGCATTAGTTCCGGCGCCGCCGGATTTTGGGGTGGCCTTCCGTTCTGGGTGATCTGTCTGTGTATCCTGCCAATGATCTTCTATGACTTCTGGGATTCCTGTCTGCGCAAAAAATAAGGCTGCCTTTATCACATGTCCTTGATTGAACTAACTGCCACCCAGGCCGCACAAAAAATTCGTGACGGTGAAATTACCTCTGAAAAGCTGGTGCAAGCCTGTCTGGATCGAATCGAACAGATTGATGGTGAAATCCAGGCCTGGGCGCATTTGAAACCGGAATACGCACTGGAACAGGCGCGCACCCTGGACGCCCGGCGTCAGGCTGGCGGCCCGATTGGCCCACTGCATGGTGTACCTGTCGGAATCAAAGACATTATCAACACCCGGTCCCTGCCAACCGAAAACGGCACTGTGCTGGATCAGGGTCGCCAACCCCGTGAAGACAGCCGGGTTGTCACCCTGCTGAAGGAAGCCGGCGCGGTGATCATGGGCAAGACCGTGACCACCGAACTTGCTGTTTTTGCCCCCGGAAAAACCAGAAATCCGCATAACCCTGCCCATACACCCGGCGGGTCGTCCAGTGGCTCCTGCGCTGCCGTAGCGGCCTATATGGTGCCGCTGGCCATCGGCACCCAAACCAACGGGTCAATCCTTCGTCCTGCGTCCTATTGCGGAATTTACGGATTCAAGCCGACCCACGGTCTCATCCCGAGAACCGGGGTCCTGTCAGCATCATCGCCGCTGGATACCATTGGCACTTTCGCTCGCTGCCTTGAAGACATCGCCTTGCTGAGCGAAGCGCTGATAGCGTCTGACCCCGGCGACAGGTATACCCGCGCGCGCGCCCGTCCGGCCTTGTGCGACGTCCTTGCAACTGAGCCGCCGATGCCCCCCGTCATCGCCTTTGCCAGGACCGCCGTCTGGGACCAGGCCGACGAAACGACACAGGAAGCCTTTGAAGAACTGGTTGAAGCCCTGGGCGACGATTGCAATGATCTGCCCCTGTCTGAGCCCTTTGATCACCTGATCGATATGCACAGGAACATCATGTATGCGGATCTGGCAAAGAATTACGCCAGTTATTATGAAAACGGAAAAGACCAGTTGAGCGACACCCTGTGCGGGATGATTGAATTTGGTCAGAAAGTCAGCGCCGTGGATTACAATACCGCCATAGACGGACAGGACCTGCTGAATTCCGGCCTGGATATGGTTTTCGATCATTTTGACATCATCATTACACCGGCAACCACCGGCGAAGCACCGGAAGGGCTGGAGTCCACCGGCAGTCCGGTTTTCAATTCCCTAGCCACTTATTGCGGCACCCCGGCAATCACCTTGCCAATGATGGAAGGCCCGAACGGGCTTCCGCTGGGGGTTCAGGTTATCGGCCCGCGTAATGACGACGCCCGGTTGCTCAGAAACGCTAACTGGTTGATGAAACGGGTGTTGGGCTAGTTCACGCCAGAAACGTCTTTAACAGCTCAAGGAACGGTCCCGGTTTCTCGGCGTGCAGCCAGTGTCCGGCCCCCGGAACAAACTCAATACGCGCCTTTGGAAACAATCCCCTGACCACCGCGTGATGGTGCGGCTGGACATAGTCAGAATTTCCGCCGGCAACAAACAATGTCGGTCCTGAAAATCTTTGACCATGCCCCACATCGATGAACCCGGTGATGTCATCCATGCCATCGGCGATGGCCGCCAGATTGATTCTCCATTTCAGTTTCTCCCCATCCCTGATCAGATTTTGCATCAGGAAGGCGCACACGGCGGAATCGGAAACTGCCTCGCCAAGATGGTTCTCGACCTCGGCCCGCGTGGTGAATGACGCCAGGGGCATCTCGGCAAGAAGGTTAACATACTCCCGGACATCCACGCCCTCGCTCGCCACCGGGGCAATATCGACAACGATGAGTGAAGCTACCGATTGCGGGTGCAACAACGACAATGCCATGGCGGTTTTTCCCCCCATGGAATGACCAATCACCGTTGCCCTGTGCAGGGCGTGATGCTTCACAAAGTCATGAACGTCACCTGCGAGCAGGGCATAATCCATGCCGTCCACCCAAGGGCTTTCACCATGGTTCCTGATATCAAGGCAAAAGACGTGGAATTGGCCTGACAGCGCCTTGGCGATGCCCGACCAGTTGTTCTTGGAGCCAAGCAGCCCGTGCAGGATGATCAGGGGTGGCCCTTTTCCGAAAGCTTTGAAAGCAAGTTCCACGGTCATCTAAAAAGCATACCTCCGGCTCATTCTACTTCTTCGCCAATGGATGAGCTTCATCCAGAAGCTGGCGCAGGCGTTCTTCCAGTACATGGGTATAGATCTGCGTCGTCGCGATATCAGAATGCCCCAGCATTTGTTGCAGGGAACGCAGGTCGGCCCCGTGGGCCAGCAGGTGACTGGCGAATGAATGGCGCAGTACGTGCGGCGACACCCTTCTGGGTTCAATACCGGCGCCGATGGCAAGTTCCTTCATCAACTGGCCGAAGCGGGCTCGCGTCAGATAACCTTGCCTGGCCCGTGACGGAAATAAAAAACGGTTTCCCGCTTTCCTGCCGTCTTTGGGCAGGAAGTTTTCGCGCACCTCTTTATAGGCATCAATAGCGTCACTGGCCGGTTCACTTAAAGGCACCATTCGCTCCTTGCCGCCCTTGCCCCTGACGATCAGCACCCGGCCGTCCCGGCTGAGCGCGGACAACGGCAGGCCGACAAGTTCGGAAACCCGAAGGCCCGTCGCATAAAGCAACTCCAACATCGCCA
This sequence comes from Rhodospirillales bacterium, assembly GCA_016776705.1. Lineage (GTDB taxonomy): Bacteria > Pseudomonadota > Alphaproteobacteria > Rhodospirillales > JABHCV01 > JACNJU01. The sequence continues at coordinate 5,505 of JADHSW010000096.1, forward strand.
TCAGGCGCAGACCTTCGCTTCCCTGCCAACTTTCCGCCGCTGCCAGCAATTGTTCGACCTCTGTTTCGCTTAAATACCTGGGCAGGGACCGGCCCTGACGCGGACTGTCAATGGCGCTGGAAGGATCGTCTTCACGAACCCCTTCGGCGTGCAGGAAACGGAAAAATTGTCTGAGCGCCGACAACCGCCGGGCGCTGGTCGAAGACGCCATCCCTGCGCCGGACAGCTTTTTCAGGTAGCCACGAATAATAGCCGCGTCGGCGTTTTCGGGCTGGTGCTTTCGGGCGATGGAAAAGGCGGCAAAGTCTATCAAATCGCGTCGATAGGATTCAATTGTGTTCCCGGCAGCGCCCCGCTCGACCGTCAGCATCTCAAGAAAGTTTTCAATGTGGCGTGACGGCGGGGCCTTTGCCACCGCTTTACAGGCCCGCCGCCACTGCCGCTTCAAGGGCGAGGGAACGGACTTCCTTATCGAGGCCGATAACACCAAGACTTTCCATGATCTGGCTCAGGACAATCGGTTCTGCCTGACCGGGGCCGCCTTCACCAAGGGCAATCAGTGAAAGCAGGATGATTTCCCCGACACGGGTACGTGGCGGTGCAGGCTGGGTCATTTCCGGAGCCGCCATCTGAACGGCAGAAACGACGGATGTCTGAGTTGACGCCGGAAGCGGTTGAACCGCTTCCTCCGCGACCGGCAGGACAGTTTCAGAAGACGACTCCCGGGCCATTTTCGCAGCCCTGGTCGCTTCTTCAAGGGAACGCCACAGAGCCGGGTTGGGCATTGCCATGGTGATCCGCTGCGGACCATCCAGCAGGGCGTCCCAGGCATCGCGTGGAACGTTCTCACCCAGCCCGTCAAACAGGGTATACAGCAGGGCAGCCTTGTCTCGGGCGTTCTCGCCCTGATCTTCCTTCAACTGGTTCCACCAGTTGGCCAGTTGCACCGATCCCCATTCGTGGGTTTCGGCCGATCCGGCAAGGCGCGCCAGTGGCAGCAGGGCCTTCAGGGCCATCGCCGCTTCTTCGTTATGCTGCGCGCCGGCATTTAAAAGATTGAACCAGGGGGCAGCCGCATCGTCTTCACCGCCAATCAGGAAGGCGCGAATGGCTTCGGGGGCGAACCAGATCAATTCTGCCGACGGTGGAATACGCTTCAAGACGGGCATGAAAACCCGAACGATGGAGGTATAACGCCCCCCTTCGCGACCCAGTGACAATGCCTTGGCCGTGGCTTCGGCCTGGGCGATGGGCAGAGTCTGGATCAGTGAAGTGCGGTACAGCAAGGCCCTGCTCAAAGGACCGCTTTCTGCTTCCGCCTTGGACAGCGGGTTGGCGAGGTCCTCTTCGGTAAAGGAAACACTGGTGTAGAGCTGACGCAGGGTATCTACATCCAGGGCTCCAGCCATTTCGGCGCGTTCAGCCGCTTCTAGGCGAATTTCGACAGACGCATTGGGGCTGATGGCGATGGTTCTGAGAACAGCGGGCCGCGTCGAGGAGACTACATCGTTTGGCAACTGTGTTTTTGTCACCCGCGCCATGGACAAGTGCATGGGGGTCGCATCAGGAAGCTGCCTTATCGCCATGGGGTTGCCGCGAAGGGCTTCAACAAGGGTATAAAACGCATCATCCTGATTGCCGGTTTCCTGCAACATGGAAACGCCAAGCGCAGCCTTGTCATGTTCACCGGCAAGGGCCTGACAAAAGATAAAGGCCTTCTGCCAATAGTCGTTGTCCTGATAGCCGATCTGCCCGGCAGCCAAAGAACAGGCGCGCGCATTGTCATTGGCCAGGAAACGCATATCGGCTTCATAACGCATTAGTTTGTCAATGTTGGAGCGTCCGGGTGTGGCGTCAAGCAAACGGCTGACGCTCAGGGTATCGCCCATGGCAGCCAGAAGTCCGACGCGGCGGGCGATATAACTGCCATCTCCGGCCATGCCCTTTGGCAGGGTTGCCGTACTTAAAAGCAGGCGGCGCATCAAATCACGCATGGTTTCCGAGCGAATGTTTACCGGCAGGCGCCCCATCAGGGTTTCCATCATGCGCCGCGACGTCCCGGCCCACATATCAACACCGAAGCCCCCTTCCTGCTCGTTTAGCACCCCGGCGGTATCGGGATTGATGGTTTGCAGGGTATCAATTTCAATAGCTGTCCCCACACTGCCGGTAGCCGTGGATACGGCGGGCAATTGCGGGGCCGGTAAGGCTGGCAACGCTGCGGGTTGCCCTTCGGGTGCGGGGCTTTGGCCTGGCGGTTGCAATTTCTGTGGCGGCGGGGCCAGGCGGACCGGGACGCTCTGAGCATTTGCCCGCTGAAGCGCGACAAAAGACGTGGCGGCGGCAAACACCAGGGCAAGGACCAGAACACGCTTGAGAATGAGGGAGGATCTAACGGGGGAAACGGTCATCGGGCAGGACTTTTTCGATTGTGGTCATAGGGGCGGGAATATCCCAAGTTGCGAGGAAAGCAGATCCCCCGACAATGATCGCGACAACCACGACCAGGACTAATCTGGAAATATTTCTCATATCGATCCTTGTAGCCAGTGTAATGCATACGTCAATTGGAAAAGGGCTAAATTCTAGCTATCAAAACTTTCAAGTATCTTTATGTCGTCGGATATTATGATAACTTCCGACTGTGGCAACATTTCGGCAGTTTAGATTATTCAGCCATCAAATGAAGACATTTGAGGGCTGATAATTTGATCGATTCCAGAAAATTCCGCAATTTATCTTCCGTTACGTGAGATGCGATTACTCTATCTTCTTGAATTTACACGTTCAATACGCACTATAACCCTTTAAAAAGGCAATCGGAACACCGGCAATGGCGGACTTCCCCGCACAACAAGTTGACCTGAAGAACCTTAAACCCGTCGTGATGATCGGGTTGATGGGGGCTGGGAAAAGCCGAATCGGCCGTGAACTCGCCACCAGGCTGGATTTACCCTTCGTCGATGCGGACGATGAAATCGTCGAAGCCGCTGGCTGTTCCATTTCGGACATTTTTGAATTATACGGTGAAGAAGCATTTCGCGACGTTGAAAAACGGGTCATTTTCCGCCTTCTGGAAGACAAAGGCACGATAATCTCGACCGGTGGCGGTGCTTTTATGAATGCAGAAATCCGACAGGCCATCGCCGATCAGGGCATCTCTATCTGGCTCAGGGCGGACCTGAATATTCTGGTCGAACGAACCGGCAGGAGGAGCGGTCGCCCCCTGCTTGAAAATGGCGACCCGAAACTGATTCTGCAGGGGCTGATAGAGGAGCGCTACCCGGTGTATGCTGAAGCCGATATCGTCGTCGAATCCCAGGAGGTCCCCATTGAGGACACCGTCGATGAAACGGAAAAAGCGCTTGAGAACTTTATTGCCAATGAGTTGAACAATGAATGATCCATCTTCCAGTCCGCCTGCCACCGAAAATCTTCTGCGCCTGGATTTGGGCGCGCGTTCCTATGACATTTTGGTTGGCGACCACTTGCTGGCCCGCGCCGGTGAATTCATCGCGCCGCTGATGAAGGGCGACAGGGCGATCGTTGTCAGCGACAGCAACGTCGCCCCGCTTTATCTGGAAACACTTCAAAACGCTTTAGGCGCGGTCGGCATCCAATGCAGCGCAATCACCCTGCCCGCTGGCGAGGCAAGCAAAAGCTTCGAGCAATTGCAGGGCCTGACGGACCTGTTGTTAAAATCGGGCGTTGATCGAAAAACCATGTTGATTGCCCTGGGGGGCGGCGTTATTGGCGATCTCGCCGGTTTCGCAGCCGCCATTACCATGCGCGGTATCGAATTTATCCAGATCCCCACCACCGTTCTTTCCCAGGTCGACAGTTCCGTCGGTGGCAAGACAGGGATCAATTCTGCATACGGCAAAAACCTGATTGGCGCTTTCCACCAGCCGCGTCTGGTTCTGGCCGACCTGCAAACCCTGGACACCCTGCCGCGCAGGCAGCTGCTCGCCGGTTACGGCGAAATTGTTAAGTACGGCCTGATCAATGATCCACAATTCTTTTCCTGGCTGGAAGGCAATGCCGCCGCCCTGCTGAAGGGCGACAAAGACTTGCAACGCCATGCCGTTCTGACAAGTTGCGCCAGCAAAGCCGCCATCGTCGCCAAGGACGAAAGGGAATCGGGTGTCCGCGCCCTACTGAACCTTGGCCACACCTTCGGCCATGCACTGGAAGCCGAAACCGGTTACGGTGACACACTGTTACATGGCGAGGCAGTATCCATTGGCATGGTGATGGCGTTCGATCTGTCCGTTCGTATGGGACTATGCCCTGAAAAAGATGCGGCCAGAGTCCGCAGTCACCTTGAAGGCATTGGCCTTGCGACCGATCTGAAAGAACTGGCGACACCGACATGGACGCCGGAACGCCTTGTCGCCCACATGGGGCTGGACAAGAAAGCCGAAGGCGGGACCCTCGTCTTTGTATTGGCCCGCGCTATTGGCGACGCCTTCATTTCCCGCGATGTTGCCCCTGCTGAACTACACACTTTCTTAAGCGATTCCCTTTAACTTTCAACAACTGAGATGCAGTCATGTTGATTACTCTTAGCGCCATTTTTATTTTACTTTTGCTGTCCGCCTTCTTTTCAGGCTCCGAGACCGCATTAACGGCGGCGTCCCGTCCGCTCATGCATCAACTGGAAAACAGTGGCAACCGGCGAGCTAAATCAATCAATCGATTAAATGAACATCGCGAACGCCTGATCGGGGCCATCCTGCTGGGAAACAATCTGGTCAACATTCTGGCTTCGGCCCTGGCGACCAGCCTCCTGATCACAATGTTCGGTGAGACGGGCGTCGTTTACGCGACCGTGACAATGACGCTTCTGGTTCTGATTTTTGCAGAAATTCTGCCAAAAACCTACGCCATCAGAAATGCCAACCGTATGTCGCTGGCAATCGTTCCAACGGTCAACGTCCTGGTCTTGATCCTGTCCCCCGTCACCCACACGATTAACTTTCTCGTCCGCGGGGTCCTGAAGGTGTTCGGCGTTGCCCATGCGGATGATTCCTTTGTTTCTTCGTCTGAAGAACTGCGCGGGGCGATCGCATTGCATGCCGATGAAGACCGCGCGGTTGAACATGAACAGGCCATGCTTCGAAGTGTTCTGGATCTGGCCGAAGTGCAGGTCAGTGAAATCATGGTTCATCGCAAGGATGTCGCCATGATTGACGCCGACCTACCCGCAGGCAGGATGGTCGAAGAAGTTCTGGCCAGTCCCTTCACCCGCATTCCCTTGTGGCGGGGACAGCCCGATAATATCGTTGGCGTGTTGCATGCAAAGGC
>JADHSW010000097.1 GCA_016776705.1 Rhodospirillales bacterium
AAAATCTGGACGAGGCTCTGGATGTGGTCGAAACCCTGCTGTTGCTTGCACCCGGCGAACCGGCCCTGTGGCGCGAGGCGGGAATCCTGAATGCCCGCCTGGACCGGGTCAGGGAAGCGGTGACGGCGCTTGAAGAATATCTGAAAAATGCCGACGCCGATGCCTCACGATATCGCACCTCAATCCTTCTGCAAGAACTGCGTACCCGCCTGAAATAGGAAAGCCCATCCATCATGACCAATTCCAAGACCCTCGCCATTCAGATGGACCCCATTGAAAGCATCAACATCAATGCCGACAGCTCATTTGTATTGGCAATGGAAGCCCAGGCGCGCGGCTACCGGGTCTATCATTACCAGCCGCAGGATCTTTCCTTCATGGGCGGGTTGGTCAGCGCAAGGGCCCGGGCGCTCACCTTGCGTCGGGAAACTGGCAATCATTTCACCCTGGGTGACCCCGAAGTCATCGATCTGAATGAGGTCGATGTCGTGCTGATGCGCCAGGACCCGCCTTTTGATATGGCTTACATCACGGCCACTCATCTGCTGGAACACATCCATCCTGACACATTGGTGGTCAATGATCCGGCGTCTGTTCGCAATGCACCGGAAAAACTGTTCGCCACACTGTTCCCGGATTTGATGCCGCCGACTTTGATCACACGCGATGTGCAAACCATCAAGGCGTTCCGCAGTGAATACAAGGACATCATCATCAAGCCGCTTTACGGCAACGGTGGGGCCGGTGTTTTTCATGTGCCGCCGGGCGATGATAATCTGAATGCCCTGCTTGAGATGTTCGCGGCTATTTCCCGCGAGCCTGTGATGGTGCAGGCCTATCTGCCCGATGTTCGCGCTGGCGACAAGCGCATCATCCTGATTGACGGCGAGGCCGCGGGAGCGATTAACCGGGTGCCGGAAGATGGTGACGTACGGGCCAACATGCATGCTGGCGGCACGCCGCTGAAATCTTCACTGACCAATCGTGAATTCGAAATTTGCGAAACAATCGGTCCGGAGCTGAAACGTCGCGGCCTGATTTTCACCGGCATTGATGTCATCGGTAATTATCTGACGGAAATAAACGTCACCTCGCCGACCGGCATTCAGGAAATCAATCGGTTTGACGGGGTAAAACTGGAAGCACAGGTCTGGGACGCAATTGAGGCGAGGCTGCGTTAAGCTGCTGGCTTTATAAACTGAAACGATAACTTAAATGTTGTTTGCCTTGCGGGCGTCTATGGCATCGGAAATGGCCTGGGCGCGCTCAAGGGCTTCTTCAACGGCATCGCAACGACAATCACACATCAGCGGGTTTTCATAATTTAAATCATACTTTTTCTTCTGGGGAAGATTGCACTTAAGACAATGACCCTCGACGACAATGTCGAACATTTTGCTCAGCCAAACTGGGTGCATTTCGTGTTTCAAAATCGCAATACTTCAATTACCAAAAGCAAACGTATCGCCCCGAATTAATCATAATAATACACCCATTAACCCTCTTGTCGTTTAATTGAAATTTTGTCCTGCGGGCTACCAACGACCTGGCGTTCTGCTGGAAGGGTAATGATGACGCTTGTTCCTTCTCCTTCTTTACTGTCAATGGTCATTGAGCCACCATGAACTTCCACCAGGCCTTCTGTAATCGCCAGTCCCAGGCCGGTGCCCTCATAGGCCCGGGTAATTTTGCTATCAACCTGAAAAAAAGGCTGGAAAACCCGGGCGATGTCCTCTTTTGAGATACCAATGCCGGTATCCTTAACAATCAGCTCCAGATTACCATCTTTTTTTCTGCCGGCGCTCAAATAGACAGTACCGCCGGAAGGTGTGAATTTAACCGCATTTGATGTAATGTTCAGTAAGATTTGTTTGAGCTTGCGTTCGTCGGCGCGCAGCGGGGGAAGCCCCCCTTCAACCTTTACCGCCAGGTCCACCTTCTTTTCATCTGCCTTGCCGCATATCATTCGGCGAACGGATTCCATAATCCGTGTGATTGACACTTCTTCTTCATAAAGTTCCAATTTTCCGGCTTCGATCTTGGCAATATCCAGAACATCGTTGATCAGGTCCATCAAGTGCATTCCGGATTCGTGAATGTCATTTGGATAGCTCTTATATTTTTCCGGGGAAATGGGGCCAAAGATTTCCTGACGCATGGCGTCCGAAAAGCCGATAATGGCGTTCAGGGGCGTTCGCAACTCATGGCTCATATTTGACATAAAATCAGATTTGGAGCGATTGGCTGTTTCAGAAATAGCTTTTTCACGGAGCAGCTTCTGTTCCGTTTTTTTATGCTCATCAATCTCCAGTCCAAGCCTGATTGCCTCATTTTGCAATGCTTTACGGGAACCCAGAACCTCCTGTGTCAAACGCTCAAAATTACTGTTCAACCGGGCGATTTCATCCCTTTTTCCGGATTGCTGAGGTAGTGTATCAAAATATCGCTCTGTGAAACCGTTTACCCGTTCCGATAATCCGCGAATTGCCCTGACCAGCGCCAACATCAATAATACAAAGGCAGCAGAGATAATGGCCGCTGTCAGGGCTCGTTGCTGTCGACCAATTTTTGTCACCGGCTCAATCAGGCGCGAAAAGCTTGTCTTGGGCATCAGGGTGGCCAATCCTGCTTTCAGCTCGGAATTACCGTAATCAAGAAACGACTTGCCGATAATCAGATAGTCCGCTTCCAGAGCTTCCAAGGGGGTGCTCTCCGGTATGCGAACCGGATCGTTGCTGACCAGCACTTTAGCAGAGATGCCTGAAATAAAAGATGTAATGCTGTCACCGTGATTTAAAAATCCACGAATTTTCAGCATGAACAGGCTATCTATCTGAGAAACATACATGATGTAGGCAAATGGTTGTCCAGTGCTATTTTGTACCTCTGTGTTGGTGGTCAGATACAGCTTTTCATTATCCTGGATCAGGTAGGGCTGATCATGACTGCGTTGCAGTAAATGTTCTGTAGGGGCCATTATTCTGTTCGGAAGGTCGATCATTCGCGTGCGCCAGATCTCGCGAATACGTTTCGCGTGGTCAAGGATCAGAACCGCATCAACTGTTTTTGGAAGACGAGGTACCCAACCGGGCTTTCCATCGACAATCGGGACCATGACTGTCTCGTCCTGATCCCAGTTTCCCTGTTCAAGCTTCAGCCCAAGAACATGCTGGCGGACCATTGGATGTTCTGCGATCAGATCAATATTGGTGGCGATACCCTTTAGAGTTTGATCAAAACGCAGACGGTCCTGGAAAGCCTGATCATCAAGCTTTTTCGAAAGGTCCGCCGAGAATATTTCTTTCAACTGCCGGTTCTGGAAAAAATCCAGGATGGCCCAAGTCAGGACACTGACAAGAACCGCACCCATAAGAACTTTCCAGGTTAGCGGTATTTTGTTTAGGGCATTCGTCAATTCGCGGCACCTGATCCGGGTTCACCAACAAGTTCATTTCCAGCAAAGGCCCAGCCATTTTTACGTAATTGCTGTGCAGTTACGATTCCTGTCCCTGGATTGATCCGATTTGAATTGTTAAGAAGGAATTCGACAAGCTTGTCAGCCAGCGGGTTTGCGCTTTCAGAATTTTCCCATGTGGTCAGGTTAAAGACTCGGTAAAAGGGGTAATCTCCCCGCGCCAACGCCTTGGCATCACTGGGGTCGTTTCCTCCAACCTTAAGAATTTTAACCTTGAAGCGGTCTGCATTTTGCTGAATGTGCCAAAGGGTTTCATAGCCGATTCCGAAGGGGAAACCTGACACCATGCGAATCATGTCCTGGATTGAGGATACGTCCATGGATATCTGACTGAATTCGGATTCGTCATCAATAATCAGCTTCCAGTGGCCCGGGCGAGACTTGCAATGCAGGCGGGTGACTGGCTTGATGGGTGCGCTTCGGTCTGCTTTAAAACCGCTTACTGGAAGCTGGGACCAGTGAGTCATTTGCCCGCCAAACAGGTTTCGTACTTCTGTCAGGCTAATGTTTTCAAGTTGGTTTAACGGGTTTTCAATCAATGCGATGGCGCCAATGCCAAGGGTGTGAAAGCGTAATCCCGGCAACCTGTCCAACTCGCCGGGTGGGCAGCAATATCCGCCAATATCAACGGTTTTTTCCGAAAGAGACCCGGCTGAAATGCCGCAGGTCCCGTTTTCAACAGCAATGGTCTTTTTTTCCGCCGCCGCAAATTCATGGATCAAAGGCAAAATGATCGGATAAAGCTGCTGATCGAGGGTAATGGCAAGGTCTGCCTTATGCCCAACCTTGTGGCGAATGCCTTGCCTGAGCCAGTCATCAGGCATGGACACAACCACGCCCGGGTCGCTGAAAGGACCACGATTTCGGTTGCTCATATCACTGGCGTGGCTGAAATCATCCGCGAAGAAATTAAGCCCCAAAACTGCAAACAGGCACATAAAACGAGCTGTGTTTAACATTTTGATAGTCCGCCCCAACAAAATATTCCCCCCATATGAAGATGATCTTAGGCGAAAGAAACAACCCAAAAAACAACAAGTTTCAATTGTTCAACCTGGTCAAATACCCGCGAAATTGACTATTCAGACGCCTTTATTGCCTCCCCGTTTGGAAATAATACTGGTGTTCACTTTTCGTTCCTTATATGCTTCAGCATTCACTGCGTGTAAAAAGGAAACAAGGCGCACTCTCATGGTTGCCCGTATTAATACTGTCGCCTTTCAGGGCATTGATGTCCTTGGTGTCGATGTTCAGGTGCAAATGGCGTCCGGTCTGCCGGCTTTTACAATTGTCGGCCTGCCTGACAAGGCCGTTTCCGAGGCCCGTGAAAGGGTGCGCGCCGCCCTGGGCGCTATTGGCCTTGCCCTGCCGCCCAAGCGCATAACGATTAACCTGGCCCCAGCAGATGTTTCCAAGGAGGGCTCACACTTCGATCTCGCCATTGCCGTCGCCCTGCTTGCCGACATGGGAGTTTTACCTATCGAGGAAATATCCCGGTTTGCCGCCGTTGGTGAGTTGGCTCTGGACGGGACCATCAGCTCGGTCAACGGCGTCCTGCCCGCTGCCATTCATTGCAACGCAATGGAGCTGGGCCTGATTTGCCCACAAGCTCAGGGCAGCGAGGCCGCCTGGGCCGGGGATATGGATATTCTCGCCCCGCCCGACATTCTGGCCCTGGTCAACCATTTCAAAGGCACACAATTGCTTGGTTCCCCAAAACCGGGCCTTGCGGATAATGGTATTGTTTATCCCGATCTGGCGGATATAAAAGGACAGGAAAGCGCCAAACGGGCACTGGAAATTGCCGCCGCAGGTGGCCATAACATGTTGATGTGCGGTCCACCCGGTGCTGGCAAATCCATGCTGGCGGCACGCCTGCCCGGCCTGTTGCCCCCCCTGGACACGGAAGAAATACTTGAAGCGTCAATGATACAAAGCCTGGCTGGTCTTTTGAGCAGCGGTGGACTGACCCGACAGCGCCCTTTTCGAGATCCTCATCATTCCGCCTCACAGGCAGCCCTTGTTGGCGGAGGCCACAAGGCAAAACCGGGCGAAGTCTCGCTCGCCCATAATGGTGTCCTGTTTTTGGACGAGTTGCCTGAATTTCAACGCCTGGCGCTGGAAGCCTTGCGGCAACCGCTGGAGACAGGCCGCGTCACCATTGCGCGCGCCAACGCTCATGTTTCCTACCCGGCGCGCTTTCAGCTTGTCGCCGCCATGAACCCCTGCCGATGCGGATATCTGGATGATCCCGCCCAGGCCTGTTCGCGTGCGCCACGGTGCGCCGAAAACTATCAGTCGAAAATTTCAGGTCCCTTATTTGATCGAATTGATTTGCATGTAGATGTCCCGGCGCTCAGCGCGACCGATTTGTCCCTGCCCCCGCCCCGTGAGGGATCGGACGCTGTTGCTGTGCGGGTTGCGGCCGCACGAAAATTGCAGAAGCAGCGCTACGCCCATCATCCGCTTGTTCGCACCAACGCTGAAGCCGACGGCGCGCTGCTTGAAAAATGCGCCGCCCCGGACCCCGCCGCACGTAATTTGTTAATCGAGGCTGCCGATCGCATGCGCCTGTCAGCGAGGGGCTATCACAGGGTCTTGCGGGTGGCGCGCACGCTGGCCGATCTGGACGTTGTGCACTGTGACTGTGATCCCATGGCGCCCATCACACGTATTCACATCGCCGAAGCCCTGTCTTACCGCCGCATGCAAACAGGCCGCGATCCGGTTAAGCTGCGGGCCTGAATATCAGGAATTATCATCGACGGGCGCACGGGCAGTAATGACCATCGGATCTACGGCAAGAATGGCCGCTTCCTTGCGTTTTTCCCTTCTGGCCGCAAGTGTTTCGCGATGCAGCAAATAAAACCCGCAGGAAACGATAATACCGCCCCCGATCAGGATATTGGTGCCCGGAACGTCCGACCAGATAAAGTATCCGAGTGCCGCAGCACAGATGATCGACGTGTATTCAAAAGGTGCCAGCAACCCGAGGGGGGCGATCTGAAATGCCCGCGTAATGCAGAAATGCCCGCAAACGGCAAGGGTCGCCATAATTGCGATCATCGTCATGTCCTCACCCGGCATTGCGATGAAAGTCATGGGCAGAAAGACAGACGCAATGCACGCCAGTCCCAGATTGAAAAAAAACACCGGGCGAAATGCCCCTTCGGCTGGTCCGAGAGAGCGGGTTGCAATCGATAAAACCGCATACGCCATCCCGGACGCGATGGGAAAGAGGGCTTCAATTCGAAAGACGCCGTCTCCCGGCTGGGCCGCAATGACGACGCCGATAAAGCCGACGATTACCGCTCCCCAGCGATGAGGGCCGACGCGTTCCTTAAAAACAGGAACGGAAAGCGCCGTCATCAGGAACGTCGCGCCACCGAAAAAAATCACCGTCGCATCGGCTAGCCCCATAAATTTCAGGGAACTGAAGAAAAAATAGGGCGCGGCAAAACCGACGCTTACCCTGAGCAGATGCTTGAACGGTTGTTTTGTCTTTAACGCACTGAGCCCGCCTATCCGGGGCAGGATCAAAACCAGTGCGGCGACAATCAGCCAGCCCCGGATGGCGAGGATTTGCATGACCGAATAATCCGCCCCAACCAGCGCCTTGGCGGTGCTGTCCATGGATGTCAGGAAAACGACGCCCATCAGCAAAAGACCAACGCCCGCAAGGTTCCGGTTTGCTGCCTGCAGTTCAGGTGTCATCACTTGCATGCCTGCCTTCCCCTCAACCGAACGCCCTGCCATCATGGCATAGATAGGGAGAGCCCTACCGGTTTATCTACTGGTCCTTGAACCTTTGGATCATGCCGCCCAGGTCGCGCCCGGCCAGAATATGGACATGCAGATGCTGTACTTCCTGATGGGCGTCAGCACCATTGTTGGCGATGGTGCGATAACCCGCCTCGACAACACCCAGATCCCGCGCAACCTGACCGACAGCGCGGACAAAATCGGCCAATTCTTCTTCAGATGCCTTTTGGGAAAAATCATCCATGTTGACGTATGCGCCCTTGGGGATAACCAGAACGTGGACGGGCGTTAAGGGTTGGATATCACGAAAGGCGAGGGCATGATCGCTTTCGTAAACCTTGTCACAGGGAATTTCGCCCCGAAGAATTTTCGCGAAGATGTTTTCGTTATCATAGGTCATGGTAAAATCCTCGCTTTAAAAGGGCTACTTTTTCGCCCGGGAATTTTTCTCATCGATTCCCGATGTGCCTTCCCGGCGTGCCAGTTCCGCCCATACATGGGCGGGCTCGACTCCCGTATCGGCCCATAGGACCAACAGGTGATACAGCAGGTCGGCACTTTCACTGACGACTTTTTCTTCCGTTTCGTCCAGGGAGGCAACGATGGTTTCCGTCGCCTCTTCACCCAGCTTGCGGGCAATCTCGCCGCGGCCCCTGGAAAATAATTTGGCCGTATAGGACGTTTCAGGGTCATCTCCGTGACGACTTTTTATGGTGTCAAACAACCGTTCAAGAACGTCGCTGTCGATGGATTGATGGCTCATTGCACGTCCTCCTGTTCGGTCAGCCGAACGGGAATTCCCGCCGCCGCCATGTAGGCCTTGGTTTCCTGAATGGTAAAGGTTCCAAAGTGAAAAATCGAGGCCGCCAATACCGCCGATGCATGACCGTCGCGAATGCCTTCAACCATGTGCTCCAGCGTGCCAACGCCGCCGGATGCAATAACCGGCACTGCGACAGCGTCCGATATGGCACGGGTCAGGGGCAGGTTGAACCCCTGCTTGGTGCCGTCCCGATCCATGGAGGTGAGCAGAATTTCTCCCGCCCCCAAAGATGTCATCCGCCTGGCCCAGTCGATGGCGTCCAGGCCTGTGGCGTTGCGGCCACCGTGAGTGAATATTTCAAATTTGTCTTCGGCAACGGATTTCGCGTCAACTGAAACGACGATGCACTGGGAACCGAATTTTTCCGCCGCTTCGCGAACGAAATCGGGATTGTGAACCGCGGCTGTATTGATCGACACCTTGTCGGCGCCGGCCAAAAGCAATTTGCGAATGTCTTCTGTCGTGCGCACTCCGCCGCCAACCGTCAGGGGCATGAAGCACTGTTCGGCTGTACGCGAGACAACATCGAAAATTGTATCGCGCTGCTCATGGGATGCGGTGATGTCCAGAAACGTCAGCTCATCGGCGCCAGCCTTATCGTAAATTCGCGCCTGTTCAACCGGATCACCGGCATCGACCAGATCAACAAAGTTCACGCCTTTGACGACGCGGCCACCTTCAACATCCAGGCAGGGAATAATGCGTGCCTTCAACATAGACTATCAGCCCTTTAGAAACCGGGATGCTTCTCCCGGTTCAATTTCACCATCGTAAACCGCCCGACCACTGATCACGCCTTCCAGCAAATCGCCACCGGCTTCTTTCAGGGCCTGCAAGTCGGCCATGGAAGCAACGCCGCCAGATGCGATGACCGGGGTCGAGATGGACGCGGCCAATTTGATCGTCGCCTCAACATTGGGGCCCTGCATGGCACCGTCGCGGGCAATGTCGGTGTAGATAATAGCGGCGACACCCGCGTCCTCAAACTGCGCCGCAAGATCGAAGGCCTTCATTTCGGAAACTTCGGCCCAGCCTTCAACGGCGACAAATCCGTCACGGGCATCAATACCCACAGCCACCTGGTCTGGAAATTCCTTGCATGCCGCGCGCACAAGATCGGGATTGCGCAGGGCCACCGTGCCCAGAATAACCCGGGCAATACCGGCATTCAGCCAATAGGCGATGGTGTCCATATCGCGGATGCCGCCGCCCAGTTGCGCCGGGATATGGATGGCGTCCAGGATTGATTTTACTGCCGCGCCGTTGACCGGCTTGCCTTCGAAGGCGCCGTTCAGGTCGACCACATGTAGCCACTCGCACCCGGCATCGGCGAAGGCCTTGCCCTGCGCACCGGCGTCGTCGTTAAAAACCGTGGCCTTGTCCATTTCGCCGCGCAACAGGCGCACGCACTGGCCGTCTTTCAAATCAATGGCGGGAAAGAAAATCATGGCCTTATGGTTTCCACTTCAGGAAGTTGCTGATCAGTTTAAGGCCGACAGACTGGCTTTTTTCGGGATGGAACTGGGAGCCGACCATATTGTCGCGGCCAACCAAAGCGGTGACAGGCCCGCCGTATTCAGTTGTCGCCAGTATGTCCGAATTGTTATTACAGGCCATGTGATAACTGTGAACAAAATACACATGTGGGGCGGGGCCTAAATCAGCAAGCAACGGATGGGTTGCATCATCCACATTCAGCTCGTTCCAGCCCATGTGAGGAATCTTCAGGGTTTTATCGTTTGGTGAAAGCGCCTGCACCTCGCCGTTAATCCAGCCAAGGCCCGGATTATCGCCGTGCTCGCGACCAATCGTCGCCATCAATTGCATGCCGACACAAATACCGAAAAAGGGCTTGGCGTCTTTGAGTACCGCCTCGCTCAGAGCATCGACCATTCCGTCCAGCGCCATCAGCCCGCGATAACAATCGCCAAAGGCCCCAACACCCGGAAGCACAATGTATGACGCCTTGCGCACCTGATCGGGATCGGCTGTAACGATGACATCCAAAGTCAAGCCGTCTTCGGCGACGCCGCGCTCGAAGGATTTGGCCGCCGAGCGCAGGTTGCCCGAACCATAATCGATAATGACGACGCTCATAAGGTTCCTCCGGCAAGGCGGACAGCAAGATCGGGACGCTCGTCAAGAAAACGTCGCGTCGCCCGGTCGGCATTTTCTTCAACGACCACGTCTTCGAATGAATATCCCCGACGGCTGAGCACCCAGCGACGAATTTCATCGGCGCTAAAGCCAAGCGCGACGGCGACCATGAATGAAACGATCCCCTGCTGAACTTCATTAAAGCCTGCGACCGTCATCGAGACGCCAACAAAAACATGCAAGACAACGATCAGGGCGGCGATGAGCCACATGCGGTGGAACAGGGCCCACGGCACGGCGACAAAAAATGCCGGCCAACAGAAACCGTCCTTGACCAGAACGAGTCCATCGTCGCCTAAATCGTCGAGCAAATGCACGGTGAAAAGTCGTGTCTTCATAAGTATTATATTTAACCGATTACAGTGAGCCGCCGAGCACGCCTTTGG
>JADHSW010000098.1 GCA_016776705.1 Rhodospirillales bacterium
GTATGTTTGGTCAGATCGACAGCGGCCTAAACCGCAAACACGAAGGAAGCGGTTTGGGGTTGCCGCTTACCAAGGGATTGATTGAACTGCATGGCGGCGCCATGACCGTCAAAAGCAAGAAAGGCCGCGGAACAATTTTCACCCTGACCCTGCCTAAGGAACGTATCGTCGAGCCGGTATAATTTGCCGGGGCTAGTTCGAAATTGCCGCCCACACATCCAGCGCCTGACGGGTTTGGGCGACGTCGTGTACGCGCAGGATTGATGCACCGTGCGCAATCCCGTACAGCCCCGCCGCAAGTGAGCCAGCCAAACGTTTCGCCGCATCGTCTTCGCCTGACAGTCGGCCGATAAAGCTTTTACGCGACACCCCCAGCACCAGCGGACAGCCCAGCCCCGCGAACGCGCCAAGGTTTCTGAGCAGTTGCAGATTGTGTTTCAGGGATTTGCCAAAACCGATTCCGGGATCGATGGCGATGCGCTCTTTGGGCAGACCTGCCTGCTCGCAGGCATTGATCCGGGTAATCAGATAACCGCCAACTTCGCCCACGACATCTTCGTATTGTGGCGTCTGCTGCATGGTGCGGGGATCGCCCTGCATGTGCATCAGCACGACGGACACAGTGCTGGAAGCAACAACGCCCAGGGATTGCTCGTCACCCTGCAGGGCGGTGACATCGTTGACGATGGCCGCACCGGCCTTGATGGCGGCGGCCATGACCGGCGCGTTGCGGGTATCGACAGAGACACACGCCCCCTCGTCTGCCAGGGCCTCGATAACAGGAATGACGCGGTTTATTTCCTCGTCAATGGAAACAGGAATGGCCCCTGGCCGGGTTGATTCACCCCCGATATCCAGAATGTCCGCGCCTTGCCCAAGGAATGAACGGGCGCGCTCAATGGCCTGTGTTGCTGTCGGCGTTTGCCCGCCATCGGAAAAACTGTCCGGGGTGACGTTGACGATCCCCATGACAAGGGGACGGTCAAGCGTCAAACCGGCGAAGGCTGAAGGAGTTGTGTCAGATAATGGCAAGACAGCCAGGCGTCAGCTTCCGGGCTGCGGTTCGGCGTCCCCGATACCACCCTTCGGCTTGTTCTTGCCTGCTGGTCCGCTGGACGGAACCGAAGACATGCGACCATTGTTCGACGGTGTGTCATCTTCATCAGGGCGAATAATTTTTTCACCTTTAAGAAGTGCATTCACCTCGGCGCCGCTCAGGGTCTCATATTCGAGCAGGGCCTGGGTGATCATTTCCAACTCGTCGTTATGATCCGTAAGAATTTTGCGCGCCGTCTGCTCGGCAGTTTCAATCAGTCTGCGAACTTCAAGATCAATCAACTCGTGGGTGCTGTCTGACACGTTCTTGTGCTGGGTCACGGAACGACCGAGGAAAATCTCTTCCTCGTTTTCGCTGTAACGCAGCGGCCCCAGCTTGTCGCTGAACCCGTATTCCGTAACCATACGGCGGGCCATATCTGTCGCCTGCTGGATATCATTTCCAGCGCCGGTCGTGACATTTTCTTCCCCGAAAATAAGCTCTTCGGCGACACGACCGCCGAACATCATCGCCAGTTTGCATTCAAGTTCCAGCTTCGACATGGAATAGCGATCCCGTTCGGGCAGGGACATGGTGACGCCAAGGGCGCGACCCCGGGGAATAATGGTTACCTTGTGAAGCGGATCGTGCTTGGGCACGTGAATACCGACAAGGGCATGACCAGCTTCGTGATAGGCGGTCAGCTTTTTCTCGTCATCGCTCATCACCATCGAGCGACGCTCGGTTCCCATCATCACCTTGTCCTTGGCCGCTTCGAATTCAGCCATGGTGACAACACGCTTTGATGCACGGGCCGCCAGTAGGGCCGCTTCGTTCACCAGATTGGCAAGATCCGCGCCCGAGAAACCGGGTGTGCCGCGGGCAATAACGCGGGCCTCGACATCGGGAGCCAACGGCACCTTCTGCATGTGGACCTTAAGAATCTTCTCGCGGCCCAGAATATCCGGATTTGGCACCGTCACCTGTCGGTCGAAACGACCGGGGCGAAGCAGGGCCGGATCAAGAACGTCCGGGCGGTTGGTGGCGGCGACCAGAATCACGCCTTCGGTCGACTCAAAACCATCCATTTCAACCAGCAACTGGTTAAGGGTCTGCTCACGCTCGTCATTGCCGCCGCCAAGACCGGCGCCACGGTGGCGACCGACGGCGTCCAGTTCATCAATAAAGATGATGCAAGGGGCGTTTTTCTTACCCTGTTCAAACATGTCGCGAACACGCGACGCACCAACACCGACAAACATTTCAACGAAGTCGGAACCCGAAATCGAAAAGAACGGCACATTGGCTTCACCGGCAATGGCGCGGGCCAGCAGTGTCTTGCCTGTACCCGGAGGGCCAATCAGCAGACAGCCCTTGGGAATTTTTCCGCCCAGTCGCTGGAAGCGTTGTGGATCTTTCAGAAATTCGACGACTTCTTCGACTTCCTGCTTGGCTTCATCGACGCCGGCGACATCATCAAAGGTAACCCGACCGGCTGTTTCGGTCAGCAGGCGGGCCTTTGACTTGCCAAAGCCCATGGCCTTGCCGCTGCCGCCCTGCATCTGGCGCATGAAGAATATCCAGACACCAATCAGAAGCAGCATCGGGAACCAGGAAATAAGAATGCCCCAAAGCGTCGGCGAGCCTTCTTCGGATGGCTGGGCTGTAATGCGGACGCCCTTCTTGTTCATTTTTTCGATTAGGGCCGGATCGTTCGGTGCATAGGTGCCAAAATTGCGGCCATCACGGTAGTGACCGGCAATGTTGTTACCCTTTATCGTGACGTCACGAACTTCACCGCTTTCAACAGAAGCAAGGAAGTCGGAAAAGGCCAGCGATGTTTGCGGTCCACGTTGTGTTGAAGAGCCCTGAAACAGGTTGAACAGGGCGAACACCAACAGGCCGATAATTACCCACAGCGCCATATTCCTGGAAAAATTCAATTTTGCTTCCTTCCGGTGAAAAATAAAGTCGTCGCCAAGCGCCGCCGCCTGGAATTAATACCAGTCCCGCTGACAGTCAATAATCAAGTGAGGGGACAATATATAACACATCCTTAACATAATGATCGAATCTCATTGCGCAACCAGAAAGCCTGTCCCCGACAATGATTGTCTAGGATGAAATACGGCCCTTGAAAAGGCAGGCGCGGGCCTGTCCATAGGGACCCTACAATAATTCAGGTGTGGCACGGCGATAATTCCATCTGCATCCAGTAGCGCAGGCAGGGTCGCCCTGACCTGGGCGGGCATATTGATTTTGCGGATTTCCGGGACCTTGGCAACCAGAATGGACCAGCCTTTGTCACCCAGGGCTTGAAGGCTAACATGCTGATACGGAATAATTTTTTCCCCTTGAAAGCGAAGAAGAAAGCGCCTGTCCCAGTCAAAATCCATGGCTGTCTGCACGCTCATCGGGGCTGGCAGAAAACGACTTTCACGGCAAATCAGAAAGCCTGTTCCCCCTTTCGTGTTTGCCAACGCCAGGATACGGCAGCGACCCAGGGTCGCCCCCTTCCAGCCTGTCGTACCCTCGCGACAGGCCGCTTTCATTTTTTCGTGAAGATGTTCAAGTTTTTTTAACCGCGGCGGATAATCATCGCCACCGATGCACATCAAGGTTCTGGAAAGGGCGCGCAAGGAAATTTCCTCAGGCCCCGAAAAAAGCCCTGCCCCATTAATATGGGCATAACCGGTGGGATCAACCGTACAGCATAAAGCCAGCAATTCAGATGCGGCGGCTTCAAAGGCGATCCTGGCGCGGGCCATGCGCCGGGCCGTTTCGGCCAGGCCTTGCGCGGTGATGCCCGCCGCAGCCAGGTCAGGAAAGGTCTTGCGAATACGCACCCGCTCAAACGCCCTATTCTCGTTGGACGGGTCTTCCAGCCACGGTTGGGCGGCAGCATTCAGGGTTGCGCAAAGCCGGGCTTTGGCTACCCCCAACAAGGGACGCAACAGACGCATGTCGGCTTTCTCGACAATAGATGCCATTGCCGCCAATCCGTCGATTCCACTGTCACGATTCAGGCGCAACAGGAACGTTTCCGCTTGATCCTCAATATGGTGGGCAAGCAGCAAATGCAGAACACCGGCGCTGCGGCACCACTGGGCCAACAGATCAAAGCGTGCCGCACGGGCCGCCGCCTGCAAGCCCGCTTTCGGCTTCTCGCCTGTCCATCTCAATACCCGATGATCGATACCACGGGCAGCAAGCCAATGCCCGACCTGTTGCGCCTCGCCGGCCGCAGCAGGCCTCAAGCCATGATCGACGCTCAAGGCGGTAACTTTTCCGCCCTGCTGCTGCGCCCAGGCGTCGGCAAGCAGGGTCAGGGCCATAGAATCCGCCCCACCGGAAACAGCAACGGCAATATGAGGGTTTTTCTCAAACGGGCCCAACGCCGCCATCAGGTGCGCCATTTCAGCATCGTCAATTGGTTTGGTCTTCATCTCAGGGGCCATGGTCGGCGCCTAATCTATTCACAGCCAATTTTATTGCTTTCGAATTCAACCTTGGAAAGAATTCTGCCCGGGGCTTTCGGGAAATCCTTGAGAAGTTTTCCAAAAGAAGCACAGGCTTCCGCCTTTTTATCAAGATTCGACATGGACATGCCCAGTTTCAACAACATGTCAGGCGCTTTTGGCCCATTTGCGTCGGCTTGATAACCGGCAACGAACGCTTCAGCCGCCTGAACGTACTGGCCGCGTACATAATAACTCTCGGCCAACCAATAACGCGCGTTTCCGCTCAGCGGGTCATCGGGATGGGCCTTCAAGAATTCATTCAAGGCGACTTCAGCCTGATCGTAATCAGCTTTACGAAGCAGTGCGAAGGCATAGGCATATTGTTCCTTTGCCGTGCCTTCAGGCAGCACCCCCATAGGCCTTGCAGGAGCTGCAGGCAGAACTCCTGTGGCAACGGCTTCACCACTTACAGGAGCTACGGCTTGCCCTTCCTCACCTTCTTTCGAGGCAAGGGGGACTTCGCTTTGAGAAATGACCCCCAACACGCCGGGCTGGCTTGCCCCGGGCTGGGCCTGCTGCACGCCCGCTGGCGATGGGGCGGCGCTGACCCGCGGGGTGCCCTGCATTTTGCCACTTTCAAGGGCGCTCAGACGGTAATCAAGATCGGCAATCAGTTTGTCCAACCGCAAACCAATACCTTCAATCTGATTCGCGACCGATTCCACCTTGCCGGTGGTGGTGCGCAGTTCGTCTTCAAGATCGGTCAGCCTGACGGCAATGCGGGCCGCAGCAGAGCTTCCAACCTCGCCGCCACCGGCAGCCCCCCCCTGGGAGACCTGGATGTTCAATGTCTTGATATCGCGCTCGATCCGCTGCAAGCGATCAAGCACAGGCTTCAAATCAGAGCTTTGCGCAAAAGCAGGGGCAACCACGCCCAAGCCCAGGGTTGATACCAGCAAAGCCGCCATGATCCGGGGAATTGTCGTCTGGAAAATATTGACCAATTTCATTTTGGGTTTTAACCGATTTTATTTTAGGGACTTACGCCAGTCTGAGTGGCCTTTTAGGCGAAAATAGGGCGCTTACCGTTTGGCAAGCGCCCTATCAACATGAACTGGCTACAGATAAATCGCGTAAGCGATCATCTTACCTGATGGCAGTAACCGAACGACGGTTCTGAGCCCAGGCGGCTTCGTTCGAGCCAAGAGCAACCGGGCGTTCCTTACCATAGGAAATGGTACGGATACGTTCGGCGGAAACGCCCAAAGCTACCAAATAATCTTTTGCCGAATTGGCGCGGCGCTCACCCAATGCGAGGTTGTACTCGCGGGTTCCGCGTTCGTCGGCATGACCTTCAATGGCGACCGTAACAATACGGTATTTTTTCAGCCAAACGGCCTGTTTTTCAAGCACGCGGCGGGCTTCAGCACCCAGGTTGTACTTGTCAAAATCGAAGAACACACGATCGCCGACATTGACGACCAAATCTTCCTGGCTGCCCATTTTAGGACCGCTGGGGGCCATCGGCGCCGCCGGGCTGGTGGTTGGTGCCATGGTTGCACCGGATCCGCTGCTCGCTGATTGTTCTTCCGGCGCGGTGCCACAAGCCGCAACAAGGGCTACCGCCGCAATCATGCCCAAGATGTTAAAGCGCATATAAATTCTCCCTCGCCGGAGTGTTTCGCAAAAATAGCCGACAACAGACTGCTTGGTAATATCTGCTGTCGCGTGAAAACCGTTCATTAATACTCTAAGTCTTTGTCTTAAAGAGAAAAAAGTCGAAATCCAAGGCTTTTTTTTTAAAACCTTGGATTGTGAGCGTAATATAGGCCGCCGCTGTTAAGGAATCAAGGGAGACCATGCCGGATCGGAACCATCCAGTGGGGTGATGATTTCACGTTCGTTATGTCCCGTTAAGTCTATGGAATATAAGCGTGATTTCCCACCACTACCGTCACTTTTGGATGGTTCCTGGCGAAAAAACATCAGAACCCTGCCGTTGGGAGCCCATGTTGGCGCCTCTACAAGAAAATCTTCCGCCAACAATCTTTCGCCTTTTCCGTCCGGACGCATGACGCCAATGAAGAATCGCCCCCCGGTAAACTTGGTGAAAGCGATCAAATCCCCCCGCGGCGACCAGACCGGCGTCGCATAACGACCTTTTCCGTGAGAGATTCGTTTGACATTGCTGCCATTGGCTTGCATCACGTAAATCTGCTGCGAGCCCCCCCGGTCGGAATTGAAAGTGATAAACTCGCCGTCAGGTGAATAACTTGGCGAGGTATCGATGGCGGAATGATTCGTCAGGCGTCTGGAAGAACGGGTCCTTAAATCCATGGTATAGATTTCAGAATTGCCATCCTTGGCCATGCTCATGATGACCTGCTTGCCATCGGCCGAAAATCGCGGCGCAAAAGTCATTCCGGGGAAATCACCCAGAACTTCCTGCCTGCCGGTATCGATATTGAATATATAAACCCGGGGCTTGTCGCCGTAATAGGACAGGTAGGTAATTTCCTGCAGGGTCGGCGAGAAACGCGGGGTCAAGACCAGGGTTCCGCCATCGGTCAGGAAGCGATGGTTTTCACCATCCTGATCCATGATCGCCAGACGCTTGGAGCGGCGATTTTGCGGCCCATCTTCGGAAATATAAACAATACGGGTATCAAAATAGCCGCTTTCGCCGGTCATTCGCTTGTAGATGGCGTCCGATACGATGTGCGCGACACGACGCCAGTTATCGGGAACGGTAAAGTAGGCCAGTCCAACCATTTGCTGCTCGGCGAAAACATCCCACAATCTGAATTCAACTTTCAAACGGCCATCCGCAACCAGCTGGGCGCGGCCTTGAACCAGCGCCTGGGCCTTGATAACACGCCAGTCGCCAAAGCGGGGCAATGTGCTCAAGGCCTGTTCGCCCTGAATAAAGGCGCGCTTGTCCAGGGGCTTGAACAGGCCGGAGCGTTCCAGGTCACTCGCGATGACCCGCGCAATCCCGCGCCCGTATTCCTGTTCCGGGGTGCTCATACCGACAAAATCCGCAATCGCGATCGGCAACGGTTCCACCGTTCCGCGCGTGATATCGATCCTGAGTTCAGCCTGGGCCTGATGGGTGAACACGACACCTAACACGGCAAGACACATGCCAAAATGCACAGTCAATGTCTTAAGTTGAGTTATCATCCTCCGAGCATCTCCTTGGGATTGAATACGAGGGTCATTGTTTTCCATCGATCAAACTTGTCACGCGGTAGTTTGAACGGTTGGCAGTGCCTGTTCAAGACCGCACGTAAAGCACTTTCCGCCATCGCCCGCAAAAACGGGTCCGACTGGATGTCCTTGCTGTTGATTTTGGCATGGCGAACCGTGCCGTCCATATTCATGGCGACGGCGATTTCAATAATCATATCCCGGGCATTTTTAGCGCCAGCGGGCGGGTTCCAGCACTTGGCTATTTGTTGACGCACGTAATCAATCTCGCTGATGGAGAGCGGTTTTGATTGATCGAAACTGCGTTTTTTCGATACCAGCGCCTGGGCAATCTGGTCTTCGAAAGAAGCCTTGGGTTCCTCTTTCTTTATTTCTTCCTTCTTTTCCACCGGGGCGGGCTGTTGCTTGAATTCGGCCACGGTTTTCAGGACCGACGCAAAGGCGTCCGGCGGCTTCGGCTTGCGCTTGGGCTTCACCTTGGCCAGCGCGGCCGGGGCCGATGGCTTCGGTTCAGGTTTCTTGACTTCCGGTTTTGGTTCCGGCTTCGGCTTGGGTTTTTCCTTGGCCTTCGGTTTGGCTTCCGGGGGCGGCGGCACGACGGCTACCTCCTCGGGTTCGGGCACCGGGGCAGGTTCGGGTTCAGGCTCTGGCGGCGGCGGTGGCGCGACCTTGACTTCCGGCCTTGGCGGTTCCGGTTTTGGCTCCACCTTGGGCGGCTCGGGTTTGGGTTCTTCCAGCTTCACCGTTTTTTCAGGCTTCACTTCAGGTTGCGGCGCGTTGGTAACCTCGGCCACCGTCACAATTTCGACCATGACCGGTGCATCCATCATGACGTCGCGCTGCAATGCCGGAAGTCCGAAATAGGCGACGCCCATCAGTGCAACATGGAAAACAACAGACAGGAAAGCGCCGATACCCATCGACCTAATTTGCCCCTTTTTTCTGTAAAACGGACATCCGTTCGGTGATCAGCGCCACTTTCTTGAAACCGGCGGCATTGATCGTTCCCATAACTTGCATGACCCGGCCATAATCGATCGCCTTGTCGCCACGAATGAAAATCCGGATGTCCGGGTTATTGCCGGTAATCGCGATCAGGCGAGGCACCAGCCCGCTCAGTTCAAGCCTGGTCTCCTGAAGGAATATCTGCCCCTTGGCATCGACAGAAACCGCAAGCGGTTCATCCTCACCGGCGATGGCTGACGCCTTTGTCTTGGGCAGATCAACCGTGACGCCAACCGTCAGCAAGGGTGCGGTAACCATGAATATGACCAGCAACACCAGCATCACATCGACCATAGGCGTAACATTGATTTCGCTCATGGGGCGGCGACGGTGACGATTACCCAGTTGATTGCGTTGCAGTATCGACCCCATGATTAAAGGATTTCCCGCTTGGAGCGCTCATCAAGCTGGCGCGAAAGGATGGCGGAAAACTCGCCGGCAAAACTGTCCAGGCGTCCGGCGTAACGGTCCAGATCGCGACTCAACTTGTTATAGGCGACAACCGCCGGAATGGCCGCCAATAAGCCAAGGGCGGTTGCGAACAGGGCTTCGGCAATGCCCGGTGCAACGACGGCGAGGGACGTATTCTGGGAAACGGCAATGGACTGGAAAGAATTCATGATCCCCCACACCGTGCCGAACAGACCGATAAACGGCGCCGTCGATCCCGTCGTCGCCAGAAACGTCATGTAACGTTCGGCCCGATCCATCTCGCGCGCCAGGGTGATCTGCATGACCCGCTCAATACGCTCGCTTAAGGAGACACGGGCCGTGGCGTCACCATCCGGTTGGACGGCGCGGTTCCATTCGCGCATGGCGGCAATGAAAACCGCCGTCATGGGGTCCTTTGGCTGCGCTCCGGTGCGGTTGTACAACTCGTCCAGCGAGACACCGGACCAGAAAGCCTGTTCGAATTTTGCCGCCCCGCTGTTCAGCTTGCGCATGCCCAGCATTTTTTCAAAAATGATCGCCCAGCACCAGATCGACGCCAGCAGAAGGATCACAATCACCGACTTGACGATCAGATCGGCGCGCATGAAAAGCGACAACATGGAGAAGTCCAGGTCACCTACCGAGCCACTCAGGGTGACAGCATCAATTATCGAGTTTTGCATCGTATACTCATTTTTCTACCAGTTGATCGAGTGTTGCCCGCAAGCCTTCAGGCAATCGTGCGGGTTTTCCCGTCATCGCCATACAAGCGAGTTTTATATGAACGACGACGATGTCCTTGCCGTCGCATTTGATGTGTTGCGCACCCTGCAGGGACGCGCCGCCGACTTGCGTGATCCGGGTATGAACTTCAAGGGCGTCGTCCAGCCGTGCCGGTTTGTGGTAATCCACGGCGCACTTCCTGACGGTCAGGGCGATATTGTCCTCGTCCATCAGGCGCGAGCTTTCAATACCCACCTCTCGCAACATTTCAGAGCGCGCCCGTTCGGCGTATTTCAAATAATTGGCGTAATAGACAATGCCGCCGGCATCCGTGTCCTCATAATAGACCCGCAGGGGAAAGACGTGCGCCTTACTCATCGACAGCCTCCACCACCAGCTCCAGTTGCGCCGCCGACGCCGGGGCCTTCAGCCCTAAATGCCCATAGGCCTGACCGGTCAGCGCCCTGCCCCGCGGGGTGCGCATGAGCAGGCCTTGCTGGATCAGGTAAGGTTCGATGACTTCCTCGATGGTGTCACGCTGTTCCGACAGGGCCGCCGCCATGGTTTCCACCCCAACCGGACCGCCGCCATAGTTTTCGGCTATGCAGGAAAGATAACGCCGGTCCATGGCGTCCAGACCGCGATGGTCCACATCAAGCCGGTTCAGGGC
>JADHSW010000099.1 GCA_016776705.1 Rhodospirillales bacterium
TCTCGCCAGCGAGCGCACGGCTCAGGCCCTTAGTGCCGGCTCACACGGCTCCACCTTTGGCGGCAACCCAATGTCAATGGCGGCAGCCAATGCGGTTCTGGACGTGATACTGGCCCCTGGTTTCCTTGAAGGGGTCAACAAAACCGCCAAAACCTTATGGGGCCGCCTTGAAGAACTGGCAAAGGCCTATCCGGGGGTGATTGAGCATATTCGTGGTTCCGGTTTAATGATCGGCATCAAGTGCAGGGCCGACAGTGGCGATTTGCGCGCCAGGATGCATGATGCGGGTTTGCTGAGCGTTGGCGCCGCCGATAATGTCGTGCGACTGCTTCCGCCCCTGATAATCGACGATAGCCATATTGATGAAGCAATTGAAATTCTGACGGGTGTTTGCCGCCAGATGGAAGAGGAAGCAGAAGATGTCCGGGATTAAACATTTTCTCGATCTGGACCAGCACGATACACAAACCCTGCGCTCCATTCTTGATACCGGGCTTGCCTTCAAACAGGGCAAGGGCGAAGAGGAACCATTGAAGGGTAAAACCCTGGTTCTGATTTTCGAAAAACCTTCGACTCGTACCCGGGTGTCTTTTGAAGTTGGCATGCAGGAGTTGGGCGGACGCGTCATTGTTCTGGAAGGGGACTCGTGCCAGTTGGGACGCGGCGAAACCGTGGCCGATACGGCCCGCGTTCTGTCGCGCTATGTGGATGCGATCATGATTCGTACCGACGATCCGGCAAAACTCGCTGATCTCGCCCAATATTCCACAGTTCCCGTGATCAACGGCCTGACCGATGACAGTCACCCTTGTCAGTTGATGGCGGATGTGATGACTTTTGAAGAACATCTGGGTCCTATTGCCGGGCGCACCGTTGTCTGGTGCGGTGATGGAAACAATGTCGCGACGTCGTGGATTCAAGCCGCCGTGCGTTTTAACTTCTCCCTCAAGCTGGCTTGCCCCGATCAATTAATGCCTGCCGCCGGCGCCCTGGAGTGGGCGCGTGGCGAGGGTGGCGATATCACCGTGACAACGGATGTCGACAGCGCCGTCAAAGACGCCGACTGCGTCGTTACCGACACCTGGGTTTCCATGGGTGATGACGCCGCCGAATCCCGGCATAATCTGCTTGCCCCTTACCGGGTCGATGCGCGCCTGATGGGACTTGCCAGGCCAGATGCCCTGTTCATGCACTGCTTGCCTGCCCATCGCGGTGAAGAGGTAACAGCTGATATTATCGACGGCCCGCGCTCGGTTGTCTGGGACGAGGCGGAAAACCGTCTGCACGCTCAAAAGGGCGTTCTTGCATGGTGTATGCGAAATTAAGGAATTTTTTTTCTGTTTAGATCATAATCCCTTAAGCTTCTTTGTGTTTATCATGCGTTACCCCCGTTAAAACAGTTATCGGGGTTGTAATTTAATAAACTGAGTTAAGGCGTATGACTTCGGATAATATCCTTATTCGCGGGTTTAAATTGGCAACTCTGATTGCGATGGGTTTGATTGCCATCGGTTGGCATAATATCGCCCGGGCAGCACAGCTCGACTGTGGTGTGATGGCGGACAGCCTGAACCCCGGTGATCAATACGAATTCAAGCTCGAAATTCAAAGTAAAAAAATCCGCATTGAAAAGGGTGATGATTTTTGCACTGAATCGGCCAAGGACTGGTTCAAGCGCCAATTGATCCTGCCAGCCCCGGCCAGGAGTTCCATGCCTTTGCCGAAGAGCACCGCTTCTCAACAACAAGAAGGCAATGCAGGTTCGTCGGACAATGCCCCCTTGCCGGGTCAGGTAATGCGTCAGCGCCCCGCTCCGGATCTTGGGCTTGGATTGGGTTCAGATGGCGGCGCCGCTCCGCTGCCAATCCAGCGAGAATTCGTCAAACCGAAAGGTGTTGAAGAAGTTCCGGCAGTTGGGGTAGCGCCGGTGACAGATGAAACGGCGATGCCGGGTGGGCAACCTGATGCTGTTCAGGTGGAGGAACAGCCAGGCGGAATCGTGGAAGACCCCGTTTATGGGGTTGCGGCACCTCCACCAATTGACAGAAAAGATATCCTGATCAAGCGGTGTGACCGTGAGCTTGTCGGATTCTGGTCGCCGGGGGAACACGTGATCGAAGGCCAGAAATTCTGGTTGTCCGGTGTGTTCACCATCGATCTGAACAGCGACGGACGGGTCGATGATGTAGGCTTTAAAATCAAAGCGGAAGGCAAGGTCGGCAATATCCTGAACTACTTCCCCTCAACCGAGGGCAGATTGTCTGGAAAAACGGTTGGTAGCCTGAAACTTGATGATGACCGCGAAATCCATCGCCTTTGCCCGGGAAACATTACCTTTGAGCGCCCCGGCGTCGCTCCCGGTTCAAAAAAGAAACGTCCTGCTTCTCAAGTCCTGGGCGGGGCAAAAAGCCAGAAAACCGTAAAAGACGGCCCGGTGGAAGAATCTCCGGTGGAAGAACCGATAGCAGAAGAACCCGTCGCAGAGATCAAGCCCATCATCTTTATCGTTGGGGGGATTTCTCTGATTTTGATGCTGGGTGGGGGGATTGGCCTGGCTCTGGCTATTCGCAACATGAGTTCTTCGAAAGAGGACGAATACGAGGATGACGATGACGATGATTAAAGGGATTTTGCCGATTGTCCTGGCACTGGTCTTCGGCTTTTCACTGATGGCCTGCGAGGCGACAGTGCCAGGCAAGGCCTTTCCGGAATTGACATATCGTCATTTAGGGCAGATCGATCTGCTTGCAGGTACGCTGGAAACCGTAACGACCTACAAACCTCCGATAGAGGCGCCCAACGTCGATCATCTGTTCCCGACGCCACCCCTCAATGCATTGAGCCGATGGTCAGCCGACCGCCTGATGGTGTCTGGCAGTGAAGATGTGGCGCGTTTTACCATTCTGGATGCATCGGTGCGCGAAACCTCCCTGAACAAGCAAGAAGGAATAAAGGGGGCTTTCACCAGGGACCAATCCGAACGCTACGACGGGGCACTGGAAGCGACTCTGGAAATTCTTGACGCCAATGGCGGCTCCAAAGGGTTTGCCAGCGCCAGGGTAACCCGATCAATTTCTATCCGCGAGGACGCCACCGTTAATGATCGCGAACAGGCCTGGTTCAAGCTGACGGAAACATTGATGAAAGATTTCGACACCGAACTGAAAAAAAATATTTCCCGCTATCTGGCCAACTGGGTGAGATAGCAATACCCGGTATTCCTATCCGCGCCAGAAAGAGCGGCTGAACAGGATGATTACCGTAAACAGCTCAAGCCTACCCAGCAACATACCCGCTGAAAGAAGCCACTTTGCCGCATCGGGAAGGGGCTGGAAGGTTCCTGCTGGTCCGACGATCGGTCCCAGTGCCGGACCTACGTTGGATATTGCCGTCGCCGCACTTGAAATGGCCGTCAGGTAGTCAAGCCCCAACATCCCGAGCCCCATTGCCAGAAGGGCAAAGCAGACACCAAAAACAAAGAAAAAGCTGAGCACGGAAACAATGACTTCATCGGGGATCGGGCGTCGATTGTAGTAGGGAATAAAAATACCGTGCGGCTGCAACAGATGATGAAGCTGGGTGCGGGCAGCGGCATACAGAACCTGAAAGCGGAAAATCTTGATGCCGCACGTTGTCGATCCGGCGCACCCACCAATAAACATGATAAAGAAAAACACAGGGACGGCAAAGCTGCCCCACTGGGAATAATCCGACGTGGCGTAACCGGTGCCGGTTATAATGGAAACCACATTAAACGATGCGTAACGCAACGCCTGTAGCGGATCAAGTCCGCTTGAAAGCCAAAGCCATGCGGTAATCGACAACACCGCCATGGCGACAATCGTAATGAACCACTGAACCTGTGAATCCTTCCACAAGGCGCCATAATTTCCCTGCATGGTTTTTAGATAAAGAATGAACGGCAGGCTGCCGACAAGCATGCCGACGGTGGCGATAAGGTCAATGGCCCAGCTTTCGAAGTGCCCCATGGAGCTATCCGAGGTGGAATACCCGCCCGTTGCAATTGTCGTCATCGAATGGGCGACAGCATCGAGGCCTGACATGCCAGCCAGCCAGTAAGCGGCGGCGCAAATGAAGGTTAATCCCAGATAGATCAAACCAATTGTGCTGGCGATCTGGGCCGCGCGGGGCAAGGCTTTATCCGACGGGTCGGATGATTCCATGCGGAACAACTGCATGCCGCCGACACGCAGCATGGGAAACACGGCGATGGCCATGACGATTATGCCGATGCCGCCCAACCATTGCAGCAAGGCGCGCCACAGCAGAATGCCCGGCGGCGCGGTATCCAGGCCGGTAATGACGGTCGAACCCGTGGTCGTGATGCCCGACATGGCTTCGAAGAAAGCGTCTGTAAAGCTTAGGTTCAGTTCTGAAAAAACAAAGGGGATGGCGGCGAACAGGGTCAACACAATCCAGCTGAAGGTGGTCATGACGAAAGCCTGCCTTACCGTCAGCCGCAGTCCACCGGCCCGTGACGTTAAAGTCATAGCCCCGCCGACAAACAGTGTCACACCCGACGAAATGGCGAAAACCTGCCAATCCGGGTTGCCTGCGAAAGCATCGACAACGGCAGGGACGATCATGCCGAGCGCCAGCGCGGACAACAGGATGCCAATGACAAGGAATATGGGCCGATAGTCCATCATGGAAGGACGCATTCCCTTCGTCCAAAGCCCGGATCATACGAATCACGGACAGGAAAATGATGCTCACTCAAGCCGGTTGGGCGGGCGCGGTCAAGTAGAGAAATAAGTTTTGGAAACTGGATCAAATTGTACAAAGACGGAATCACTTTAATACAGTCAATTTGATCGCAATAAATCAAATCGAGCAACTTATCTGCGTTTAATTAAATGCAGGTTGCTCTAAACGAGACCCCCATCAGAGGTCGGATTGCCGACCATGGACAGGAATTCGCGCCTGGTTGAGGAATTGTTCCGGAATGCGCCCAGCATTTTTGACGTAACCATGGAAACCCCGGGTTTGTGAACGCCGCGGGTGGTCATGCACTGGTGGGCCGCTTCAATAACGACGGCGACGCCCTGAGGCTCCAGAATTTCGTTCAGGGTATTGGCGATCTGGGATGTCATCTTTTCCTGGATGGTCAGGCGTTTGGCATACATTTCGACCAGGCGGGCCAATTTGGAAATACCCACAACACGGGTTTTGGGCAGGTAGGCGATGTGGGCTTTTCCGATAATCGGGGCCATGTGATGTTCGCAGTGGGACTCGAAGCGAATATCCTTCAGCAGCACTATTTCATCGTAACCATCGGTTTCTTCGAAGGTGCGTTCCAGTAATTCCCTGGGATCGGCCTCATAACCGGCATAAAACTCTTCATATGAGCGCACAACCCGTGCGGGGGTATCCAAAAGCCCTTCACGGTTTGGATCGTCGCCAGCCCAGCGTAACAGTGTGCGAATGGCGTCCTCGGCCTCTTTGCGAGATGGACGGGCGCTGTCGTTTTCGATCAGGCTGAGTTTTTCTTTTGAGCTCATGGCGCTTTACCAAATTATTAACAGTGGAACATCGCGTCCCCGGAATGTGGGTTTAACGACATTGGAAATCAAGGGAATTAAGTTTTTCTAGTTTACAGCGTGGCCCTCGTAAGGGCTATCCAGGGAAAAAGTAGGAATGCCAATATCAAAAAGATGGCCTTCACTGGATTTCAACTGGTAGGTACCGCCCATAATTCCCGACGAGGTGGTTAAGGGCGTGCCGCTTGTGTATTCGAAGCCGGCTCCGGGTTCCAGAACCGGCTGTTCGCCGACGACGCCCTCACCGCGAACTTCCTGCACGGCGCCCAGGGCATTGGTAATGCGCCAGTAGCGCGATAACAATTGAACGGTATCATTTCCGTTATTGTGAATCACTACATGATAAGCCCAAAAGAACAATCCCGCATCCGGGTTCGATTCCTCTTCCAGGAAGATCGGGTCGACGGTAACGGTGATCTGTCTGGTTGTTTGGGCATAAGCGCCCGCATGTTCGGTCTTCAGGTGTTGCAAATATACCTCCAAAATCGCGACGGGGTGGTTGGTTCCTGTTAAGATGGGAATGTTCAGGGTGTAATCCAAGGGGATTTGGTGGATCACAACTATCGATTAATGTTGCGGCACTCATTTTTCAATAATAATCATTCCAGGAATGATTAATTTCCCTTGAATTGCAAGAACTGGCCCCCCTGTAATGTAATGGAGCATATCACTAAAGTGCTAAAAGAGTTTGTTGTTGTTCAAAATGCCTTTGGACATTAATATCCACACAAGCCGCATACATTAATAGGGAATTTGTCCATGTTTTCTTTTCTCGAAAATGCCAAAATTGGTTTTCGTATTGCTCTCGCATTGGTCTTGCCAATTGTCGGGTTGCTTATCTTTTCGGGAATGACCCTATTGGACAAGCGGGGCGTCGTTTCAGAGATGGACAGCCTGCAGGAACTCGCTGATCTGGCTCCTACGATCAGCTCACTTGTTCACGAACTGCAAAAAGAGCGTGGCAGATCAGCCGTGTTTATCGGGTCCAAAGGCACCAAATTTGTCAAGGAACTCCCCGAACAGTGGGCACTGACGTCGGAAAAACACACAAATCTGGACAAAGCCCTGAATATTTTTAATGCCAAGGCTTTTGGCCCTGCCCTGGTCGCAAAAATTGCCAAGGCGAACGAGGTTCTTTCCCAGCTTGCCGATACCCGCAAAGGGGTCCAGGGACTTTCGATTAGCGTACCGAATATGGCCGGTTACTACACGCCGACAATCGCCAAGCTTTTGACGATTGTAGAAGAAATGGCGGTTCTGAGTACCAATGCAGAGGTAACAAAGTCGATCACTGCGTATACCCAGTTCTTGCAGGGCAAGGAGCGTTCCGGCATTGAGCGCGCCATGGGCGGCGCCGGTTTCGGTGCTGGCAAGTTTTCCCCTGTGATCTTCCAGAAATTTGTCCAATTGATCGCCATGCAGCAAACATTCATGAGCACTTTTGATCTGTTCGCAACCCAGGAAGAAAGAGACTTTCTGAAGGCGACCGTTGTCGGTCCGGATGTGGATGAAGTTGAACGCATGCGCAAAATAGCCATGGACAGCCCGGTAACGAATAACCTTGAAGGGGTCACCGGACCCTATTGGTTTGGCACCATCACCAAGAAAATCAACTTGTTGAGGACTGTTGAAAACAAGATCGCTTCTGATCTTGTTGCCCTTACCCTGTCCATTGGCAAAAAAGCCAATACAACCTTTTTGGTCCTGCTGGTCTTCACTCTGGGGCTGCTGGTGATAACAGCGGTTCTGGTTACCATTATTGTTCGCGGCATTACCCGGCCGATTGCCAGTATGACCCAGGATATGACGGCCCTTGCCGGGGGTGATAAATCAATTGAGATTGAAGGCGCTCATCGTGGTGACGAAATCGGCGATATGGCCCAGGCCGTTGAGGTTTTCAAGGAAAACATGATCAAGGCGGATCAGTTGGCTGCCGAGCAGGCCAAGGAAAACGAGGCCAAGGAACAACGTCGTATTGCAATGGAAGAACTGGCGGCGAAATTTGAAAATAATGTCACGGCCGTTTTGGACGAAGTCGGTCAGGCTTCAAATACGATGAAGATGACGGCCGAAGGAATGGCGGCAACGGCCGAAGAAACCTCGCGCCAGTCGACAGCAGTCGCCGCGGCGGCGGAGGAAGCATCAACCAACGTTCAAACCGTCGCTTCGGCTGCGGAAGAGTTATCCAGTTCGATCAGTGAAATCAGCCGTCAGGTTCAACAATCCACTCAAATTTCCGGTTCTGCCGTTCATGAAGCCGAACGCGCCGATGAAATGGTCCAGGGGTTGGCAACGTCGGCAAGCAAGATTGGCGAAGTTGTCGCGCTGATTACCGATATTGCCGACCAGACCAACCTGCTGGCCCTGAACGCCACCATCGAGGCCGCCCGCGCAGGTGAAGCGGGCAAGGGCTTCGCGGTTGTTGCTTCCGAAGTCAAAAACCTGGCCAACCAGACAGCCAAGGCGACTGAGGAAATCAGCAGCCAGATTAGTGGTATCCAGGGCGCGACACAGGATTCTGTCCGGGCTATTCAGGGCATTTCCAAAACCATCGGCGAAATCAGCGAAATTGCTTCTGCCATTGCCGCTGCGGTCGAGGAACAGGGGGCGGCAACCCAGGAAATTGCCCGTAATGTGGAACAGGCATCGGCCGGTACCGCAGATGTGACGACGAACATCAGCTCGGTCAATGCGGCGGCTGACGAAACCGGTCAGGCAGCAAACGAAGTTCTTTCCGCCGCAGGTACTTTGACAATGCAGTCCGACAAGCTGAGTTCCGAAGTTACTGAATTCCTTCAGGGGCTTAAGAAAGCCTGATCCAGTATCCTTTCAGATCCAGAAGTGGTGGCCGGGCATAAGTGCCCGGCCTTTCTGTTTTTGTTCAGCCGTAGGCAATATATCCATGTTTGGCCACAGTCCACTTACAAGGCAGGTCCCATAGGCGTCGGGTAGTTTTTCCTCTGCCATTCTTCGTGCTGCCATCTGATGATCGTAGACGAGGGCGTGGTGGGTAAAGTCAATTCCTCCGTCGCGGGGAGTCAGGATAGAAAACCATGTCCGGGGGGTGGCGTCGTTGGCGGGCATGCCGATAACCCCGGCGTTATGCCAGATTTGACCGTCAATATTTTCCGTGAAAGGCAAGCCGCAGTGCCCCGCGATGACGCCGTCAACACCAAGGGAGCTGATCTCCCGGCGCTTGTCATCTGATGGCGTGGATCGAAAAATAAAGCGACTTATTTCTTCTGCCCCGCCATGAATGACCGCAATTCCCTTCCCGCTCATTTCGAAGAACAGGCGGCGAGGTAAACCGTGCATCCAGTTTTTTGCGCTGTCATTCAGGGCATTACGTGCGTGATCGAACCATTTCACGGATAAAAGATCGCAAGCACTGCCTTCCTCGAAACCGCAACCACAATCCTGCTTGTCTTCGCCAAGGGATTCCTCGCAATTTCCCATGACGACATGAATGCCAGCCTCGCGGATAGCGTCCAGTGTCTCCTGGGCATCGCCGCAATAGGCGACGATGTCACCAGTGCAGATGATATGGGTTGCTGGAATGTTTCTGGTTCTGGCTTCGTCCAGCAGGGCCGTGGTTGCCTGAAAATTGCTGTAGGGGCCGCCAAAAACCATTACCGGCCCGTCAAAGGAGCCGATGTCCATCATTCAACGCTGCAGGAAGCGCCGCCCAAAACACAGAAACGCGCACAATGGGGATGGTTCAGCTTGACTGTTTTCGAGGAGCCGCCCAGATCGTGACCAAGCTCAAATTCCGGGTCGTAGGGCAACAGCGTGCATGGAACGACAAGGGGGCCGTCGCCTCCCTTACGCTTGATCACCATGCGCGAGGTCGCGCACATAATGGTTTCCGGCGCGACACCAAGAATATCCCAGCAATGGGTGGTGATTTCGGGCACATCTTTGGCGCTGTCCATTTCCGGGAACAAGACCAGCGATGCACGATTAAAGGCGTCTACGGGGATGCTTTGCACCTGGAACAGGGAGGCATATCCGATGCGGGACTCCTCATCGCTTTCGTTCCAGCATGTGCGCCCGGCGACTGCCAGATTAAAACCGTGCTCGGCCAGCCATTTAAGACCTTCCAGCATCGGCTCCCAGGTCTTCTCGCCACGAATGGCTTCGTGCTTTTCCTGGGTGAAATGATCAATGGATACACGGATCGCCAATTTTTCGCCGTAACGGGATTTCAGGGCGAGCAGATCGTCAAAGCGATGATGCAAGGGCTTCATTGCATTGGTCAGAACAAGTACCCTGTATCCCCGCACCAGGGATAGCTGCAGCATTGGTATCAGTTCCTTGTTCATGAAAGGCTCACCACCGGTAAACGCAATTTCCTCAACCGGCAGGCTTTCTTCTTCGATTTCGTCCAGGTAATTCTCGATTTCCCGTGCTGTCATATAAGCGAGGGCATCATTTGTTGGCGTCGACTCCATATAACAGTTGGCGCACGAGATATTGCACAGGCTGCCGGTATTGAACCAAAGTGTTTTCAGGCGTGTCAGGGCAACGACGGCGCGCTGCTCGCCTTTGGCGGTTATGTTAGGGTCTGTAAATTTTACAGGGTCCGGGGCAATGGCGGGCTGTCGATTGGAATCGGGCATATGGTCCTCGTTAGAACGGCGCTGCTCTCATTGTTAACCGCGCAGCATGTCCTTTCCAAATAACAATAACGTGTTCAGCGAACCAATCGTATTTCAGGAAAGATGGACGGTTCTGGATGAGGGGAAGGAAAGTGTTACCGATGTGCCTTTCCCAAGGGTGCTTTCGATCTTTAAAACGCCATCGTGAAGTTCGGTAAGGGATTTTGCCAGGGCCAGGCCAAGCCCGGTTCCTTCTTGCTGGCGGGTCATGACATTCGCGGTTTGTTCGAACGGGTTGGTGATGGTGGGGATA
>JADHSW010000100.1 GCA_016776705.1 Rhodospirillales bacterium
TGAACGAGCCAAAACTTCTGCTGCTGGATGAACCCACGGCAGGGATCAATCCAACCTTGATTAATGGACTGATTGATCGCCTGAAGCGCGCCAATGAGGAAATGGGCATTACGCTTTTGGTGATCGAGCATAACATGCGTGTGATCATGAACCTGGCCGAACATATTTACTGTCTCGCCCATGGTGAAATGCTGGCAGAAGGACCGCCGGAGTCCTTACAGAACGATCAACGGGTCATTGATGCTTACCTGGGAGCACATTAATGGCCGATGAACCTGTAATAGAGAAGAAGGGCATCAGTGGTTACGGTGGCGGCAGCGTCGATACGGTTCTGTCTGTTGACGATGTGGCGCGCGATGCAGAAAAATTGGCCAGCGATCGCCCATTACCGGAACGCCTTGACACGTTGTGCAAGGGCGAGGCCCTGCTCAGCATCGAAGGTCTTGTCGCCGGTTACGGCAAGATGGAAATCATTCATAACTTAGATTTGCGTGTGGGTTCCGGACAATCCCTGTGCCTGATCGGCCCCAACGGGGCGGGCAAGTCGACGATTCTGCATTCCATCTATGGCTTTACCAATATCATGGACGGCGTCATTCGTATGAAGGGGCAGGACATCACCCGGCTGTCCACCAACGAAAAACTGAAAAGCGCCGGCATCGCCTACATCCTTCAGGACAATTCGGTCTTTCCCGATATGACGGTCGAAGAAAACCTGCTCATGGGCGGCTTTCTGAAAGACAAACAGGACGAAGCCATGGCGGCGGCGGAAAAGGTATTTGAAAAATACGGACGCCTGCGCGAACGCCGCGACCAAAGAGCCGGTGTGTTATCGGGCGGGGAGAGGCGGCTGCTGGAAATATCGCGCGCCCTGATCATGGACCCGGATATCCTGCTGGTGGACGAGCCGTCAATCGGCCTTGAGCCACGCTTCATCGACATGGTCTTTGAAATTCTAGACGACTTGCAAAACAATGAGGGCAAGACCATCATCATGGTCGAACAAAACGCCAAGAAGGGACTTGAATTCGCAGATCTGGGCTATGTGCTGGTATCAGGTCAACTGGCAATGGCCGGACCGGGCGACGAGTTGTTGCAAAATCCAGAAGTGGGCAGGCTGTTCCTGGGCGGATAAAAATTTAGGGGCTGTACCAGTTAACTTGGGGTTACTCATAAGAAAATTAAGCCAGAATCCCGGCAATATAAAAGCCACAATTGAAGGGTCGCTCTTTGGATTTACCGATGTCCCGCCTGAGATGACAGTCAAAACTGCCCAAAGCGGGTTGGGCGGTTAGTACTCGATCTTCAAAATCTCAAGTTTCTCAACTCCACTCGGCGTGCGCATTTTGACCACGTCCCCGTCCCAGGCTTTCATCAACGCCTGCGCCACGGGTGATATCCAGCTGATTTCGTTCATCTCCAGTCTTGCCTCATCGACGCCGACAATGCGGACTGTTCGTTCTACCGCCTGGCTGTCGGCGTAGGTGACTGTTGCGCCGAAGAAAACCTGATCGTGGTTCTTTTGCAAGGCCGGGTTGACGACTTCGGCGATTTCAATGCGCTTGATCAGGAAGCGCATTCGGCGGTCGATTTCGCGCAGGCGCTTCTTGCCGTAAATATAGTCGCCGTTTTCGGAGCGGTCGCCGTTGCTGGCAGCCCACGAAACCGTCTCGACAACCTTTGGCCGATCGATTGATCTCAATTGAAGAAGTTCGGCCTGCAAACGCTCCATACCCTCGGGGGTAATGTAGTTCTTGGCGCCTTTGGGCAAGGAGTTGACGGCATCTGGAAGTTCCTCTTCCCCGTCCGTTTCCTTGGTGAAGGCTTTGTTCATGGCATTAATAGAATAAATAGAACGCCAGATAGGCACAAAGAACGACGATCACCCACATGACCATGTTTCCCGCCTGCTGACTTCGTGCAAGGATGCCTTCGCCTTGTTGAAGTTTGCCGAGCACGACAAACAGTCCTTTGAGGCGATTGACGACACCCTGGCGGATCGCATCGTCCAGTGGTGAGAAGGTGGCGATCAGGCCGTTTGTGAATTTTGGCATCAGTTTGCGGTAAAACCAGTCGAAATCCAGGGTAATAGTCAAGGTGCGCTTCATCATCGGCAATAACAGGAAGAACGCCAAACCAGAGAAAAGAAGCAATTGCAGCATGTTCAGAACGTGACTGGCGGTATAAGGCACGTAATCGACTGGATAGGGAAGGATTGCATATAGCGGTCCCGGCAGGATGCCCAGTCCAATACAGAAAACTGCCATGATCACCATGGCGATACGCATGTTCATGGGCGGGTCGGACGGGCGCAGGCCGGAATCTTTCTGAAAGAAGACGAACCATGGAAATTTAATTCCGGCGTGAAGAAAGACCCCGGCGGAAGCCGCCGCCAGAAGCATCCACACGATCATCAGGCTTTCGTCGGCGGCGGCCTGGGAAATCATCGACTTCGATATGAAGCCCGAAGTCAGCGGGAATGACGAAATCGCCAATGCGCCAATTATGCCGCAGATCATCGTCAGTGGCATGGTTCTGAACAGGCCGCCAAGGTCCGTGCACTTGCGCTTGTTGGTCATATACAGAACTGATCCGGCGCTCATCAAAAGCAGTGCCTTGTAGATGATATGGGTGAATGCGTGGGCGGCGGCTCCGTTCAAGGCCATCTCAGTGCCAATGCCGATGCCGGTGATCATAAAGCCAACCTGGTTTACGATGGAGTAAATCAGGATACGCCGCATGTCATTTTCCAGCAACGCATAGATGATCCCGTAGAAGATCATATAGAGACCAACGAAGATGAGAATTTCCTCGCCCGGGAATCCGCGGATCAGAACATAAACAGCAGTCTTTGTGGTGAAGGCAGAAAGAAAAACGGTGCCGCTGTAGGAAGCCTCCGGATAGGCGTCGGGAAGCCATGCCGATAATGGCGGCGCACCTGCGTTGAGCAGAAACCCGATCAGAATGAGCCAGCGCGCCGGATTGTCCGCCTGCATCGCCGAGAACGTGACCGAGCCGGTACTTGAGACCTGCCAGACAATTCCAACCATCAGGACGACGCCGCCAAGCAGATGCACAAGCACATAGCGCATAGATGCCCGGTAGGCGGCATCCGTGTCCGCCGACCAGATCACCAGCATCGAGGCGACGGCCATCATTTCCCAGAAAACGAAAACCGTAATCAGGTCACCGGCCAACGCAACACCGATAGCGCTGCCCGCATATACAAAAGCGGCAACCAGCTCGATAATGCGTTTCTGGTTCATCCCGTAAAGGCCACCGGCGGCAGCCATGATAGCAAAGATTGTGGCGAACAGGCGACCAAGGGAATCGACCTTCAATGGCATTAATTGATAATCAAGAAACCCGATGACCGAGACTGTGCCGGTATCGTAAGACCAGATCTGGGCCATGGTCAGCAAGGGCAGCCCAAGCAGGAGCAGGGGGCGCAGACGCTTGCCGACCATTGGCAGGGCGAAAGCGCCAAAGATCAGGATCAGGGCCGGAAGCAGGATGCTAGACATTGTCGGTCTCACTCCCCTTATCGGTTGTGTCGTAATAAGTGTCGGCCCTCTTCAGCAGCAGGCTCAGCGCTTTGGCCCCGATCACCATGGCCGCGCAGGTAGCGAAACCGTACCAGGCATTGAAACCGAATTTGCCGTCGATACCGAAATAGGGGTGCGGGTCGACAAACAGTTCGGCCAGTACCAGAACGCCCAGAACGGCGCAACCACCCAGCCATAATTTGCGGATGGTGTCCGCTCGGACCAGCCAGTGCAATTCTTCGATTTCCTTTTTATCGACGCTCATCGAAGTCCTCAAATCAATTGTCGGGCAAGTTCCAGGAAGATGCCTGGGAAGAAGAAAAACAGAACCGTGCCTGCCGCTGTCAGCGTTAAGGCAATAACGATGGGAAGGGGCGCTTCACCGTGCTCACCCTGCGCCTTCCTGAAAAAAGCAGCGTAGACAATAGGCAGGAAATAACCGGCATTCAAAAGGGTACTGAGAATAATCACCGCCACCGCCAATATCTGCCCGGAATCCAGCGCCCCGTGCAGAATATACCATTTCGATATAAATCCGGCGGTGGGCGGCACGCCGATCATCGACAGGGCGCCAATGGCGAAGGCGCCCATGGTCCAGGGCATGCGTCTTCCAATGCCGTCAAGCTGGCTGACCTCGGTCTTGTGGCTGACGGTGTAAATTGATCCGGCGGCAAAGAACAGCGTGATTTTACCGAAGGCATGGGCGGCGATATGCAACGTTGCCCCGACAATCGATAACGGGGCGAGGATGGCGGTCGCCATAACCACATAGGACAACTGACTGATTGTCGAATAGGCGAGGCGGCGCTTCAGATTGTCTTGACGTAAGGCGACAATGGAAGCGCAGAGAAGTGTGAACCCCGAGATGTAGAGCAGCCAGTCAGAATTCGCCATGACGGACAGGAGGTCGATGCCGAAGATGTAGACGACGACCTTGACGATAGTAAACACACCGGCCTTGACGACGGCAACCGCGTGCAGCAGGGCGCTAACGGGCGTCGGCGCGACCATGGCGGCAGGCAGCCAGCGGTGGAACGGCATCAGCGCCGCCTTGCCGATGCCAAACATGTACAGCGCCAACAGAATGCCGATAACGGTGGCTGAGGCTTTTCCCTCAAGAATGCCGCCGGGAGTAAAGTCCACTGTTCCGGCAATCATCCATGTCCAGACGATGGCCAGAAACAATAAACCGATTGATGTGGAAAGCAGGATACCCAAATAGACACGCCCGCCTTGCTTGGCCTTGTCGGAACCCGCGTGGGTGACCAGTGGATAGGTGCTGATGGTCAGGGCTTCATAAAAGACAAACAGCGTCAGCATGTTACCGGCAAAGGCGATGGCGACGGAGCTTGCCAGCGCAAGGGCGAAGCAGACATAGAAGCGGGTCTGCTTCTTTTCGTTGTGGGCGCGCATGTAGCCGATGGAATAAATCGAATTGATGATCCACAGGAAGCTGGCGATCAGGGCGAACAATAAGCCCAGGGGTTCGACCATGAAGGCAATGGGCAGTCCCGGTAGCATCTCGCCAACAACCAGTGACGGCCTGCCACCGTCCATAACGTGCGGATAAAGCGAGGCCACCAGATAAAACATAATCACCGCCGTCACCAGCGTTATGGTCTCGCGCACGTTCGGCCAGCGCCCGGCGAAGGAGATCAGGACGGCGCCGACAAGCGGTGTGATCATCGCCGCCTGGATCGTTGTTTCGGGGCTCACAGGACGCCTCCGTGCAACAATGCGTTCGCAGCGTCCAGGGCGATGGACAGGGTGTTTGTCGCATCCAAACCAAAATAGATACTGGCCAGGGCCATCACCCATAACGGCAACAACATCGAAATTGGCGCTTCGTGGACCGGTGCGGCGTTTTCAGGCACCGGTTTCAGATAAGCGGCCTCGACAATGCGCCAGACATATATCACCGCCAGTAGCGAGCTCAAGACGATCAGCACGGCGATAAACCACATGTCTTTTTCAAGTGCTGCGCGAACCAGATACCACTTGGAGACAAAACCGACCGTCATCGGTATGCCGATCAAACTAAGGCCGCCCAAAACGATGGCCCCCATGGTCCAGGGCATACGGTGCCCAAGGCCATGCATGTCCTTGATGGTGACACCGCCGATGCGCAGAACTACGCAACCCAGCCCCATAAAAATGGCGCACTTCATAATGGCGTGGTTGAACAGGTGGATAATGCCCGCCGCCACGCCTGATTCTGATACGAAGCTGAGGCCCAAAATGATGTAGCCGATTTGGGCGACGCTGGAATAAGCGAACAGGCGCTTGACGTTATTCTGATAGATGGCGATGGTTGAGGCGGCAAACATAGCAGTGAGCGCAAGGGCCATCAGGATATGTTGTACGCCCAGGCCTTCCATCACACCGACACCGCCAAAGACGGTGAAGACAATGCGGATCAGCACATAGACGGCAACCTTTGTCGCAGTCGAGGCAAGGAAGGCAGTCACCACGGAAGGCGCATAGGTGTAGGCGTTAGGCAGCCACAGATGCAACGGGAACAAGGCCAGCTTCAAACAGATACCGACAGTCAGAAACGCCAACGCCGCCTGAATGGTGCGGGTGTCGGCAACGGCTGGTATCAACGCCGATAGATCGGCCATGTTCAGGGTGCCGGTCATCATGTACATCAGGCCAACGCCGATGATGTAGAAGGTCGCCCCGATGGTTCCCATAATCAAGTAACGGAAGGCCGCGGTCAGGGCGCGCCGGTCTTTGCCAAGGCTGATTAAAACGTAGGACGACAGCGAAGAAATTTCCAGGAATACGAACAGGTTGAAAACGTCACCGGTAATGACAATTCCCATCAAACCCGTCAGGCACAGCAGAAACATTGTGTAGAAAAGATAGATCCGGTCTTCGGGGACTTCCATCTCAACGCTGCGCCGCGAATAGGTCAGAACGATTGATCCTATTCCCGAAACGATAACCATGACGAAGGCGCCGACCTTGTCCAGCACGTATTCAATTCCCCAGGGCGCTGCCCAGCCACCGATCTTGTAGATAATCGTGCCACTGTCCAGAACCTGCATCAGCAACGACAGGGAAATTGTGAATGTCGCCCAGGTAACAACAAGGGTCAGCATCCATGCAGCACGAGGATTGCGCAAAATCAGAGTGACAGGCGCCATCATCAGGGGCAACACCACCTGCAGAATGGGGAGTTGTCCGTCAATCAAGACGTGGCCTCCGGTGTTTTATTTGATGGGGTGTTTTCCATTGCCTCGATTTCATCTTCTTCGATGGTGCCATAGGCATTTTTGATTCGTACCGTCAACGCCAGTCCAAGGGCCGTGGTTGCGACACCGACGACAATTGCGGTCAGGATCAAGACATGGGGAAGCGGGTTGGAATAAATTTCAATACCATCAGCAAGGATCGGCGCGCTGCCGCCCTTGATCTTGCCCATCGAGATATAAAAGACGAAAACCGACACCTGAAAAACATTCAGCCCGACGATTTTCTTGATCAGGTTTTGTTGCGAGATGACTATGTAGAATCCCATCATCATCAGCACGACAACGATCCAGTAATTGAACAGGCCCGAAAAAGCGTCCATGGATCAATCTTCCTCTTCGGCGCGAAGCAGGCCGTCGAAAATAAGAAAAATTGTGATCATGGCGCCTGCGACTGTCAGGCCAACGCCGAATTCGATAAGGGTGATGCCAAGATGTTGCCCGGCATGAACATCATTCGCGAGGACGGAATAATTCAGGTAACCCCCGCCCATCAATGAAGAGACGACACCGACCCCCCCGAAAAGCAGCACTCCCGAGGCCAGCATAAGGCGTGTCAACCATGCCGGGGCGGCCTTGCGGGCGTTGTCGACGCCGAATATCAGCGCGTAGAGAATGAAAGCAGATGCAAAAATAACCCCTGCCTGAAATCCGCCGCCCGGTCCAAAGTCACCGTGGAATTGGACATACAACCCAAAAAGCATGATCGGTGGAATAAGCAGTTTGGAGATGACGCGAAGAATGGAGGTTTGGTTTAACATTATGAATCCTCCACCGGCATTGATTTATCACTTTTCTTTTTTCGGCGACGGGACCGTCCGATCAGGGCCATTACCCCAGCGGCGGCAGTAAAGATCACTGTCGTTTCACCCAGCGTGTCATAACCGCGATAGCTGGCGAGAATCGAAGTCACAATATTGGGCGGGCCAACTTCATGGGCGGATTTTTCAATATAATGGGGGGCGACATGATGGTGAATCGGGGCCGTGGGGTCGCCGTATGGCGGCATGTCCAATGTAGCGTATATCAAGAGTGCACCGGTTACCGTGACGATAACTAGGGGCAGCGGGGAAAACATCTTGGCGTCTTTTTCCA
Organism: Rhodospirillales bacterium; assembly: GCA_016776705.1. Classification (GTDB taxonomy): domain Bacteria; phylum Pseudomonadota; class Alphaproteobacteria; order Rhodospirillales; family JABHCV01; genus JACNJU01. Next base: position 7,895 of record JADHSW010000100.1, read on the forward strand.
TGCTTGTCGTAAGCGCCAGGGTTCCCAACATCAGCACCGTTGATATGCCCGCGCCGACGGCGGCCTCGGTAAAGGCGACATCGACCGCGTCCATGACCACATAAATCACAGCAGCCAAAAGGCTGTAGATTCCAGACAGCATCACCACGGCGAATAGATTGTGCATCCGCACCAGGGAATACGCCGTTACAGCCATGAAAGACAGCAGGACAATGACGATCAGGTCTTCGATAACCTTTTCCTTTCTTCCTCAAGCTCTCTCATCAAGGCCAGTTCAATTTCGTCGGTGGGGTCGTCGTCCCTGATCGGTTCCTGCCCGGCATCCAGTGCAGCCCTTGCCAGGGCATGGGTTGTGGTCGGGCTGGTGAACATCAAGAACAGGATAATCAGGAATATTTTGACGGAAACCATCGTCAATCCGGCTTGCAGCATCATACCGGCAAAAAGCATCAAAGCGCCCATGGTGTCAATAATGCCTGCACCGTGCATCCGTGAAAACATGTCGGGCAGCCTGATCAGGCCGATGGCCCCGATCAGGATAAAGACCGAGCCGCCCAACAGTAAAACCCAGCTCGCAATGTCGATCAGCATTTCCATCAGATGTCCCCCGGATCGTTTTCGGGTACGGGCGGGGCCAGGTCGCCGAATCGGACAAATTTGGACACGGCGATGGTGCCGATGAAATTGATCAGTGCATAGACCATGGTGATGTCAAGAAATTCGGGGCGATCAGTCAGGAAACCGTAAACCGAAATCAGTAACATGGTCAGGGTGCCGAAACTGTTGACGGCGAGAATTCGATCATAAACAGTTGGCCCCTTATAGGCCCGGATCAGTACCAGCAGCATGGTAACCAGGATGGCGAGGGCGGCTGCACTAAACATTTTTTTTCACCTCCACGGTGCCATCCGCCATGCCTTCGACGTCATGAACCCGGCGATCCATCTCACCCGTCAACAACCCCTCGATGGATGATGGGGTCAAGGCGTGGATATCCATCGCCCCGTTGATGAGTTTCAGGGTCACGGTTCCCGGGGTCAGGGTAATGGAATTGGCGTAAAAAACATGGCCCAGCTCTGTCACCTGTGAGGCCTTGATATGCAGCACCTTGGGGGTAATTGGCAATTTCGGGTGAAGGATAACCTTTGCGACGTCAATATTGGCCTTGACAATTTCCCATGCTAGCCAGGGCCAGAACAACAGGGCGCGCCAACTGATATGAATGGGGTGACCTTCATGGTCGATCACATCCATACGATTGGCGATTATCACGATAACAATGATCGAGCCAAAGCCAAGTGCCAGCAGCCAGGCTTCAAAAATTCCCGACAACAACAGCCATAATATTCCCAAGGCACCACCAAGGCTCAGCGCGTGTATCAAATTGTCTTCCCTTCAGGGTGGTCTTTTCTCAAATAAGAAAATAAATTGGTCGCCATGAACGAGCCAGAAAAAAAGACATTTATTTCACGGTTTCCTGCCTTTTTAGGTGGGGGTGAATCATTGTTGCGCAGAAGACAGGCATTTCGTTGGCATTGTTTCGTCATTGCCCTAATTACAGCTTTCATTGGAATGCCCGTATCAGCTTTTTCAGGCGAATCGCCAGGGATTGTCTTTGAGGTTTCTGAACTTACAATTGTTCACGGGGATAATCGCTATCATTTTCGTATTGAAGTTGCAAATACCGGACTTACCCGTCAGCGGGGGTTGATGGAAAGGCGACATCTGGATGCAAATGCAGGGATGCTTTTCGATTATGGAACTCCCAAGCAAATTCACATGTGGATGAAGAACACTTTTATTCCGCTGGATATGGTGTTTATCGATAAGTTTGGCAAGATAATTGGCATTGTCGCGAACACAACTCCGCTTTCAACGAAGGTTATTGCCTCTCCTGGACCGGTACTCGCGGTTTTGGAGTTGAATGCAGGTACGGCGGCGCGATTGTCGATCGAAATCGGTGACAGGATTGTTCATGAGTTATTTCAGCCTTGAGCGCCCTGTCATGGGCATTGTGTAAAAGAGGCGGAATCGGTTACGCTGATTTATGATAAAGACAGTAAAAAAATCGCCTCAAAAGAGGGTCTCTCGCCCAAAGGTGTCAGTCGACGGTCCGCGTCCGGTTGATATGCATGTGGGTCAGCGATTAAGATTGCGCCGTACCTTGCTGGGAATCAGTCAGGAGCAATTGGGTGAATCGGTCGGCCTGACGTTTCAGCAAATCCAGAAATACGAGCGTGGCGCGAACCGCATCAGTGCATCGCGCCTTTATGAGTTCTGCCAAATCCTGGATGTTTCCATCACCTTCTTTTTCGATGAAATGACGAAGGATGTTGAAAAAACCAAGGGGGCTTTTTCAAAAACTTTGTCTGATCAGGCGCAGTCAGTCCTGCAAGATGATTCCATGACCCGTCGTGAAACCCTTGAGTTGGTGCGCGCCTACTACAAAATCGCCAATCCATCCGTACGAAAGCGACTGTACGAACTGATCCGCTCAATCGAGAAGGTTTGAGCTAGGGTGATCTGAAT
>JADHSW010000101.1 GCA_016776705.1 Rhodospirillales bacterium
AACGTGGGCGGCATATGCTGGGTAATCACAGCAGGGACGTTAATGGTCGGCTGCAAATTCTTCAGAAGTTCAAAAAGAGCCTGCGGCCCCCCCGTCGAACTGCCAATGGCAAGCACTTTTGGCTTCAATAAGCCCGGTTTACGAAGAGATATCGGCGCGCCTTTAATCGCAACAGGCACCGCCTTGCGTACGGGACCTTTTTCGCGCTGCGGGCCGGGGGTTTTGCCTACTTGATGGCGACGGGCCACACCAAGGGCTTTAACCTTATCATGCATTTCACGGCGAAAATCTCCGCCACTGCTGATATCGCTGGTGGAAGTTGGTTTGGGGATATAATCAGTCGCGCCAGCTTCCAGCGCCCGAAGACTGATTTCAGCGTTTCGTGACGTCAGGGTCGATGACATGACGATTTTCACAGTCGGGTCGACTTCAAGAAGTTTTGGCAAGGCTGTCAGGCCATCCATCACCGGCATTTCAATGTCCAGAACGATAACATCGACATCGTAACGCGATAGGTTGTTAACAGCCAATTGGCCGTTTCCGACAGAGGCAACGACTTGAATCGACGTATCCTCTTCCAGAATCCGGGTCGTCAAGCCGCGGATGACCGCAGAGTCATCTACCACCATTACCCGGATTGGGTCCGTTGAACTTATTTCTGCCGTTCCTGACACTTTCTTCTCCGCAATGAGAACCAACTAAGCAAACGAATAGCCGGTTACATCAATCCCACTTGAGAGAACTTGGCCTGGATAATTTCACTATCGAACGGCTTCATAATATATTCGTTAGCGCCGGCCTCAATTGCCTCTTGAATATGTTCAATATCATTTTCAGTTGTACAGAAAACAACAATTGGGGCATCGCCACCTTCCAACACCCTTAATTCCCTAAGAAATTCGATGCCGCTCATTACTGGCATATTCCAGTCGAGAAGCACCGCATCAGGCATTTTTGCTTTACATGCCTCAAGGGCCTCTTGGCCATCTGCGGCTTCTTCAGTTTCGAACTCCAGTTCCTGGAGGATTTTCCGGGCCACCATACGAATGACTTTGGAATCATCAACGATCAGACAAGACTTCATGCCAACCTACGCTTTTTCTTTTCATGGCGTACTTTCAAACACTCGCCCCCTGGAGGGATTGGAGAAAGCAACTACCTAATTTAATCCAAAATTTTCAACTTGGGTAAGTTACTACCTATGCCAAACTTAACCAAGGCTTTTAGGCACTGATACAGTGCCTGGTTGATGTTTTTTTTCAATTCCGGAAATGACATAAAGAAACACTGGAACAGCATTTCCTCCTTCCCCTTGCGAGGGAAGGAAGAAACGATTTTGTTCCGTTAAAAAAACCAGGAATCAGGCTTTCGTTCGGGCGCTGTTACGCGGAAGCCGAAAGTGTTGAAACGGTATCCGCCAGCGTGGAAACAAGTGCTTCCCGATCAAACTTGGCCACATACTCGCTAAAGCCCACCTGGCGACCACGCTCAAAGTCCTGTTCGGTTGCATGCGAAGACAGTGCAACCAAGGGAACTCTTGCCCATGCGCCACCCGCACGCACAGCCTCGGCAAATTCGAAGCCATCCATTTCCGGCATTTCGATATCACTGATAATGACATCGAAAATCGCACCGGATTCCCTCATCTTCAGGGCATCGCCGGCATTATCCACTGTCGTCACTTCATATCCGGCAACGGAAAGAACGGGGCGCAAAAGGTTCCTGAAGAAGGGGCTATCATCGACCAGAAGGATTTTCTTGGAACCATGAACGGCTTCACCCGTTCCGAAAGCTCCATCCTTGTCGCCAAACCAGTCAGAAAATGCCTGGGTCAGGAAGTAACCGGCATCGATCACATCGGTCGCCTTGCCATCAATGATGGCGCTACCGATCAGCCCATCTTCACTTGCCGACAGTTCAATTTTCAGCTTGTCTTCGACAATATCAACAATGTCATCAACAACCAGTCCCATGGAACGGTCACGATCAGTAAAGACAAGAATAGGCTGTCGCCCTTCTGTTTTCCACTCGTGTGCGCGATCAAAGGGAATCAGTGGCATCAGGTGACCGCGATATTGAACAACAAAGGTGCCATGGGACTGTTCCGTCGATTCCATATCGACTTCTTCAAGCCGGGCTACGAGGGCCAACGGCACGGCCTTTAACTCATTACCGCCAGCGCGGAAGATCAACATGGTCGATGTATCATCTGCACGGGAAATAGCCGCTGCATCGGCGTCGGCGTCGGTTTTGGCCTGCCCAAGATCACCGGTCGAATTGGCAATGCCGTTCGGGTCCAAAATCATAATCACTGAACCATCGCCAAGAATAGTGTTGCCTGAATAGAAAGGAATATCGCGCAGAACAGGCGCGACAGGCTTGACCACAATTTCTTCCGTATCGAAAACCCGATCAACAATAATACCGAAGGTATAGGCGCCAACCTGGGCGACAACGATGAAGAGTTCATCATCATTGTTTTCCTTTTTTTCACCAAGTTTCAGCAGATCATGCAAGTGAACCAGCGGCAACAGGCGGTTTCGTAGCCTGAGCACAGGTGATTCGTTGATCATTTCGATCTTGTTCTCGGCTTCGGGAGAGGCGCGAACCAATTCAAGAACACTGATTTGCGGAATGGCGAATCTCTCCGAGCTACATTCCACGATCAGGGCGGAGACGATCGCCAGCGTCAGAGGAATTTTGATCATGAAGGTGGAGCCTTTACCTTCGATTGAATTCAGCTCAACGGTTCCACCGATTTTCTCGATGTTGGTACGAACAACATCCATGCCGACGCCACGACCCGATACACTGGTCACCTTTTCAGCGGTTGAGAAACCGGCCTTGAAAATGTGCATGTGGATCTGCTGGTCGGTCATATCCTCGATCTCGGATTCCGTGGCCAGGTTATTGTCGATGATTTTCTGGATGATCCTGTCCGTATTCAGGCCGCGCCCATCATCGACAATCTGGATAATGATGTGCCCACCTTCGTGATAGGCGCTGAGCGTCACAGTGCCCAGTTCTGGCTTGCCAACAGCGACACGGTCAGCAGGCATTTCCAGACCGTGGTCAGCCGAGTTGCGAACCATGTGTGTCAGGGGATCTTTAATCAGATCAAGCACCTGACGGTCCAGTTCGGTTTCCGCACCAATCATCTTCAGTTCGATCTTCTTGCCTGATTCAACAGACAAATCGCGCACGATACGTGGCAATTTCGCCCAGGCGTTTCCAATCGGCTGCATGCGGGTTTTCATTACACCTTCTTGCAAATCCGACGTGATGTGGCTCAACCGCTGTAAGGGCACGGTAAATTCACTATCGTCGTGACCACGCACCATCTGATTGAGCTGATTGCGGGTAAGCACCAGTTCACTGACCATGGTCATCAGATCTTCCAGGACCTCGACATGAACGCGAATGGTTGATGCGGCAACAGCGGACTCTTTCGGAACCTTGTCTTCCTTCTTCGCTGCTTCCTTGCTACTCGCCCTGGCTGGAACCTGCGCTGCAGCAGCCGGCGGATTTGCTTCAGATTCCATAGCGCGCTCGGCAGCCATTTCAGCATCTATTGCAGCGCTTGAAGCCGCCTTGATGCCTTCGGCTTCCGCTGCCATTACTTCTTCAAGAAGTTCGGTTGCGACGGGCGCGCCAAATTCGTTGGCGGGTGGGGTCGTTCCTTTATTCGCGTTTTCGGCTGCCATTTGCTCATCGCTCGCTGCCGAAAAGCCCTCGGACGTAGCGGCTTCCACCTCGGCAAGGAGCTCGGCTGCAACGGGTGCGCCAAATTCATTGGCCGAAGGATTACCGGCAGACCCGGATTCAACGGGGGCTGCATCAACAGATGGAGACGGAGCGGCCTGCCCCGACGCCATGGCGTTCAATTCATCAATAATTTCCTGATCGCTACCTTCCGGTTCGACCTGATTTGCTTCCAATTCATCCAGAAGTTCGCGGATTCGATCCAGACATTTTAGAATAAGCGTTACCGCTTCGGGGGTAACCTCAAGAACACCGTCGCGGAATTTACCAAGGACATTCTCACCTGCATGAGCGACTGACTCCAGACGGGGCAAGCCCAGGAAACCGCATGTTCCCTTGATCGTATGAACAAGACGGAAAATATTACCCAGGATATCAGAATCAGTGGGGTCCTGCTCGAACTGAACCATTTGACCATCTAACTCAGTTAAGCTCTCAGTGGTTTCCGTAAGAAACTCACTCAGCAGGTCGTCCATTTCTAGTTCCATAATCCGTCCTCAAGTCCGCGCCATAATGTCAGGGGCAACCTCGGTGTTACGCATAAATTGCGCTAACCGTCATGTCCACCCTAGCCTACATGGGGGTTAATCAAAAAAAAACGAGCCAATAGCAAAACCTGTATCACAAACCCAGTATTAGCAACAAAAAATCTGGGCCAAGGGCATCAAAAACGTTATAAACCCTTACGGCCAATACTAAATCCGTAACAGTCTAGCGATCATTTTACTGTTGCACAAGCGCGGCAAACCCGACTTCATTTTCATTCATTAAAACTTCCACCTCGGCTGACATTTCTTCAGCCAGACGCTGACAGAAAAAGCCATGCACATTGTGGGCATTCAGGTCTGAAACGTCGCCATCCACGCTTCTGGACGACAATGCCGACACCAGGTCTTCTTTCAGACGAGCCCCCTCTCCCGATGCCTTAACGGCCACCCCGACTGCCGGATTTCCCTGTTCAGTTTTCATTTCGGCCAAGGTAACGCCAAGTATGCCGCCGCGAGGCAAGGCGTCGCAGGCGACAAGTACCATATTCAACAATAGCTTAATCACCGGCCCCGTCACGACAGGGGCCAGAACGGTGTCTTCAGCAGACGGCCAATCCAGCTGGATTTTGCCCCCTTGCAGGTAAGCCCCAACCATTTCCCGGGATTCAGTCAGGGGCGGATTTCTGCCACTTAATCCTCCCAGCCCAAAAGCCAGGCGAAAGAAGCTCAGGCGGGCGGATAGCTGCTCAACGCTACTCGAAACCATCTTGAGGGCATCGCCCCCATCATCGGTTCCCATTTCTTCAAACAATTCCATACCATTATGGATTGCCCCTGCCGGGCCCACCAAATCATGGCATAACCGGGATGAAAGAAGTTTCATCACTTTTATGTCGACATCCATCTTTTTTATTTCCCTCTCCGGAAAAATGGTGTTTTAACGTTCCATATGGGCAAGGATATGTCGTTTCCCTTCATGCGAGGAAGCGTCTTTCCCTTAGCCTAAATGAAAAGATACTGATTGATAATGCGTGATTCGGTTCAGTGGGGACTAAACCGACACCAGCAGGAAGCGATTGATAAATGGCGCCCAAAAACTCGAGTCCCCGTCTCTCCCACACCAAGGGTCGCCAGATCGACCCTAATGCCGTAGCCGAAATCCAGCGGTTGCTTGGCGGTAAACCCAAGCAAAGGGATATGCTGATCGAATACCTTCATTTTATTCAGGATGAGTACGGCCATATATCCGCCCCCCATCTGACTGCCCTGGCCAGTATCATGAGATTATCCCAGGCGGAAGTTTACGAAGTGGCGTCGTTCTATGCCCATTTTGATGTGGTCAAGGAGGGAGAGACACCTCCACCGGCCCTGACAATTCGCGTTTGCGAAGGAATTTCGTGCGAAATGGCTGGCAGTCGGGAACTGGTAACATCGCTTGAAAAGGCGCTGGGTGATAATATCCGGGTTCAACCGGTTCCCTGCATTGGCGCTTGTGATGCCGCCCCTGCTGTAGCCGTTGGTCAGAATCGCATCGGGCTGGCGAGCAAGGAAAGCGTCTCTCAAGCCGTTGCTGACAATGCCACGCGCACTCCACTCCCCGATTACGCAAATTTTGATTGTTGTGATGGATACACGGCCTTGAAGGCCTGTCTGGCAAACGAGAAAACCCGTGACGAGGTTCTTGGGGAAATTGAATCCTCTGGCTTGCGAGGCTTGGGGGGCGCCGGATTTCCGGTTTCCCGGAAGTGGCAATTTTTAATCAACAACCCAAAGCCAAAAATCATTGCCGTTAACGCCGATGAGGGCGAACCGGGCACGTTTAAGGATCGCCATTGCCTGGAGACCAACCCTCACAAGGTTATCGAAGGCGCGTTGATCGCCGCCTGGGTTATCGAGGCACAGTCCATATATATCTATCTGCGTGATGAATATTCTCATGTCAGGGAAATTCTGCAAACCGAGATCGCCCTGATTGAGAAAGCGGGATTGAGCCAGGGTGTCGATATACATCTTAGGCGCGGCGCTGGTGCTTATGTGTGCGGCGAAGAAACGGCTCTGCTGGAAAGCCTTGAAGGTAAACGTGGATTGCCCCGCAACCGCCCCCCCTTCCCCGCCAACGAAGGCCTGTTTGGCTTGCCGACCCTGATCAATAATGTGGAAAGCCTGTATTTTGTCGCCGAAATCATTACCAAGGGCGCCGACTGGTATAAACAGGCGGGTCGACCTCATTTTTATTCGGTGTCGGGTCATGTCAATAATCCAGGCGTCAAGCTGGCCCCAGCTGGCATTAGCGTAAATCAATTGATCAAGGAACATGCTGGCGGCATGGCCGATGGGCATACTTTCGCGGGATACCTTCCGGGTGGCGCGTCGGGTGGCATCTTGCCGGCTTCGAAGGGCGACCTTTCAATGGATTTCGGCTCGCTTGAAGAGTACGGCTGTTTTGTCGGCTCCTCCGCCGTTGTCATTCTGTCTGACAAGGACGATATCGGTGATGTCGTGCGCAATCTGACCGCTTTCTTCGAAGAGGAGAGCTGCGGCCAATGCACGCCCTGCAGGGCAGGCTGCGAAAAACTGTCGCATATGCTTGAAACCGGTAAGTGGGATGATGACTTGATAAGGGAACTGTCCGAGGCCATGCGAGAAGCGTCAATCTGTGGTTTGGGACAAGCGGCATCAAATCCGGTGATCAGCGCGCTTAATTTCTTCAAGGGAGACATCAAATGACAAACACAGTCACTTTCACCCTTGATGGCAAGGAAGTCGAGGCACAACCCGGCGAAAGTATTTTCCAAGTCGCCAAACGGCTGAACATCGACATTCCCCACATGTGTTCGGGCCTGAACAAGCATTACCGGGCCGATGGCAACTGTCGCCTCTGTCTGGTGGAAATTGATGGCGAGCGCACCCTTGCGGCAAGTTGCAAACGCGAACCAAGCGATGGGATTATCGTTCAAACCAGTTCTCCCCGGGCGACTAAATCGCGCAATATGGTGATGGAATTGCTCATCGCCGATCAACCGGCCCGTGATACGGCTCACGATCCGGATTCACGTTTTTGGCGTATGGCCGACCAAATGGGCGTCGGTGAAAGCCGCTTCAGGGCACGGGTCCAGCCAGCCGCGGATATCTCGCACCCGGCCATGAACGTAAATATGGATGCCTGTATTCAATGCACCAACTGTGTTCGGGCATGCCGGGAAATTCAGGTCAACGACGTAATTGGCATAGCTCATCGTGGCGCTCATTCGGAAATCGTCTTCGATATTTCCGACCCCATGGGCGATAGCACCTGTGTCGCCTGTGGTGAATGTGTTCAAGCATGCCCCACCGGCGCTTTAATGGTCAAAACCCCTGCAACGAGGGTAGACAGGGAAGTAAATTCCTTATGCCCCTATTGCGGTGTTGGTTGCCAGCTTTCCTACAAGGTAGCGGACAATCGTATCGTCGGCATTGAAGGTCGCGATGGACCGGGAAATCTGAGTCGGCTGTGCGTCAAGGGACGTTTCGGCCTGGATTACGTTCACCATCCCAACCGCCTGACCACTCCCCTTATTCGCAGGGATGACGCCCCCAAGTCCGCCGCTCCGGACTTCGATCCCGCCGACTGGCGCAAACTTTTCCGTGAGGCGACCTGGGAAGAAGCCCTTGATCGGGCTGCTTCAGGATTGAAATCAATAAGACAGGAAAATGGCGACAAGGCCCTGGCCGGATTCGGTTCCGCCAAAGGTTCAAACGAAGAAGCCTACCTTGTGCAAAAACTGGTTCGCACGGGATTTGGTTCCAATAACGTCGATCACTGTACCCGGCTGTGTCATGCCTCATCGGTCGCCGCACTGATGGAAGGCATCGGATCGGGCGCGGTCACTGCGCCGTTCACCGCCGCCAAGGATGCGGATGTTATTATCGTCATTGGTTCACGCCCGGCGCAGAACCATCCGGTAGCGGCAACCTTCATTAAAAACGCCCACAAGAAAGGAGCAACGCTAATCGTTATGGACCCGCGTGGTCAGGGTCTGACCCGCCATGCCGATCATATGTTGCAGTTCAAGCCGGGCATGGATGTGCCGCTGCTGAATGCGATTTTGCATGTCATCATCGAAGAAAAACTGACGGATGATGACTACATCGCCAAATTCACCGAAGGATTCGAAGAATTAAAAGAACACATCAAGGGCTTTTCACCTGAAAAAATGGCCCCCATGTGCGGTATCGACGCCGATGTTATTCGAACTGTTGCGCGCACGTATGCGGGTGCCGATAACGCCATTATCTATTGGGGCATGGGTATTTCGCAGCATGTTCACGGCACAGATAATGCCCGATGCCTTATCGCCTTGGCGTTGGTGACGGGCCACGTCGGGCGACCCGGCAGTGGATTGCATCCCCTGCGCGGACAGAACAATGTTCAGGGTGCATCAGATGTCGGGCTGATCCCGATGTTTTTCCCTGATTACAAATCCGTCGCCGCCCCGGATATTCGGCAACGCTATGAAGAATTGTGGGGTGTTAAACTTGACCCCGATCCCGGTTTGACAGTCGTCGAAATTATGGACGCTATCCATGCGGGTTCGATTAAAGGCATGTACATCATGGGCGAAAACCCGGCGATGTCAGACCCGGATGTCAGCCATGCCCGCGCGGCGTTGGCTGCCCTTGAACATCTGGTCGTACAGGACATTTTCCTTACCGAGACAGCCCACTTCGCCGATGTAGTGCTGCCCGCAACCGCCTTCCCGGAAAAGTCCGGCACCTTCACCAATTCCAACCGGCAGGTGCAGATGGCGCGGCAGGTTATCGATGCCCCCGGAGACGCTCGCCAGGATTGGTGGATACTGCAGGAACTCGCCAACCGAATCGGCCTCCACTGGACCTACAAGGGGCCCCAGGATGTCTATGCGGAAATGCGCCAGACCATGGCCTCTATCAAGGGAATTACATGGCAACGCCTGGAAGAAGAAGACTGCGTCACCTACCCTTGCGCGTCAGAGGACGAGGAAGGAAAGGCTATTTTGTTCGGTGACGGTTTCCCGACAAAAAGTGGTCGTGGAAAACTGGTGCCAGCCCATGTTCAACCGCCAAACGAAGTTCCCGATGAAGAATTTCCGATTGTCCTGACAACTGGAAGAATGTTGGAACACTGGCATACCGGCGCCATGACACGCCACGCCACGGTGCTGTCAGCCATTGAGCCTGAAGCCGTTGTCAGCCTGCATCCAAAGGCAATCGAAAATCTGGGAATTGAGACGGGAGAACATGTCAGCGTTACCAGCCGGCGCGGGTCCATAACCCTTAAAACCCGGGCTGATCGTGATGTCCCCGAATCCATGGCTTTCATCCCGTTTTGCTTTACGGAAGCAGCAGCCAATCTGCTGACCAATTCTGAACTTGACCCCTATGGAAAAATACCCGAATTCAAATTCGCCGCTGTGCGTGTGGAAAAAGCATTTTCTTGACCGACGTCAATTACTTGCAGCCTCCACACAGCAGATAATACGAACAATAAGGACGGCGTCGTGACCTCAGCCCATGACGTTGTTTAACGATTGCCGCTGACGCCATGTACGGACATCTCTTTCTTCCCCCCCCTATTGTCCGTTTCCCCTTGGCGCGGCGGCTTTCGTTTTTTTTAGCTACCTGATCCCCAATAATTTTCTTAGAGCATTTCCGCGCACACCTAAAATGTGTGCGTTTTTTCATTTTTTGTATATTTATGTTTTTTTATGCATTTTTATGTTTATATATCGGAAATCAGTAATCACTCTTAGCCTGTGTCCTTTCCATGAATGAATTTTCCGGCGCCTTTGCCACCGCTTTTGCACTTGTTATCGGTGGTGATAGAGAATTACTTGAGATCGTTGGCTTGTCCTTGCAGGTCAGTGTCGCCGCTGTCTTTCTGGCGACCCTGATCGGCATGCCTCTGGGTGCGGCGACGGCCCTGTACAAATTCCCTGGTCGCAAGGCGCTGGTGGTTCTGCTGAACGCCCTGATGGGATTGCCGCCTGTTGTTGTCGGTTTGATTGTCTATATGCTGCTTTCACGAATGG
>JADHSW010000102.1 GCA_016776705.1 Rhodospirillales bacterium
ACACGAGAACGGCGCCACGTGTTCGGTTCCGGCAAGCAAGGGGCCAATGGGACCGGAGCGGAAAATATCTTCCCCGCCAACACTGATAGCCCCAAATCCAGCCCCGTGAAACGCATCCCAGAAGGATATTGTTTTGTGCCTGCCGGTGGCGGCGCGGGCCAGTTTCAACGCCATTTCATTGGCGTCCGACCCGCCCGTCGAAAACAACAGCTTGCCCAGTCCCCTGGGGGCAATGGACGTAAGCTTGGCGGCAAGCTCGATTGCAACCTCGTTGGTAAAACGCCGGGGACCAAATGGCAAGGTATCCATCTGGTTTTTCAGTGCCTGAACAAGTCGGGGGTGCCCGTAGCCAATGTGGTGAACGTTGTTGCCGTGAAAATCCATGTAGCGATTGCCATCCGCATCTTCGATCCAGATGCCTTCTGCCCGGGTTACGGCTGCCAGGCAAGGTGTCGACAGGGCTTGTCGCAGGAAATAACGACCGTCTTCATCAACCATAGACGCAGATTTTCCACCCGCATTCTGCCTGAACCATTCAGCCCGTCCAGGACTCAGATTGCTGTCGCCTTCACTGGGATGGTGGGTGGTTGTTTTGTCTTTTTCCATAACCATAAACTTACCCCATGATGACCACGACGACGATACCAAAAGCGAGCAAACAGGATGCGAAAAACCGCCTTAACATGCTGCCCTCGCGAAACATCAGGCCACCTAAAATGACACTGATTGGAATAGAGGCCTGACGAACCGACGTCACTGCCGCCACATCACCGCCCATGGCATAGGCTGTGAGGATCAGGAAGTAGGATGCGTAACAAATAGCCCCGATGCTCAGGAATAAAACCGGATTTTTCACCCATAGATACAAATCGCTCATGCGGGTATCGGAAACACCAAAAAACCTGAAAATAAACAGATAGAACGGAACGCAAAGAACCTCGATCCAGAAGAATAGAACCGGTGGTTCGATCACCTGCATGGAACGCGCGTCAACAATGGAATAAATGCCGGTTCCCGACATCGCCAGAAAGGCAAACATCAGGGTTTTGGGGTCATCGAAAAGATTTGAACCACGGCGGTATTGCAGGGTGAATGCACCGACCAGAACGCAGGCAATCCCCGCAAGCACGACCCATGAATAACTGTGTCCCAGGAACAGCACCCCGACAATAACGATGAACAGGGGCGATGAGCGAACAATGGGGTAATAACTGGACAAATCACCACGCCTGAGCGTGACAATCAATGAAGATCCATAAAGCAGCTGCCCCATCACCGATATGGTAATCAGGGGCCAGATATCAAAGGCAGCCAGCAGGTCATACCCCATAACCATTGAATGAATAAAAGCAACAACCATTATGGTTGACGTCAGACCAATATACGCACCATCGGCGCGTTCCTGACGTTTGACCAAAGCATTCCACAAAGGATGCAAGGCGGCGGAAAGCAGCACCAGACCGGCTATTGTCAGGTCCATGGCAAATTCATTGATAAGCTTTCCTGCCTAATGACCCAATTCCAGTTCGTAAAAACTGCCTATCCCATCGATAATAGCATCGGCAAAGGGTTCCAGTTCGCCATGGGTGCCATTACCGCTTAACACACCCACCACATAACCGGCATTTGCATCTTGTCCCATTTCAAGGTCGCAATGATTATCACCAACCACCATAACCGCCGCAGCCGGCAGGTCGTGCGCCGTGCAAAAGGCATCAATCATGCCAGTCGCAGGTTTGCTGCCATGTCCGCTGTCGTAACCAACGACAAAAGGGAAATAAGCTTCTATTTTTGCGAATTTCAGAAACGCACGGGCGCTGATTTCACTATCGTTTGTCGCCACCCCCAAAACAATATCCTGACTGTCTAATTCCATAATCAGGTCCATTAGGCCAGGAAAAGGTTTCGATGAGTGCGCCGTCACATCGGCAAAGATTTGATCAAGTTCCGGGATCAGCTCTTTCAGGGACTGCTCGGGGCCCAATTCGAGCCACGCTTTGGCTATTTCATCGGTCGTACCGGAAGCCAGCAGGGAGCCATGAACAAAATCATTCGTCCCTTCATTAAAGCCGGTGGCCTGTAACATTTTCTGCGCTTTGCTTTCATCCCCACCGGCGGCATGAAGCGCGCCCGCCCTATAGGCAGGCAGCCATGTCGGGATGAAATCGAGAAGCGTCCCATCCTTGTCGAACAGAATACCACGCACCGCTTCACGAGCCTTGACGTTGGGCATAGTTACTAAATCCATCCCATTAGGAAAAGCGGTCCAAATTCATCTCATCCGCTTGAGAACAATCAGAACCTTAGCCTGATTCGTCTTCCATTGCAGAGCAAGAAATGGTCACGATCCGATTTAAACCCAATCAATTGATGTCCTCTGGCGTATCGACGTCAATCAGAACTCCCTCATCGTCGCAAGGAACCTCTATAACGCGGTTTTTATATTTCACGATCAATTCCCGCGCCCCCTTATCCCCCGATAATCCCTGTAAATCAGGGAAGAACTCTCGGGGCCAGATAACCGGATTGCCGCGTCTTCCACCACAGACAGGGGCGCAAATCGACTGGCCATCGGTCTCAATAAAGCGGGATAAAAGTTGATTGAGCGTTTCAATTTTCAGGCGGGGCATATCACCCAGCAAAATAGCTGCTCCCGTTTTCTCATCACCAACGGCCCCGATACCCACCCCCAGCGATGTGGACATGCCTTCACCAAACCGGGGGTTATGGGCGAACCTGACTTCCACACCGTCAAGGGCATGACGCACATTATCTGCATCATGACCGGTGACGACAACGACCTCTGCAGCAACTGATTTATTCGCCGTCTCAGCGACATGACGGACCAGCGCCATACCCTGCCAGTGGGCAAGCAACTTGTTAATGTTTCCCATGCGATTTGAGGAACCGGCGGCCAGAATGACGGCGCTGACACCTTGTTTCACTTATCGTTTCCAACGGCTATGATCTCGGCAAGGATCGAAATAGCAATTTCCCCGGGAGAGCGACCACCGATATCCATTCCAATGGGACCGTGCAATCGTTCAAGGTCCTTGTCAGTAAACCCCTTCGCGCGCAGCCTTTCGTGCCTGGCTGCCTGAGTCCTGCGACTACCCAGACACCCGATATAAAAGGCATCTGACTTCAGGGCCGCAATCAGAACCGGATCATCAAGCAAAGGATCGTGGGCAAGCGCGACAACTGCAGTCCAGTTGTCCAGTCGCAGGCTTTCGGCGACCTTCTCAGGTCTTTCGGTAATGATGTTAACGCCCGGAAGGCGTTCTTGTGTTGCGAACTTTGGCCGCGGATCAATGACAGAAACCCTGAACCCGATGGAGGCCGCCATGGGCGCAAGCATCTGGGCGATATGGACCGCGCCAACGACGACGAGATTTCGCGGTTGTGCATACACCTGAACGAAAAGATCCCGATCCCCTGCCTTGAGTGTTCCGCTTGTGCCATGCTTAAGCAGCAATCGAGCGTCGGCCAATTCGTGGTCATCCAGTGACAAAGCGCCTTCAAGGCAATCGCTGCTCAAAACCGCTGATAGCCCGCTCGCAGTATCGACAACGCGGGCAACAGGCTGGGTTGACTTCAACCTTTCCAGAACCGCCCGGTCCGGCGCACGTTCCACCAATACGCGAACCGTGCCGCCACAAGCCAGACGGACTTCGCGCGCCTGTTCGTTGGTAACGCCGTATTCCAGGTTCAGAACCTCTCCATCGGCGATAACATCGACGGCTTCCGAGACAACAAAGGTTTCAATGCAGCCACCGGATACCGATCCGCTGAAATCGCCCCGGTCATTGATAACAAGTTGCGAGCCAACGGGCCGCGGCGACGATCCCCACGTACTGATGACAGTGGCAAAGGCGAGATCGTGACCCTGATCAATCCAGGTTAGTGCTTTCTCTAAAATATTGTCTATATCGGTCATTTCTTGCCCGCACGTTCAGCAAGGTAAACAAGAGCCGCATCAACGCCCCCCTTTGCGCCAGCCAGGCCAAAAAGTCGAAGCCCCATCTCGACACCTGACAGTGCGCCCGCCAAAGTCAGGTCATTGAAATCGCCAAGATGGCCGATACGGAAAACCTTTCCGGCGACCTTGCCAAGGCCCGAACCCAAAGACATATCGAATTTTTCCAATACCACTTTGCGCAACGCATCAGCATTCTTTCCATCAGGCATCATGACAGCGGTCAGGGAATTGCTGTATTCCTCCGGATTTTTACAAAGAACTTCAAGCCCCCATGCTGCGACGGCTCTTCTTGTCGCTTCCCCGTGACGCCGGTGACGGGCAAAGACAGTGTCAAGACCTTCCTCATTCAGCATAGCGATGGATTCTTGCAATCCGTAAAGCAGGTTGGTCGCCGGGGTGTAGGGGAAAAATCCTTTTTCGTTGGCCTTGAGCATTTCATCCCAATGCCAGTAGGATTTGGCGAAGCTGGAATTTTCAGTGGCTTCAAGCGCCTTCATGCTTATGGCGGTGAACGATAGCCCGGGGGGCAACATCAATCCCTTTTGTGAGCCGCTGACCGTCACATCCACACCCCATTCGTCATGGCGGTAGTCCATGCAAGCCAGCGAAGAAATGGTATCAACCATCAACAGGGCGGGATGGCCCGTGCGGTCCATGGCTGCGCGAACGGCGGCGATGTTGCTGGTAACGCCGGTTGATGTTTCGTTATGAACCACACAAACCGCCTTTATGTCGGCGCTCAGGCGATCTTCTACGTCCTGGGGCTTCACCCCTGAACGCCAGTCGCCGGGAACCATGTCAACCTCAAGGCCAAAACGCCGGGCGAGGTTGCTCCACAGTGTCGCAAACTGCCCGGTTTCGAACATCAGGACCTTGTCACCGTGTGAGAGCGTATTAACCAACGCCGCTTCCCATGCGCCGGTTCCCGATGCAGGAAAAATCAAAACCGGTTGTTCGGTTTTGAAAATCGCTTTTATGTCGTACAGAACATCCAGCGCCAGTTCGGCGAACTCGGGTCCCCGGTGGTCAATGGTTGGCCCGTCCATGGCGCGCAGAATGCGGTCCGGCACATTGGTCGGTCCCGGTATCTGTAGAAAATGACGTCCGCTTTTATGGCTCATGACTCACCCGATACTTAAACGACAGTGATTTTCATCTCGCCGATACCGTCGATGCCGCCGATCATGACATCACCCGGTTTTATCGCCCCTACACCAGCAGGAGTCCCTGTATAGATAAGATCACCGGCCTTGACTTCAAACAACTTCGACAAATGGGATATTCCTTCAGGCACATTCCAGATTTGCAAATCCAGCGTGCTGTCCTGCTTTACCTCCCCGTTCACCGCCAGCCAAATCCGCGCGTCTGACGGGTGACCAATCTCGCTAGCCGGCCTGATCGGCGCAATGGGGGCGGCGAAATCAAAGGCTTTGGCCGCCTCCCACGGCTTGCCGCCTTTCTTGGCCTTTTCCTGCAGGTCGCGGCGGGTCATATCGAAGCCCAGGGCATAGCCATACACATGATCCAGGGCATCCTCGACGGCGATATTAACGCCCCCTTTGCCAATGGCGACAACCAGTTCGACTTCATGCTGAACATTTTCAGATCCCGGAGGGTACGGAAATTCGCCGCCACTTGGCAGCAAGGCGTCCAGGGGTTTTTGGAAGAAAAAGGGCGGCTGCCGTTCATCATTTCCCATCTCCTGAATATGGGCCAGGTAATTTCGGCCAATACAATAAATCCGATGCACGGGGAAGCGATCCCCGTTGCCAACGATGGCGACAGAAGCCGTTTCCGGGGCGGGAAAAATATATGTCATGTCTAAATCCTTATATCCTTAACGGCCGATGGCGAAGCCATCCTTGCGGGGATCGGATGCGCCAACAAGGATGCCGCGCTGCCGATCAATCCAGACGACCTGTCCTCCACCATGGGGGCCACTTGAACGCTGAACGGGATGTCCCCTGTCTCGCAGGTCATCGGCTATGGCTTCATCGTATCCTGCCTCCAGAACAAGAGGGCCACCGTAGGCGAAACTGCGGGGCTGATCGAGTGCTTCCTGCACAGTCATGCCCTGCGCCAGAACCCGGCTCAGGAAGTTGGCGTGTCCTGTCGCCTGATACTGCCCCCCCATGACCCCGAATGGAGCGACGACATCGCCATCTTTCATAACCATACCGGGGATAATGGTGTGCAGGGGGCGCTTGTACGGGGCCAATTCATTGGGATGCCCTTCCTGAAGGTTGAATCCCGTCCCGCGGTTGTGCAATAAAACGCCGCTTCGGGCATCAAACAGGGTTGAACCAAAGGCATTGAACAGGGAATTGATGAAGGAAATGGCATTACCGTCTTTATCGACGACGCAAAGATAGACCGTATCCTTATGCTCCACTTCAGCAAATGGTGCATCGGGGCGCGCCTGATCCATGCTGATTTTTGCCGCCATGCTTTTGGCGGTATCCCTTGACAACAATCTTTCCATCGACACATCGGCCATGGCCGAATCGGCGATGAAGGCATCCCTTTGCGCGTAAGCCAGCTTTGTTGCTTCCGCCAGCAGGTGAACATTATCGGCCTCGGAGTAATTCCCCCTGAATTGATCAAGAATATTAAGGATCAAAAGGGCAATGACACCCTGTCCGTTGGGTGGACATTCAAAAATGTCGTGGCCCTGAAAATCCGTGCTGATGGGATCAACGTATTCGCAAATTTGCCCGGCAAAATCATCCAATGTATGCACACCATCGATACCGTTCAGATAATCGACAAGATTTTCAGCCACTTCCCCCGAATAAAAACCATCGCGGCCTTCGGCGGCAATACGACGCAAGGTCATGCCAAGGGCCGGATTCAAAAAGCAATCCCCAACAGTGTAAGGTGAGCCATTTTTCAAAAAATGATTTCGCATTGAAGCGCTGTTTGCCAGTTTATCCCGATGAGTCTGCCAGTCGAAGGCGACCCTTGGGGCAACGACGCATCCGTGTTCTGCAAGTGAGATCGCAGGGGCCAGCAATTGCTCCAGCGGCATCGAACCAAAGTCCGAATGCAGGCGACACCATGCATCAACCGCACCGGGTATGGTTACGGCGTAAGGGCTGTCCTCAGTTATTTGGCTAAAGCCAGAATCGCGAAGTCGCCCGGCGTCAACACCGCCGGGGGCTCGTCCGGAACCGTTTAGGGCCACGATTGGTTCCCCCGCGGGTGCGTAAAGAACAAAGCAATCCCCACCGACCCCGGTCATATGGGGTTCGGCAACACAAAGCACCGCGCTGGCCGCTATCGCCGCATCGACCGCATTGCCTCCGCCTTCAAGAATCAAATAGGTAACGGCGGAACTGGCCGGGTGCGATGTCGCAGCCATGTGGGTGTCGCCGTAAACGGCGGATCGCCCGGGGTTTTGAAACGGTGTCATTCGTCCAGATATCCGGGATTGCTTTCACGGACTTTTTGCTTTGCCTGATCAAGCAGAAGTTCATACACGTCATCGAAACTGGAAGAGCCAGGAGCAATCTTTCCCTTTCTTATTTGCAGGGCGAGCTTTCGATAACAATCCTGCAAGGCAGATTGCACAGCGGCGGAATTTTCAGGTTCGGGATTTTCACCCAGCAGGTTTGCTACCATTGAAAGCTCTTCGCGTTCCACCCCATCGCCAAATTCAATCTGACGGGCGGCAATGGCCATGGAATTCGCCACCATCAGGGCTTGATACTTCTTTTGCGGCGGAATGTGTTCAAGCAACTGCTCGCGCAGGATGCGCCGCGCCAGGCCCAGAAGTTCTGCACCATCCGGTTTGTCTCTCACCCCTCCTCCTTCGTCATGCACATGACTTCCAATTCCAGCTCAGGTACGACATAAGCGGTCAGGGCCGCTTCAAGGTTTTCTTCACCGTCAATGACGAAACGGTCGCCCTGCTGCACGGCGATAACCGCCCAGCGCACATGGGCCATGACTTCCCAGTATCTTACAGCGTCAGCATCGACAGTCCTGCCCGACTCGTGTTCATAGGCTTGGTAGAGGTCTTCACGACTGCCAATGCCGCCAGCCTCCCTATCATTGGCGCCAAAGCGCCAGCACTTGGCGCAGAACCAGCCAAGGTCCGACATGGGGTCGCCCCAGGCGGCGAATTCCCAATCGAGAATTCCGGTGACACCTTCATGGTCGACCATGTAATTACCGGTCCGGAAATCGCCATGAATTAAAACCATCTCCTTGCTGTCAGGTTGATTCCTTTCCAGCCAGCTTAAGCCCCACTCAAGAATTGGGCGGGGCATCAGGAATTCATCCAGATAAGCACGGTACTGAACAATGTCCCGCATGGCCGGGGGGCCGTCAGGGAGGGCAAGAAAAGAGAGTTTATCATTGGGCGGCGTTATGGAATGGATGCGTGCCATTTCCTTGCCCAGTCGCTTGAGAAGCTCACGCCGATCCCCACCCAGGGACAAATCCTTGGTCAACTTGTATCCTGCAGCAACTCCCCCGACCCGGCGCATGATGAAAAACGGGCGGCCAAGTACTGCCCCATCGTCACAACACCACAAAGGTTCTGGAACCGTTACCCCGGCCTCGAAAGCCAGTTTCAGCAGGGAAAATTCAACGGATCGACTATGGCTTGTGGATACGGACGCCGGGGCATCCGTGCGGACAACCAGTTCCTGCATGCCGGACCAGGAACCGGACGAAAAGCCTGCGGTAACGGACCAGTTTTCCTGAATAGCCCCCCCGGAAAGTTTCTCCATTTCAATTACGGTGACGCTTTCACAGCCTGCCGCCCCGGCAAGCCAAGGTTCCAGCCTGGATTTAAACTGGTCCGGGGTCACGAGGATCAGACTCCCCAGGACCAGAAGTCGATACCTTCCTGCTTGTGCTGACGCGACATGACCATTTTATGAATTTCCGATGCGCCATCCACAAGCCTTGCCTGACGTGCGTAGCGGTACATCCATTCCAGAAGGGTATCCTTGGAATATCCGTGCGCCCCGCAAAGCTGAATCGCCGTATCGACCGCCTTGTGCAGGGTATCGGCAACCTGAACCTTGGCCATGGAAACTTCCTTGCGGGCGAAATCGCCCTGATCGATTTTCCAGGCAGCGTGCATGGTCAGCATGCGGCCGATCTGAATTTCCATGGCCGCCTCGCCCATCATCCACTGAACGCCCTCATGCTCGTCCAGCTTGACGCCGAAACTTTCACGCTTTGCAATGTATTCAGAGGCTATTTCAAGGGCCCGCTTGGCCTGCCCCAGCCAACGCATGCAATGGGTCAGTCGTGCGGGGCCAAGGCGCATTTGCGTAACCTTCAGACCGTCGCCAATTTCCAAAAGTCGTTGTTCATCGGGGATTTCAAGCCCGTCATAAATCATTTCGCAATGGCCACCATGCTCTTCAGGCCCCATGATGGGAATACGTCGTTCGATATGCCAGCCTGGATCATCCGCATGATGCAAAAACGCAGTCAGTCCCTTGCGGGGATCGTCCGACGTTTTGGCAATAACGATATAGTGACTGGCGCCTTCGGCACCGGTGATGAAATGTTTGCGGCCCCGCAGTACCCATTTGTCTCCTTTTTTCTCCGCCGTGGTCAGCATCATCGTCGGATCGGAACCGCCGCCCGGATGGGGTTCCGTCATGGCGAAAGCTGAACGAGCCTCGCCATCGACCAGCGGTTGTAGCCATTTTTGCTTCATTTCCTCAGTCGGCAGTACTTTTTCAAGCACCATCATGTTGCCGTCATCGGGCGCCGATGAATTGAAGGCCAGCGGGCCAAACGGAGAGCGCGCCATTTCCTCGTAGCATGCGGCCATTCCCACCAGGCCCAGTTCCTGACCGCCGCGGGCTTTGGGCAATTGCAGGCACCACAACCCTTCGGCTCTGGCTTTTTTACGTAATTCTGCGACCGGGCCTTCCATGAGCATCTCATGCTCGTCGAAGTTTGATGGGTCCGTTTCAAGCGGCATTACATGTTCAGCGACAAAATCGCGGATACGCAAGCGGAAGTCTTCAATTTCGGGGGAAAGGTTGAAATCCATTCTTTTGTCTCTCCTTGGAGGATTTTATAGAGAATTGACCAGATGACCGCCATCCACGGCAATTACCGCCCCGGTCATGAATTGTGAGGCATCACTGGCGAGCAGGAGCAACGCCCCGTCCAGATCTTCGGGTTCGCCAAAGCGTCGCTGTGGCACGCGATTCATCAGCTTTTGTCCCGCATCGCTTTCAAGGAATTCCTTGTTGAGTTCAGTCTTGATATAGCCGGGAGCCAGCGCATTGACCCGCACCCCCTTGCCCGCCAATTCAAGGGCC
>JADHSW010000103.1 GCA_016776705.1 Rhodospirillales bacterium
CGGGTCCAACATCGCCACCAAAACGTTCAGCCAGTGCACGGCGTTCAGCCAGTTCACGGCGCATGGTGGCAAGGCGCAGCAAAGGGCTCAGGCGCAAACGCATCTCGTCGAAGTCGTAGGGGTCTGTGAAGATATCATCCAGACCGGCGTTGACAGCCTGGTTAAAGATTTCATCGGAACCATCGGCACCAAAAACGACAACTGGCATTCCTCCTGTACCAGTGTTTGCGATTAATTTTTGCGCCAATTCCATTCCATCAAAGCTGGTGGCGGCAAGGTCTATCAAGGCCAGATCGGGATGGCCAATACGGGCTTCTTCAAGCAAGCCGTTTTCCGTCGTACACTTTGTCGACTGGTACCCGTATTCGGACAGGCCGTGGACCATGTCGTCAAGACGTGGTCCACTGTTTGACGAAATCAGAACATTGGCTAGACGGCTCAAGGTTACGACACACCTGTTTGCAGTGTTTTACCGGGTACGCCCCTGCACCCTGATTGGGGTAACATTATGAAGAAAAAAGCCTTTTGGCGAGTGTTTCAGGCGGAAAACTTAAAAATATCCAGAAACAATGGCCGATCACATAGCCCGAAAATAGATTCAGCCTATGAAAACCGTTGTCCACCAATCTTACAGAACAGAGGATGTGCCTGGCTGGATCAGGCGCTGCCTGAGGGGAGGGCGCGACTTGTCCCAGGCAAAAGGTTACGATTACCGATTTGCCGGGGATGAATTTTTCGACCTGTTGCCTGCCGATGATCGAAACATTGGCATGCTAAGCCCGATGGTTCTAAGGGATAATGAATATGATGGGGGACCGGCACTGGACCTGCTCATGAGCGAATTCCCCCCCTGAAAGCCGCCAACCTGTGCTCATTGCTTGTCGGTGGTGTCGCCGAAGACATAAATTTTACCCACGCCATGATGGGGCGGGTGGTTGAAAGCCTGCTTGCGAATCGGGGTGGAAATTTAAATGCCCAATCCTGATTTTGTATACAATGGTATGATTTTGCTGGATTTAATCGAAATTTACCGGCCGTACAGGACCGCTTTTTACAACTGAAAACAAAGCATTATACGAAAGTCTGGTTATATTTCTGTTGTTTACTGGAAAATCAGTGGTATTGTTCGCAGGTGCAGCATTCCAATTTTGGAATATTGAAAACAAGGCCCCGTATATGCTTTACCATGCCTATGAATTGAACCACGCAGCCATAGCGCCCTTGAAGGCCCTGAGCGAATTTGGTCAGCAGATCAATACGTCAGTCTATAATCCTGTTGCCTATACGCCCATGGGACGTTCCATGGCTGCCGCGTGTGAACTCTTCAATCGAATGACCCGTCGCTATGGCAGGCCGGCTTGGGAAATCGATTCGACGGAAGTCGGTGGTAAAACGGTTCCTGTTCATATCGAAACCCAATTGTGTACGCCTTTTTGTAATTTACTGCATTTCCGCCGTGAGTTGCCCAAAGGCAAGGGGAAAAATGACCCCAAGGTTCTGATTGTCGCCCCGTTGTCGGGCCATTATGCAACGTTGCTGCGTGGCACCGTTCGCGCCATGCTACCTGACCACGAAGTTTACATTACCGATTGGCGTGACGTGCGCAATGTGCCGCTGGCGCTGGGTTCGTTTGATCTGGACGACCATATCGACCTGATGATGGATTTTATGCGTTTTCTTGGGCCTGACCTTAACGTTATGGCTGTTTGCCAGCCCGCGGTATCCGTTTTGGCGGCGGTTTCCCTGATGGCGGCTGAAAAAGACCCCATGCAACCCCATGCAATGATCCTGATGGGCGGCCCCATCGATACCCGAATGAACCCGACAAAGGTTAATCAGCACGCAGAAACCAAGGACTTGGCCTGGTTCGAAAATTCCGTCATCTCGCAGGTGCCGTTCCCGCAACCGGGCTTCATGCGCAAGGTTTATCCAGGCTTTGTTCAGTTGTCGGGTTTTATGACAATGAACCTGGACCGCCATATGGAAGCCCATGTTGATTTGTACAATCACCTTGTTGAAGGGGATGGCGACTCAGCTGACCAGCATCGCAAATTCTACGACGAATATCTGTCCGTCATGGACCTTTCGGCGGAATTCTTCCTGCAAACGATCGAGACCGTATTTCAGAAGCACGCCTTGCCCAAGGGAACCATGACCCATCGTGGTGTTCCGGTCGACCCTTCCAAAATCAGCAAGACGGCTTTGATGACAGTTGAAGGCGCAAATGACGATATTTGCGGATTTGGACAGACCAGCGCAGCTCTTAATTTGTGTAGTAACCTGAAAGACGATAAAAAGCTGAGGCATCTTCAACAAAAGGTCGGTCACTATGGTGTTTTCAATGGCAAGCGCTGGCGGGAAGAAATTCAGCCCCGAATCGCCGAGTTCATCCGCAGGGTTTAATACCTGGGGTCATGTCCAATGACCTCATACTCGATTGCCGCCATTCCCGGTGACGGCATTGGCGGCGAAGTGATTTCCGCTGGTGTTGATGTATTGCATGCATTGGCAGCAAAAGACGGCAGCTTTTCGTTGACTGTTGAGCCCTTTGCCTGGGGCGCGGACTACTACTTGGAACACGGCGAGATGATGCCGTCTGATGGCCTGGAAATCCTGAAGGGCTACGACGCCATTTACTTCGGTTCTGCCGGCGACCCAAGAATTCCCGATCATATTACGTTGTGGCAATTGCGGCTGAAAATCTGCCAGGGCTTCGGCCAGTACGCCAATGTGCGCCCCACACGGGTGCTGCCCGGCGTCGATTGCCCGCTTAAAGGTGTTGGCCCTGGTGATTTCGACTGGGTCATTGTGCGCGAGAATTCCGAAGGCGAGTACGCCGGTGTCGGCGGTCGCGCCCATCAGGGTTTCGATCAGGAAGTCGGCATGGACGTGTCTGTTTTTACCCGCGCAGGTGTCGAGCGCATCCACCGCTTCGCCCTTGACCTGGCCCGCTCGCGCCCACGCAAGCTGTTGACAATGGTTACCAAGTCAAATGCCCAACGTCACGGCATGGTAATGTGGGATGAAATATTTGATCGCGTCAAAGCTGATTTTCCGGACGTAAAAACCGACAGGATGCTTGTCGATGCCATGACCACCCGCATGGTGTTGGACCCGAAAAGCCTGGATACCATTGTTGCTACCAATCTGCATGCGGATATCCTGTCCGATCTGGCGGCAGCCCTGTCTGGCAGCCTTGGCATTGCGCCGACGGCTAATCTGCGGCCTGAAAAAGACTTTCCTTCCATGTTCGAGCCCATTCACGGTTCCGCCTTCGATATCATGGGTAAGGGGATCGCCAATCCCATTGGTTCCTTTTGGTCCGCATCGTTGATGCTGGATCACCTGGGCGAACACACGGCGGCAAGGCGATTGATGACCGCTATCGAGCGTGTGACCGGCGCTGGAAGCATCATGCCCCGTGATTTGGGTGGCGAGGCGACGACAAAAGAGGTAGCCGAAGCCGTAATTAACGCAATTCGAACCTCAAACGAATAAGGTTAGTTGCACTGCTTATTTCAACAGCAGGTTTTATTTCGCGTAGGGTTTTAAGGAAAAGATCGAAAAATAAGTATTTAATTGTAAAATATATTGAACACTTGGCCGGTTTAGGCGACAGTCTTTCTGTTCGCTGTTTTTTTAAACCTGAGAGTCCAAGCGATGAGCGATCATACCGCCTCGTATTACGCTGCAACTGCCAACGATGACACCCGCCATCCAGAACTGGAAGGTGAAATAAGCGCCGATGTTTGCGTTATCGGTGGGGGTTTTACCGGCATTTCGTCGGCGCTTCATTTGGCTGAAAAAGGCTATGATGTCGTATTGATTGAAGGCGAGCGCGTCGGTTGGGGCGCCTCGGGCCGCAATGGCGGCCAGATTTGCACCGCCTTCAACAAATCCATGGGCGACATTGAAAAGCTGGTCGGCAAAGAAGGTGCTGACGCAATGTGGGCTGTTGAGATTGCGGCAAAGGATATGATTCGCGAACGGGTCGAAGGCCACAAGATTGATTGTGATTTGACCTGGGGATATCTGCACGCTGCGACCAAGCCCAGCCACATGGGGCATATCAATGAAACCCGCGACGAGTGGGCGCGCTATGGTTATACGGACACCGCCGTATACGACAAGCTGCAATTGGAAGAACGTCTTGCGTCGAAAATTTATCACGGCGCCCTGTGGGAAGGCAATGCGGGGCATATTCACACCCTGAATTACGCCCTGGGTCTTGCGCGGGCGGCTAAGGAGGCGGGGGTACGCTTTTTTGAAGATTCCCACGTGACCAAAATCGATAAAGGACCGTCGCCACGGGTCAGCACTGCAAAAGGCATCGTCAAGGCGAAATTCGTCGTTGCCGCGGGCAATGCCTATCTTGGAAAATTACTGCCCTATCTTTATCACCGGGTAATGCCGGTCGGCAGTTTTGTGCTGGCGACCAAGCCTTTGGGGGAAGACAGGGCGCACTCCTTAATCCGCGATGATGATTGCGTCTGCTCAAGCGATAATATTGTCGATTATTACCGCCTGTCGAAAGACGGGCGCATGCTGTTCGGCGGCCGTGCAAACTATACCGGTTACGAGCCCGCCGACCTGTTTTCCTATATGCGCCCGCGCATGCTGAAGGTTTTTCCGCAGTTGGCCGATGCCCAACTTGACTATTGCTGGGGCGGCAATCTGGCGATAACCCTGGATCGTTTGCCCCATGTAGGCTCAATTGATGGAAACATTTTTTTTGCTCATGGTTTTTCCGGTCACGGTCTTGCGCTGACAGGGATTTGTGGCAAGCTGATTGCCGAGGCGATTGCTGGCACCGCCGAGCAGTTTGATGTAATGGCGAAAATTCGTCACCAGCCATTTCCCGGCGGTCCGATTCGAACCCCGATACTTGCCTTGGGAATGTTGTATTATCGTCTACGCGATTTGTTGAGTTAAATTGAATGAGTGATTTTATGAACGAAGCATCTGACTTTTTAGCCAATAATCCGGACGTCGAAACCATCGACTGCATCATTCCTGATCTGTGTGGTGTTATTCGTGGCAAGCGCATTGCTCGCGACGGGTTAGAGAAAATCTACAAAAGCGGTTTCCAGATACCGGCCTCATCAGTCCTGCTTGATGTTCGCGGCGACACCGATGATCCCAACGGCAGGGGAGTGAGTGATGGTGATCCCGATATAACAGCGCGCCCGGTTGCGGGGACCCTGGTCACAGTGCCGTGGTTTGAAAAACCCATGGCTCAACTGTTGGTGTCTTTTTATGAGGAAGACGGAAGCCCCCATTACTTTGATCCACGCCATGTTTTACAAAGGGTTCTGGACAGATTTTCTGCCATGGGCTTAAGGCCCGTGGTTGCCCTTGAGCAGGAATTCTATTTGCTTGATCCCGAAGGTGGATTGGAGGGCAAACCAAAGCCGCCGATTCTGCCTGCCACGGGTCGTCGTGCTTCTGGCACCCAGGTTCTGAGCATCAGCGATCTTGAAGGCTTTGGGCTGTTTCTGGACCAGGTAACCCAAAGTTGCAAAATCCAAAAAATTCCGGTCGGTCCGGTGACATCCGAATATGCGACCGGGCAGTACGAAATCAACCTGATTCATACCGACGACCCTCTGGCCGCCTGCGATCACGCCATGCTGTTGCCTCGCGTGGTAAAAGGTGTCGCTCGTTCTCATGGAGTCGATGCAACCTTCATGGCGAAACCTTATTCGCATCAATCAGGTAGCGGAATGCACATGCATGTCAGCCTGCTTGATGAGAAAGGCAACAATGTATTTTCCGGCGGCGATGAGACAGGCAATGAAATGCTTCATCATGCCATCGGTGGTCTGTTAGGCACAATGGCCGACGCGATGGCTTTCTTTGCCCCGAACATCAATTCATTCAGGCGTTTTAGGCTAGGCACCTATGTTCCTGTTTCTCGTTCATGGGGAGCCAATAACCGTTCGGTCGCGGTTAGAATTCCCGCCGGGGAAGATGCTAACCGCCGCCTTGAACACAGGATTGCCGGGGCGGACGCAAATCCTTATCTGGCTCTGACTGCAGTTCTGGCCGGTATGCACCATGGCATCAGCAAAAAAATATCACCCCCAGCGGCGACGGGAATTGATGCAACTCCAGATGTGGATAATAGCTTGCCTAAAAAATGGCATCGGGCGCTGGATGTTCTGGCTGGTTCCGACGTGATGGCCGAATATTTTGGTGAGGAATACCGCAATATTTACGTCACCTGTAAACGCGACGAGATGGAAAGTTTCATGTCTGAACCCAGTCCTCGTGAATATGAATGGTACCTGAGACCAGAAGGTTAATGTATGTCCCGCGATTCTAGATATGACATTCTATTCGAGCCCGTAAAAATTGGCCCTGTGACGGCGCGCAACCGTTTTTATCAAGTGCCTCATTGCAATGGCATGGGTCACCTCCATCCATCCAGCACGGCGGCCATGCGCCGGACCAAAGCGGAAGGTGGATGGGCTGTTGTCTGCACCGAAGAATGCGAAATTCATTTTAAATCTGATGTCTCACCCCATGCCGAAGAACGGCTGTGGGATGATAGCGATATTCCACATCTTAAACGAATGACGGACGCGGTTCACGAACACGGCTCACTGGCCGGGGTCGAGCTGGTTTTTCAAGGTCACGAAACAACCAACCTGTATAGCCGTGAAGTGCCAATGGGCGTGTCTGACCTTATTGGTTCTGCCTATCACCCGGTTCAGGCATATGCCATGGACAAGTCCGACATTCGTGATGTGCGGCGCTGGCATCGCGAGGCCGCCATCCGCGCCAAGCAGGCGGGGTTTGATATTGTTTACGCCTATGCCGGACACAACCTGTCTTTGCCCATGCATTTCCTGTCCCGGCGATTTAATGAGCGCACAGATGAGTACGGTGGGTCGCTGGAAAATCGTGTTCGATTTTTCCGCGAGATTATTGAAGACACCAAAGAGGCCGTTGGCGATACCTGCGCCGTCGCCGTCCGTCTTGCGGTGGATGAACTGCTGGGGGCAGACGGCATAACAGCCCAGGAAGAAGGCCGCGAAATTGTTGAGATGCTGGCCGAGTTGCCGGACTTGTGGGACGTCAACATAAGTGACTGGTCCAATGATTCTGAAACGTCGCGCTTTGGCGAGGAAGGGGCTCAGGAAAAATATGTTGGGTTTGTCAAAAGCCTGACGACGAAACCGGTAGTTGGGGTTGGGCGCTTTACCTCCCCTGACGCCATGGTCTCGCAGGTTAAGCGCGGAGTGCTCGACATGATCGGTGCAGCACGCCCGTCCATAGCTGACCCGTTCTTGCCATACAAAATAGAGCATGGAAATGTCGATGATATTCGCGAGTGCATCGGCTGCAATATATGTGTCAGTGGCGATAATACAATTTCGCCGATTCGCTGCACGCAAAACCCGACCATGGGTGAAGAGTGGCGTCGCGGATGGCACCCAGAAATAATTCCCGAGAAGAAATCCAATTCCAGAATTCTTGTTGTTGGGTCAGGCCCGGCCGGACTGGAATGCACCCGATCATTGGGCAACCGTGGCTATGAGGTGGTGCTTGCCGAAGCAGGAACGGAATTGGGCGGGCGAGTCGCCAGGGAAAGCAGATTGCCTGGCCTTGCGGCATGGGGGCGTGTGCGGGATTATCGGGTCGGACAGATAAATACCATGACAAATGTCGAAGTTTATCTTGATAGCAAACTTGACGCAGCGCATGTGAAGGAATTCGGAGCCGATCATGTTGTGCTGGCGACTGGGGCATCATGGCGAAGGAATGGTATGGGCCGGGCGAATTGCAAAGCGATACCTGGCAATGACAGCGCCAATGTTTATACACCAGATGACATTATCAATGGGGTTGACGTTAAGGGCCCCGTGATAATTTTCGACGATGACCACTTTTATATGGGAGGGGTCATTGCAGAACTGATCCGCAGTCGCGGCCATGAGGTTCTGTTGGTCACGCCGGCAGCCGATGTTTCCACCTGGACGCATCACACCCTTGAACAGGCGCGAATTCAAAAGCGTCTGATGCAGATGGGGATTGATATCGTGCCCACTCAAAACCTGGCTGCTATTCATTCCGATCATGTGGATCTGAAATGTGTCTATACGGATCGGATAACCAAACGCGAGGCGAACAGCATTGTTTTGATCACCATGCGCTTGCCCAATGACGAGCTGTATCGCTCGCTCATGGATAATTTACCCGTGACCAGAATTGGCGATGCGCTTGCGCCAGCAACAATTGCTCATGCGGTCTACGCAGGACACCGTTATGCCCGCGAACTGGACGAGCCAGAATGTGACGGGGTTCCGTTCAAACGCGAGCTTGCGATGCTTGGTGAGTTTTAACAGGAGAAGACGGTCATGAATGAACAGGCTACTTATTCGGGGCTGAGATCCTTCCTGCAACTGCCCGCCAAATTGGATAATGGTGGAACGCCTGATGTGACCCTTGTCGGCATTCCTTTTGATCTGGGCACGACCAACCGCCCGGGTTGTCGATTTGGCCCGGCAGGAATTCGTGACGCCAGCCTGATGCTAATTGACGGCGACCATCCGGAGATGAGAGTCAATCCCATGGATGGTCTTAGCTGTATTGACTCCGGTGATCTGGATGTCGCATGTGGCTACCTTGACCAATCTCTGGAATTGATTGAAAAACAGGTAAGCAAAATTGACAGTCATCTTGTCGCTATGGGGGGGGATCACACGGTAACCTTGCCAATCCTGCGCGGCAGGGCAGAAAGAAATGGCAAAGGTTTATCGCTGGTTCACATCGATGCCCATGTCGATACGTGGCCGGATACTTTCGGCGGCCCGGTCGGCCATGGAACGCCGTTTCATTACGCCGCTCAGGAAGGCCTGATTGATCCCATGCGAAGCATTCAGATCGGTATTCGCTCACCGGTCGATAACGATGTCATGGATTACACCCGTGATGAACTTGGCTTCACCGTCATCACTGCCGAGGACGTTCATACCGGCGGTGTCGACGTGGTTGTTGAGGCGATTAAAAAGGCCGTAGGCGACAACGCGGCTTACCTGACTTTTGATATAGACGGCATTGATCCCTCGCAGGCGCCTGGAACCGGCACCCCGGAAGTCGGTGGAATTTTCACCTGGCAGGCGCTGGCGATTATGAAGAAGCTTGGCAGCCTTAACTGGGTCGGAATGGATATGGTTGAAGTCGCGCCCGCCTATGACCATGCGCAAATCACCTCGCTTGCCGCAGCGACGTTCATTTGGACGTATCTATGCATGCTGGCTGTCAGGAAGGATAAATAGAGATGACACAATCGGGAATCGATATTGGTGAGAGACTTAAATCCATTCGCAAGATGCACAACTTGTCGCAACGCGAATTGTCCCGCCGGGCGGGCGTTACCAATTCGACAATTTCCCTGATTGAACAAAACCGGGTCAGCCCGTCTGTCGATTCCCTGAAGAAACTATTGGAGGGGTTTCCAATGACCCTGATCGATTTCTTCACCATGGACATGAAGCCCAAACAGGCATCGTTCTTCAGGCGCGACGAACTGGTCGAATTATCTGATAGCGGGTCGTCCCTGCTTCTTGTCGGGGCCACTCGCAAGGATCGCAAACTTCGTGTTCTGCACGAGACATACCCACCGGGCGGCGGTTCGGGGGATGATATGATTTCACATGAAGGAGAGGAGGCAGGCGTTATCACCAAGGGCAGCATTCAAATATCTATTGGAAATGAAGTTAGAATTTTGAAGGAAGGCGAGGCTTACTATATCGACAGCCTCATCCCGCACAGCTTTCGTAATATCAGTGACGAAGAATGCCAAATCGTCAGTGCTGCAACACCACCAAATTTCTAGGATTTATGTGTGGGCCAGTCTTTGGTCGCGCTCGCGCTGCACCTGACGTCGTTTGTGCAGGACTGACGTGATGATGACGCCAATGGAAACAATGCCAATCAGGATCGTCGATACGGCATTGATTTCAGGTGTTACGCCAAGTCGCATCTGTGAATAGATTTTCATGGGCAGGGTGGTAGCGCCAGGCCCAGAAGAGAAGCTTGCGATCACCAGATCGTCCAGTGACAGGGTGAACGACAGCAACCAGCCAGACGCCACCGCAGGCATGATCAGCGGCAGGGTGATCAGGAAGAACGTCTTCAACGGCGTGCAGCCTAAATCGAGCGCCGCTTCTTCAATAGAACGATCAAAGGATGTCAACCGGGACTGCACGACCACGGCCACATAGCACATGGAAAAAGTTGTGT
>JADHSW010000104.1 GCA_016776705.1 Rhodospirillales bacterium
CTCAGGGGGATTTGCTGAGCGTATCCAAGACAAGCTCCATTTCCACCGTTCACAGACCCGTTCACATGGACTCCATTGGCGTCAAGCGATATGACGCCAGGGGAAAAGTCACCGGACAGCGTATCTTTGTCGGCCTGTTTACATCCAGCGCTTACAATCGCAGTGTAAGCGATATCCCTCTTCTTAGGTTGAAGCTTGAGAAGATATTAAAGCGCTCATGCTTCTCGCCAAGTGGTCACGATGGCAAGGCTCTGCTGAATATCCTGGAAACCTATCCCCGCGACGAGCTGTTCCAGGCCTCAGAGGATCATCTGTTTGAAACGGCTCTGGGAATTCTTCATTTGCAGGAACGCCAGCGTGTCGCCTTGTTCCTGCGCCGTGATGATTTCGAGCGATTTATCTCGTGCCAGATTTTTGTTCCCCGTGATCGCTTCTCGACAGACCTTAGAATGAAAATTCAGAATATTCTTGAAAGGGCTTTCGCCGGGGAACAACTTGCCTATTACACACAGTTGGGTGATTCCCCACTGGCGCGTCTGCACATTATCATTCAAACAACGCCCGGAAAAATTCCCGATTACAGCTTTGATGAAATCGAGGCCGATCTTGTCGAGGGGGCCCGGTCCTGGGATGATCGTCTTCAGCAAAAGCTGGTGCTTTCCTTTGGCGAGGAGAAAGGCCTGGGTTTGTATCAGCGTTATCGCTACGCCTTCAGTGCGGCTTATCAGGATCGTTTCAATGCGACCCAGGCCGCCAGTGACATTGAAAATATTGAACAGGCGGCGAATACCGGTGAGCTGGTCATGAGTTTATATCGGCCGGTCGAGGCCGATGAAGATCAGGTCTGGTTCAAGGTTTACCATCCGGATTCCGCTATTCCGCTCTCCGATGTTCTGCCCATGCTGGAAGACATGGGCCTGAAGGTTCTGGACGAACTTCCCTATCGAATTCGCCCCGGCGCCGAGGGTGAAAAGCTAGTGATGATCCATGACTTTGGCCTGAGGACCCGGGACGGTTCAGTCGTAAATCTGGCAGCGGTGCGGAAAAAATTCCAGGACGCCTTCAGCCGTATCTGGGCGGGCGATGTGGAAAGCGATGGCTTTAACGCTTTGGTCCTGCTCGGTGGATTGGGTTGGCGCGATGTCATGGTATTGCGCGCCTGCTGCAAATACCTGCGCCAGGCCGGCATCGCTTTCTCTCAGGATTATATGGAGCAGACACTTTCCAGAAATTCCCATCTGGCGCGGCAGATTGTCGATCTGTTCAAAGCCCGTTTCGATCCTGCTGGTAAAGGAAAAGGCAAAAGTAAAACTCTGCACGCACGTTTGGAATCGGAACTGGAAAAGGTTCAAAGCGCCGACGAGGATCGGATTTTGCGACGCTTCATCAATGTGGTGACGTCCATGCTGCGCACCAACTTTTACCAGACCCGTGACGGGCAGCCAAAACCGTATCTGTCCTTCAAACTGGACAGCCAGAAGGTTGATGAGCTGCCCTTGCCGCGTCCGTTCCGGGAAATTTTTGTCTACAGTCCCAGAATCGAGGGCGTCCACCTTCGCTTCGGCATGGTCGCACGTGGCGGACTGCGGTGGTCGGATCGTCGTGAAGATTTCAGAACCGAAATTCTCGGTCTGGTAAAGGCGCAGCAGGTCAAGAACACCGTCATCGTTCCGGTTGGCTCAAAAGGCGGTTTCGTGCTCAAAAAAGCCCCCGACATGTCTGACCGCGAGGCCTTTTTGGCCGAAGGCATTGCGTGCTACAAGACATTCATTTCAGGCCTGCTCGACATTACGGACAACCTGAAGGGCAATCGGGTTATTGCGCCAAAAGACACGGTGCGCAAGGATGTGGACGACCCCTATCTTGTTGTCGCCGCTGACAAGGGAACTG
The DNA here is from genome assembly GCA_016776705.1 of Rhodospirillales bacterium. Lineage (GTDB taxonomy): Bacteria > Pseudomonadota > Alphaproteobacteria > Rhodospirillales > JABHCV01 > JACNJU01. The sequence goes on from JADHSW010000104.1 coordinate 1,891, forward strand.
CGACATTTTCCGATATAGCCAACTCGGTTTCCATAGAATACGGTTTCTGGCTGGGCGACGCTTTTGCTTCAGGCGGGTCCGATGGTTACGACCACAAGAAAATGGGAATTACGGCCCGGGGGGGATGGGAATCGGTCAAGCGCCACTTCCGCGAGATGGACATCAATATTCAGGAGGAAGATTTCGACGTTGTTGGCGTCGGCGATATGTCTGGCGACGTCTTTGGCAACGGCATGTTGCTGTCGCCCCATATACGTCTGATTGGCGCCTTCAACCATATGCATATTTTTGTCGATCCCAATCCGGACCCTGTGAAAGGTATTGTGGAACGTCAGCGCTTGTTCGATCTGCCACGCTCGTCCTGGACAGATTATGATGCCAAGTTGATATCAAAGGGCGGTGGCATCTTCGAGCGCTCGGCGAAATCAATTATACTTTCCGATGAAATAAAAAAGTGTTTCTCCATAAGCAAAGACAGCTTGACACCGAACGAGTTGATCCGTGCGTTGCTGACGGCAAAAACAGATCTTTTGTGGTTCGGTGGTATCGGTACATACCTTAAGGCATCCGGCGAGTCGCATCTTGAAGTGGGGGATCGCGCTAATGATGCTATTCGAATTAACGCCAATCAACTGAACTGCAAGGTTGTTGGCGAGGGCGCCAATCTGGGAGTAACCCAACGCGCCCGGATCGAGGCTGCGCTGAATGGAGTCAGGCTGTACGCTGATTCAATTGACAATTCAGCAGGTGTCGACTGTTCGGATCACGAGGTCAACATCAAGATTTTGATTGATCAGGTCATGGCCAACGGTGATTTGACACGCAAGCAACGCAACACCTTGCTGGCAAAAATGACCAACGAGGTCGGACTGCAGGTGCTGGTTGATAATTATCGACAGACCCAGGCCATCAACATGATTTTGACCGAAGGTATGGGTGTCTTCGACAATCAGGTGCGTTTAATGCGGGCGCTTGAAAAAAGTGGACGCCTGAACCGTGAAGTTGAATTCTTACCCGATGACGAGACGCTGGTCGAGCGTGGTGCTGCAAAAATCGGACTGACCGGGCCGGAAGTCGCGGTGCTGATGTCATATGCAAAAATCTGGGTCAATGAAGAACTGCTGGCATCCGACTTGCCTGACGACGAAGCCTTGCACGATGATTTGGTTGCCTACTTCCCTACGCCCCTTCGCAAGATTTATAAAAAGGAAATTACCAAACACAGGCTGCGCAGGGAAATTGTTGCTACCCTGGCGACAAATTCGGTGATTAACAGGGCAGGTGGATCGTTCATCAATCAACTGATTGAACGAACCGGCATGCCAGCAAGTGATGTGGTCAGGGCCTATATTATCGCCCGACGATGCCTGGGTATGCGCGCGATCTGGGCTGAAATTGACGCCCTGGACAACAAGGTTCCAGCGGTAATTCAGAGCAAAATGCGCCTTAACACCAATCGCCTGATAGAGTGGGTCACCCTGTGGTTCCTGCGAAATGGTCGCAGACCCCTTGATATCACTAGTCACGTTGTAGAATTTTCTGGTGGTTTTACCGAACTTTATGGCTGTCTTGAAAAATGCTTGCCCAGGCATTACCACCTTGATGTGATTGAACGGGGCCGCCCTTATGTGGAGGCAGGTGTGCCAAAGAGCCTGGCAAGCCGGATTGCGGGCCTGGTCAACATGTTCTCTGGCTGCGATATCATCCGATTGGCGAGTGCGCGCAAAATGTCGATTTCCGATGCGGCAAAGCTCTATTTCGCCATCGGGACCCGATTCCATCTTGGTTCGTTGCGGGGCGCATCGGATCGCCTGGAAACGCAAAGCCACTGGCAGAAACTTGCCGTCGCCGCATTGATCGAGGAAATTTATGGACATCAACTCGCGCTGGCGATTTTGGTAATGGATACCAGGGGGCGCAAGAAAAAAGGCTTCGAAACCGAGGCTGCGATTGCCAATTGGGTTGAAAAAAACCAGATCGCCGTTGAAAGAACCGAACATCTGATTTCAGAGTTGTCAGCAACGGAAATCAACGATCTGGCCATGATCGCGGTTGCGTCACGTCAGCTTAGAACCTTGGCGGAAACGCCAGTCGCTGGATAATTGTGACGGTGCCGAAAACGGCTGACAGACGTGGAGTGTTTTCGTGGTGTCTGTACGACTGGGCCAATTCCGCCTTTCCGACAGTCATCATTACCTTTGTTTTCGCCACCTACTTCACTGGCTCGGTAGCCGCAGATAAAATCACGGGCACGGCCCATTGGGGTTACGCCATGAGCCTGTCGGCGCTGGCCGTCGCCATTACCGCCCCTCTGCTCGGTGCCATTGCGGACAAGACCGGCAGGCGAAAATCGTGGCTTGGCGTCTTTACGACCCTGTGTATTATCGCCAGCAGTTTCTTATGGCTGATTGAACCCAATCCTTCATTTGCCTTACTGGCGCTAATGCTGGCAGGTTTTGCAAATTTCGCCTTTGAATCAGGTATGGTTTTTTATAATGCCATGTTGCCCGACCTTGCGCCTGAGAGCCATGTTGGCAGGGTTTCCGGTTGGGGCTGGGGCCTGGGATATTTCGGTGGGCTGTTTTGTCTTGCACTAACGCTTGTCGGTTTTGTGCAGCCGGAAATACCATGGTTTGGTCTGGAAAAAGAAACTGCGGAACATGTTCGTGCTGCGGCTGTACTTGTTGCCATGTGGTACGCGGTATTCTCTATACCCCTTTTTGTCTTTACCTCTGATAGTGATGCAAAACCCCTATCCCTTTGGGCGGCGGTGGGCAAGGGCCTCGGGGAGCTTAAGGCGACGTTTGTTCAGGTTCGGGGATACGCTCATGTGGTCAAGTTCCTGATTGCCCGCATGATTTATACGGATGGCCTGAACACGCTTTTTGCCTTTGGCGGCATTTATGCTGCCGGCTCATTTGGAATGGAGCTGAACGAAATTATTATTTTCGCTATTGGCATGAACGTGACGGCAGGACTGGGAGCGGCGGCGTTTGGCTGGGTTGATGATGCCATTGGACCAAAAAAAACCGTGATTATAGCGCTTGTCGGGCTGAGCGTCTTATCGACGGCGCTCCTGGTCGTTCAAACCAAGACGATGTTTTGGCTGTTTGGTTTGCCATTAGGCATTTTTGTTGGCCCGGCCCAGGCGGCCAGCCGTTCGATGATGGCCCGTCTGGCACCCAGGGAACTGACCACAGAAATGTTTGGCCTCTATGCCTTTTCAGGCAAGGCGACGGCATTTCTTGGCCCGGCCCTGCTCGGTGCAGTTACGGCTGCATTTGACAGTCAGCGAGCGGGCATGGCGACAATTTTGGTTTTCTTTGTAGTTGGTGGTACTTTGCTGTTATGGGTTCCTGCAACCAGCCAGGAACCTTAATGATTGCGCACTCCTACAGAATCCCCCACATTACGGCGAGATTAAGGGATACGCTTTCACATGACATTTCCAGACGAAAAATTCGACGATATTAGCGCTTTCAGCGATGCCTATTTCGAACAAATTTCAGCGGCGGCGGCTTCTGTTGATCGCGCGAAGCTGACCCAGGCGGCGGATATTCTGGAAGACACCTACCGCAAAAACAACACCCTGTTCGTCTGTGGAAATGGTGGGTCGGCGGCAATATCCGGGACTTTTGTCTGTGACCACTCAAAACTGGTTCAGACCGATACCAACCTTACGGCCCGTGTCGTTAGTCTGGCCGACAACATGTCCATGGTGACGGCCATCGCCAATGATCTCAGCTATGATGATATTTTTTCATACCAGCTGCAAACTCTTGCCAATTTTGGTGATGCGTTGTTGACGATCAGCGCGTCGGGTGATTCAGAAAATGTCGTCAAGGCGGCGACCTGGGCACGGGAAAACAAGATGGAAGTAATCGCCTTCACAGGTTTCAAAGGCGGCCGAATGGCCGATCTGGCTACGGTGCATCTGCATGTGAATGCAGACAATTACGGCGTAATCGAGGATGTGCATCAGTCCTTGATGCACCTGCTTGCCCAGTATATTCGCATGAAACAAATGTCCAGGGGACTGGTTGCAAACAGAAAATTCTAGACCGGCTCAAGCTTCCTGAACCTGATCGCGACCATTCTTTTTGGCCGTATAAAGCGCCGTGTCGGCGCGTGAGATCACCTGATTGCCGTCTTCGCCCCTTATAATTTCACAGACCCCGGCACTGATGGTAATCTGGTGTTCGGGATTAGCGTCAACAAAGCGGGCGTCCCTGATCGAATTCCGGATACTTTCGGCCATCCGTTTGGCGTCACCCAAGGAACATTCGGGGGCAAGGATAATGAATTCTTCACCACCCCAGCGGCATAGGATATCCGACTGGCGATTCAGTTGACGGGTGTGGGTTGCAAATTTTTTCAGAACCTTGTCGCCGTTCAGGTGACCATATGTGTCGTTCACATCTTTAAAATGATCAATGTCGATTAAAATAAGGGAAAACGGTAACTTGGTTCGCTCGAACTGAGACAGGGCCTGTTTCAGGACGATTTCAAAAGTTTGCCTGTTGCCAAGGCCGGTCAACTTGTCGGTACTGGCCATTTCTTCCAATCGGGACTGGAAAATATTTACCGTATAGGAAATCAGGAGAATGGTCAGGACAATCACCACCGAACCAATGGCAAGGTTGGCGAGGAAGCTGTTCCAAAGTTCTTTTGTCGCCCTGGACTCATTTAATTCAACAAGCAGATACCATTTAAGTTCCGGAATATAACGCGTTGTCAGCAGAACGGTTTCAGTGCCCCGTTCAAAAATAAATGCGCCGGTGTTGTTGGATACTATTTTTACGGCCAGCGCATCCAGACCGGGTTGCCTGCGAATATTTTTTATTCCTGCTGGGTTAGTGTCCGAGTCCAGATGAATTTCACCGTTTTGATCAATGAAATAAATTCGACGGCGAAAATTCTCCTGATACTGCTTAATCATCCTTGCCACGGAATCCAGGCCCAGTCCTACCCCGGCGACACCAATGAAATTTCCATCATAATCCAGTACCCGGTAATTGATAAAAATGGTCAGGGCTTCTCCCTGCTCATTGTTGGAATCAATGTTGACCTCATAGTCCTCGCGCATGTTCTGGACACGAAAAAACCACTTGTCCTTGGGGGCGCTTGCATCAAGAATCCGGGAAATACCTTCAAAATGATAATATTTCAGGGTTTTGGCCGAAACAAAGTAACTGGTGAAAGCATCGTATTTATCGCGGATGGCTTTCAGGTAACGGATCGCAGAATCGGGTGTATTCTCACCGTTAATTGCCCAGTCACGAAGAAAGGTGTCATTGGCCATGAGCGAGGAAATAAAGATCGGGCGTAATAAATCGGTCTGAATTTCCGAATAGATGGTATTGGAGGAAAGCGGCAGTTCATTCTCCAGCACCGTCGTGCGGATGGTGCCTTTTGATATCTGGTAGCTGAGGATATTGGTCGCCAAAAAACCACCGACAAGAATAAGTGCGACGTAAACTATCAGCCTTACCCGGACGTTTTGATAAGCAAAAACTAGGCTATTGCTTGGCATTCACATCACTCCTTCTTGGGCTTGCCAGCGTTTCAATATTAATGGCGGAAATGCCGCATGCCGGTCAAGACCATGGCAAGACCTGCTTCATCGGCGGCGGCGATAACTTCGTCATCCCGCATCGATCCACCGGGTTGAATAACGGCCGTGGCCCCTGCTTCAGCGGCGGCAAGCAGGCCATCGGCGAAGGGAAAAAAGGCATCGGAAGCAACGACAGAACCAATCGCCCAGCTTTCAGAATCGCCTGCGACTTTCGCTGCGTCTCCGGCTTTCCACGCGGCGATACGCGATGAGTTGACGCGGCTCATCTGGCCTGCGCCAACGCCGACAGTAGCGCCGTTTTTGGCGTAGATAATGGCGTTCGACTTGACGTGCTTGGCGACGATGAAGGCAAATCTAAGGTCGGCAAGTTCCTGTTCGCTCGGCTGACGTCTGGTGACGACCTTTAAATCTTCCAGAACCTTATTGTCGCGGCCCTGTAGCAAGTATCCGCCAGATAATGACCGTATGGTCATGCCGCGCGCTTCAGGATCGGGCATGCCGCCGGTGACCAGCACACGAAGGTTTTTCTTGCTCGCAAGAATGTCGCGTGCGGCGGCGTCAATTTCCGGGGCAATGACCACTTCGGCGAACAAGTCTGCGATTTGCTCAGCAGTTTCTGCATCAAGCGGGCGGTTCAGGGCGACAATGCCGCCAAAGGCGCTTTCCGTATCGCAGGCGAGAGCCTTTTGGTAGGCTTCCTTAATGGATGCCCCATAGGCGACGCCGCAAGGGTTGGCATGTTTGATGATAGCGCAGGCGGTGTCTTTGAATTCGGCGATCAGCTCAAAAGCGGCGTCCGTATCGTTCAGGTTGTTAAAACTCAGCTCCTTGCCCTGAAGCTGTTGGGCGGTTGCGACGCCGGGGCGGGTATCGCCATTTGTATAAAATGCGGCTTCCTGATGGGGATTTTCGCCGTAGCGCATGGTCTGTTTTCGGGTTCCACCAAATGCGATGCGTTTGGGCAAGGTGTTGCCAAGTTGATCCGCGAACCAACCGCTGATGGCGGCGTCATAGGCGCCGGTGCGGGCGTAGGCGGTGGCCGCCAATTGCCTGCGGAAGTCATCCGTAGTGGTGCCGTTGTTGGTTTTCATTTCATCCATCACCCGGGCGTAATCGGCGGGGTCGACAACGACGGAAACAAAGTCGTGGTTCTTGGCGGCGGCGCGGATCAGGGCAGGGCCGCCGATATCGATGTTTTCGATACAATCATCGAACGCCGCCCCTTTTGCGACGGTTTCTTCAAAGGGGTAAAGATTGACAGCCAGAAGGTCGATAGGGGCGATGTTGTGCTTTTCCATCGCCGCCTCGTGTTCGGGGTTGCCGCGCACGGCTAGCAGACCGCCGTGAATTGCAGGCTGCAAAGTCTTGACGCGCCCATCCATGATTTCGGGGAAGCCGGTATGCTCAGAAACCTCGATAACCGGAACGCCCGCGTCACTCAATGCCTTGGCAGAACCGCCGGTGGATAAAATCTCAACACCGTTGTCGCTTAAAAATTTACCAAATTCAACGAGGCCGGTTTTATCGGAAACGGAAATAAGAGCGCGGCGAATAATCGCAGACATCAGTGGGGTTCTCCAATGAGTTAAAAGGCCAAATTCTAAATAGTTGACGGGGTATAGCAGATTGTGGGCTTAAGCCTCTATACTTGATTGTATGGGTCGGGTCGGTATTCAGGCACCAGATCGCCAATAAGCGTCATAACCCGCTTGATATCCGCCTCACAGGCGGCTCCGGCAAGATTTTCGACGGCCAGGGCCATTATGGCGGCGTCGGCGGCGCGGGGTGCAGCAAGCAGGATTCCGTCTCGCCCGGTTTCGACCAGCGGCTCGCCGCCATGGAATATTTCCTCGAACAGTTTTTCCCCGGGGCGCAGGCCGGTAATTTCTATTTTTATGTCTTTATCAGGAACATGCCCGGCCAGACGGATCATCTGGCGGGCCAAATCCATGATCAGGACCGGTTCTCCCATGTCCAGCACGAAGATCTTCCCTGCCCGTTCGCATTCCCCATCACCCAAAGCCGTGGCTTGCAGAATCAGCTCGACGGCCTCGCGAATGGTCATGAAGTAGCGCTTCATCTGAGGATCGGTAACGGTTAAGGGGCCGCCCGCCGCCAGCTGTTTTTGAAACAACGGAACCACCGAACCGGTTGAGCCCAAGACATTGCCGAACCGCACGGTGACAAAACGGGTTCCTGCATCACCACCGCGTTTCAAATCCAGCGCCTGACAGTAACGTTCGGCAATGCGCTTGGAAGCACCCATGACATTAGTCGGGTTAACCGCCTTGTCCGTTGAGATCATCACCATGGTGGCAACGCCGGCTGCAATGCAGCTGTCAGCGACGTTTGATGTGCCGATAACATTGGTCAGAACACCTTCACAGGGATTTGCCTCGACCAAAGGCACGTGCTTTAGCGCGGCGGCATGGAAAACAAGTTCCGGTGCGGCGTCCTCAATCAGGCGCATGATCGAATGGCGATCCCTGACATCGGTGATGATGGCGCGACGAGGAAGTTCCGGGTGGCGTTCAGCCATTTCCATATCGATGGAATAAAGATTGAACTCGGCGTTATCGACCATGGTCAATTCAGCGGGTCCGAAGTCAGAAATTTGTCGAACCAACTCGGATCCGATGGAACCGCCAGACCCTGTAATCAGGACGCGCTTGTTTCGGATTAGCTCAGCCATGGATTCCCGGTCCAGAGGTTTTTGCGGGCGGCCTAGCAGGTCCTCAATGGCGACCGGGCGGACTTCGTTGGCGTC
>JADHSW010000105.1 GCA_016776705.1 Rhodospirillales bacterium
GAATGGCGCGGTCGCGAACAAGTTTCAGTTCTTTCGTGGGCTGTAATTTTCCGTTCAAGGCATCGGTAATTCGTTGCTTGAGCCGCTTCATGGTCTCGGCTTTCTTGATCGGGTCGCCGTCGGCGTTCTGAATCCAGAAGGTATCCAGTGCCATGCCATGGGCCAGGGTGGAAATTCTGGCATCGACAATGGTCGCGCCGGTCAGCGACATGGCGCCTGCGATTCGCGCGAAGACGCCGGGATGGTCATGGGTATAAATCACCACTTCCGTCACATGGCGCTCGTCGTCGGTACGTTCCTCAATGGTGATATCGCGACCTTCGGAATCGGCGTGGGCGATCATGGTTGCATGATTGGCGTGGGAGTTCACATCATAGGCGAGCCAGTAATCATCATAACCCTTGGCGATATGGGCGTCGATGTCGTCGGCGTTCCAGTCGCCAAGTGCTTCCTTAAGCTCTTCCTTGGCGCGGGTAACCCGCTTGGAGCGAACTTCTCCGGTTGTGCCGCCGGTCAGGGTTTCCTGGGCGCTGTAATAGAGATCGCGCAGCAATTGCGCTTTCCAGCCGTTCCACACCCCGGGCCCAACGGCGCGGATATCGACGACGGTCAAACACAGCAGCAGGCGCAAGCGTTCGGGGGACTGCACGATTTCAACAAAGTCGTTAATGGTTTGAGGATCGTCAACATCGCGCTTGAAGGCCGTGCGACTCATGGTCAGGTGCTGTTCGACCAGCCAGGCGACGGTTTCCACTTCCCAGTCGTTCAATCCCAGACGCGGGCAAAGCTTGCGCGCGATCTGACCGCCAATAATGGCGTGATCGCCCCCACGGCCCTTAGCGATGTCGTGCAAAAGAACCGCAAGAAACAGCACCCGACGGGATTGTATTTCCAGAATTACGCTCGACGCGACAGGATGGTCCTGCTTCAACTCACCCTTTTCGATGCGGGCCAGGATGCCGATGGCGCGGATGGTGTGCTCGTCAACCGTATAGACATGGTACATGTCATATTGCATTTGCGCGACGACACGCCCGAACTCAGTGATAAAACGCCCGAAGACCCCGGCTTCGTTCAAACGGCGCAGCGTCAGTTCAGGGTCTTTTTTCGACGTCAGAATATCCATGAATACGGAATTCGCCTTCTTGTCGCGGCGCATGGATTTATTGATCAATCTTAAAGACTGGGTAACGGCGCGCAGCGCGCCTGGATGAATATCCAGCTCATGTTTTTGAGCCTCGGAAAACAGGGTCAGCAGCTTGATCGGATCTTTTTTAAAGGCGTCAGTGGATTCCAGTGTCAGGCGGTCCCCATCGACCTTGAAGCCATCAACGTTGCGGCGCATGAACGACAGGGTCGGTATTCGAAAGCGGCGCTTCTTCTGTTCGGCTTCCAGCACGGCGCAAATAATGCGGGTCAGATCACCCACATCCTTGGCGATCAGAAAATAATGTTTCATGAAACGCTCAACACCGCGCGCCCCGGTATGGTCCTTGTAGGCCATGCGCTCGGCCAGCTCGTTCTGGACATTGAAAGTCAGGCGTTCTTCGGGCCTTCCGGCCAAGTAATGCAGGTGACAACGCACCGTCCACAAAAAATTCTGGGCCTTGGCGAAGCGATTGGCATCGCGTTTTGTCAGCACCTCTTTTTCGACCAGATCCAACACATCGTCGACCCGGTACAGGTACTTGGCGATCCAGAAAAGCGTCTGCAGGTCGCGCAATCCGCCTTTGCCTTCCTTGATGTTGGGTTCCAGCACATAGCGGGTATCGCCCATTCGTTCATGGCGATCATCGCGTTCCGCCAGTTTGGCCTCGACAAAAGCCGGACCGGACGAGGCCTCGATATCCGCGGACAGTTTTTCCTTGAAGCGCCTGTACAAACTGTCCTCGCCCCAGAGCAAGCGCGCTTCCAGCAACGAGGTGCGAATGGTCAGGTCTTCGTTCGACAGCTTGACCGCCTCCTCTACTGAACGGGTGGCGTGGCCGACCTTTAGCCCGAGGTCCCACATCATATAAAGCATGTATTCGATGATCTGCTCGGTCCTGGGGGTGCGTTTGTAATTAAGCAGGAACATCAAATCGATATCGGAAAACGGCGCCAGTTCGCCGCGCCCGTACCCACCGGTGGCGACAATGGCGATCTGTTCACCCGTGGTCGGATTCGCAACCGGATAGACATAGGTTACGGCAACCTCGTAAAGCACACGGATTAACTGGTCGACCAGGAAGGCCTGGGCGCGCACCGTATCCGCACCCTTGACCCGCTCATTTTCGAAGCGCCTCCTGATTTCTTCGTTTCCGCTGGCTAACGCTTCCTTGAAAATGTTCAGTACGTCGCCGCTGTTGCGGGTCGTAATTCCCGACCATTTTGCCATTTTTTCCATGCGGGCAAAAAGCGCGGTGCGATCAATGATATCGCGTTGTTTGATAATTTTTTTCTGGGACTGGGACATGAATTATCTGTACGGGGCCAAAGGGGTGCTTGAGGCGTTATTTTATAGCAGTTATCCGCCCAAGTCTTGCATTTGAACGAAAAATGCCGCCGACGCGTTTCAGGGTTCCAAACAATGCCTGGCTCTGGAATCTTGCTCTCTCAGGTTCCGACACATTCGGACATAAGTTGAAACAAACTGAAACTTCCCAGAACCACGCGCGATACAATCAGGCGTTACCTTTACATTACAGCAGTACAAAGAAGCGATCTCTCGATTCTGACCCACTGTTTACCCACGGCGCCCCGATTTGTAATTCTCCCCCCCCCATCATTTCGGGGCGCCAACTTTTCTGATTTGGAAACGATAGGATAAGGCAATGGGCACGAATGAAATTAACGTCCGTTATCAAGCGCTGGTAAGTGAGTTTTATAAAGTTCAGAAATCCATCCATGCCGGCTTTCTGTCCACAACAGAAGCCGCCATCGCCGTGGCTGATCTGCGTGGCCGCATGATCAACCTGCAAAGAATGGCAGGGGATGATTTTCAGTTGACCAATATGAAGGTTCTCACATCAATTCCATATGCAGATCCCAAACTTTGGATGGAACCCACCACTCTCAGTCAGGCGCGTTGATGTCCGACTCCAGGAAGCATCCCCCCGAAAAACTGCTTCTTGTCGCCGTCCTTGCGACCCTTGCCTGCCTCGTTTGGGTAATGTGGTCCATCTATTCAGTCAATAACAATGACACCGGAAACCGGAACAACTGGATGCACGAAGTAGTCCAGGTTGAGGGCCAGATCAGGCACCTTGACGAGGTGCTGACAATGTCTGCACGAATGGCGGCTGAAACCGGAGACACCCGCTGGGAGCAACGCTTTGTGAAAAGTGAGCCCTTACTGAATACGGCCATTGAGCAAGCCATTAAACTGGCCCCCAGACTTGACAATACTGAAGGTGCGACCGCCGCCCAAAACGCTAACGTCATTCTGCTGGATCTGGAAAGGAAGGTTTTCGAGCTGATCCGACAAGGCAGGCCCGATCAGGCAAGGGCAATCCTGTCTTCGCCTCAATACGTAAAACAAAAGCAACTTTACGCCAACGCCATGGGCATGTTTCACCAGGCTCTGCATAACGCCATCCGCATGGCCCGTGAAAACCGCGCCCGATCCTACAGTGCGCAGATCACTATGATGTTCGCTATTGTTCTGATTTTGGGATTTGGCTGGATTTCTGTCTATCGGGTGCTGGGTCGCTGGCGGATCAATGTAGACCAGGAAGTCGGTCTTCGCCAGCAGTTACTGGAGACGACTCAAGAGGGATATTGGCATATTGATCCCAACGGCAGGACGGTTGATGTCAACCGTGCAATGTGCCGTATACTTGGCAGACATTATGAGGAGATTATTGGCAAGAGCGTCTTCGACTTTGTTGACGATGAAAACAGGGGAATCCTCGAAGCCCAAATTGAAGGGCGAAAAATAGGCAAGCTCGGTTCTTATGAGGTTCAGTTGATGCGGCCCGATGGATCGACGGTCTCCTGCCTGAACAATCCGACCCCTCTTGCTGATAGCAATGGGGTTTTCGTCGGGACTGCCGGTATGTTCTCGGATATATCCAGGCTGAAGGATATCACCCTGAAATTTGAAAAATCCGCCATGGAGGCCGAAAAGGCAAACAAGGAGAAATCCGATTTGCTGGCTAATATGAGCCATGAATTACGCACCCCCCTTAACGCAATTCTCGGATTTTCCGATACCATTCGCAAAGAGGTGTTCGGCCCCCTTGGCAATGAAAAGTACAAAGAGTACCTGGGCGATATTTATCATTCCGGTGAACACTTGCTGGAGCTTATCAACGACATTCTTGATGTGTCCGCCATCGAAGCCGATGCGCTGGAACTCAATGAAAACAATGCCAACCTGTCAGATATTTTTAAGTCATCGGTTAACCTGATCAAAACGCGGGCTGATGAGGGTAAGGTAAGAGTGATTTCGTTTATTGATCAGGAAGTTCCCCTTGTTTTTGTCGATGAGAGACGCCTGAAACAGATCCTGGTTAACCTGCTTTCAAACGCCGTCAAGTTCACTCCGCAAAACGGTGAAGTCTCTTTAATCGCCAGTTTGAATAATGAATATTCACTTTGCATTGCTGTCCGCGATACAGGCATCGGCATGGATGAAAATGGAATTAAAACAGCCCTGAGTACCTTTGGACAGGTTGATAGCGGGCTTAACCGCAAGCACGAGGGTAGTGGACTGGGCTTGCCGTTAACCAAAAAACTGGTCGAACTGCACGGCGGGTCAATGAGCGTTGAAAGCACCAAAGGTCACGGCACAAAGGTAACGGTGACGCTTCCCAAAGAGCGTGTGATAGACAATATCAACATCTGGTCAAAGATGGCCCTGAGCACCATCAACGAATAAGGCACGCTAGCTTTTTAGCAGCCCCTTCAGTAAATAGATGGCCTCAAGGGCTTCTTTCGGCGTCAGCTCGTCCGGATGGATTGCCCCAAGCGCTTCTTCCAGCGGTGACGGTCCACTGCTTTTGATCCGGGCAGGCGGCGCGCTTTGAAACAGCGGCAGGTCATCCGCCAGCCGGGTCAGACGGGAAGACTGTTCACCGGCTTCAAGATTTTCAAGAATTTCCCCGGCCCGGCCAACTACAGCCTTGGGCAGTCCGGCCAGATCAGCCACATGGATACCATATGATCGATCAGCCGCCCCTTGTGCAACCTCGTGCAGGAAGATCACATCACCCTGCCATTCCTTTACCTTCATGGTATGGCAGGCCAATTGGCCGAGCCTGGCGGTCAGCGCCGTCAGTTCATGATAATGGGTGGCGAACAAGGCCCGGCACTGATTGACCTCGTGCAGGTTTTCAATCACCGCCCAGGCGATGGAAAGGCCGTCGAAGGTGGCCGTGCCACGGCCAATTTCATCCAGAATGACCAGCGCGCCCGGGCCCGCCTGATTCAGAATCGCCGCCGTTTCAACCATCTCAACCATAAAGGTGGAGCGACCGCGGGCCAAGTCGTCTGCCGCGCCGACGCGGGAAAACAGCCGGTCGACGACGCCAATGTGGGCGCTCTGTGCTGGCACGAAAGAGCCCATCTGGGCCATCACCGCAATCAGGGCGTTTTGCCGCAAGAATGTGCTTTTACCGGCCATGTTCGGGCCGGTGAGCAACCAGAGGCGACCATCCTCGTCGCCCAGCTGGCAATCATTGGCGACAAAGGCGGGCTCGCCGCGTTCTTCAAGCGCAGCCTCGACCACCGGGTGGCGCGCCCCTTTAAGATCAAAGGCGCAAGAAGAATCAATACGTGGGCGGGCATAGCGGCGTTGGCGGGCCAGGTGAGCCAGGGCGGCGGCGACATCCAGTTTTGCCAATGAGGCGGCGGCCAGCGCCACCACTTCGGCCCGACCGGTAACTTCACCCAGCAGATCCTCAAAAAGCGCCAGTTCCAGAGCCAGCGCCTGATCGGCGGCGCGGGCGATTTTCTGCTCCAGCTCGTTCAGCTCGACAGTAGAAAAACGAACCGCGTTGGCCATGGTCTGACGGTGAATGAAAGGATCTTCCGCGCCACAGGGAACCTTGTCGCCCTGCCTGGCGGGAACCTCGACAAAATAGCCCAGTACATTGTTGTGTTTGACCTTCAGGGTCGTAACACCCGTCGCACTGACATAGCGGCTTTGCAGACCCGCGATCAGGCGGCGGCTTTCATCGCGAAGCGAGCGAAACTCATCCAGTTCCGCAGCGTAGCCGCGGGCGATAAAACCGCCATCGCGCACATAAAAAGGAAGCTCAGGGGCAAGGGCGCGCGCCAGCCGCTCAATCAACTCGCCATGATGACCAAGGCCGCCAATGACGTCATCGATTCCCTGCGGACGCCCGACAGGGGACGGGTCGTCAAGCGTCTTGCGCAACTGACCGCCCATGGTCAAACCGTCACGCACGGAGGCCAGATCACGTGGACCGCCCCGACCCAACGTCAGGCGCGATAGGGCGCGTTCTATGTCCGGGCAGCGCTTCAGGCATTCACGAACATCATCGCGCAAGCTTTCGGCGTCGACAAAAAATTGCACCATGTCGAGACGGGCATCAATGGCGGCGGGTTCGCGCAGGGGAGCCGCCAGATGGGATGCCAACAGGCGCGCACCGGCCCCGGTCAGGGTCTTGTCCATTACGCTTAACAGCGAGCCCTTGCGCTCTCCGCTCAAGGTCATGGTCAGTTCCAGATTGCGCCGTGTCGCGGCATCGATCTCCATCACCTGGGCCAGGGTCAGTTGCTTAGGGTGCGCGAGGCGGGGCAAACGGCCTTTCTGGGTCAGCTCGATGTAGTCAACCAGGGCGGCGGCGGCGGCAAGCTCTGCGCGCACGAAATCACCGAAGGCGTCCAGGGTCTTGACCTGAAAAAGAGCCTGCAGGCGCTTCTCGCCATTGGCGCTGTCAAAACGTGCCTGGGGCAATATGGATAACTGTTCGCGCCAGTCATGGAAGATATCAAGCAGCGCCGGTTTCCGGGTCAGGCTTTCTGACACCAGCAGCTCACCGGGTCCGATACGCGCCAGGGCGGCGGCAAGAACACTTTCGCTCAGGGGTTGGGTGAGAAACTCACCGGTGGAAATTTCAATCCATGCCAGTCCCAACTGGCCGCCGGCTTCAGCGATGGCGGCCAGATAATTATGGGCGCGGGCATCAAGAAGGGTTTCTTCGGTCAGGGTCCCCGGGGTGACGACACGCTGTACGGCGCGATTTACAACCGACTTTCCACCCCTTTTTTTAGCTTCCGCCGGGTCTTCCGTCTGTTCGCAAACGGCGACCTTGAAGCCGCTGGTTATCAGCTTTTCCAGATAGCTTTCATGGCTGTGCACCGGCACCCCACACATGGGAATGTCCTCGCCCAGATGTTTGCCGCGTTTGGTCAGGGTAATGTCCAGGGCCGCGGCGGCCTTGATAGCGTCGTCGAAAAACAACTCGTAGAAATCACCCATGCGGTAAAAAAGAATACAGTCCGGATGGTCGGCCTTGATCTCAAGGAATTGCACCATCATGGGTGTTACGCCATCGGTTTTAGAGGCCATGGATGGGATCTTCCTTTGCCCCACCTGATCGCCGCGGGCGGGCTCATCAGGCAATGTCGCCGGAGTCTCGGCCTGTTCGTCCATGTTTTTATGAAGGTCGGTCTGGGACACGGGTTTCATCCGGGAAAGATCAATACTGGGCGGCACCATATCACACCCCCTTTGGCGACGGCTATATGAGCTGTGCGTTTTTCCCTCTTTTAAGGTCGTGCCCTGCCCTGAAAACTGTATGTCTTTTAATTTACAGGGCAGGAAAACAGTTAGCAGGTTCAGGGTGGTTCAGATAATGGAATTCGGCTTTTTTACCGAATTTCATCATCATCACACTAGGAATCGTCCTCATCGTTAGGCACAATAGATAAAACTGGGACTTAATAAGGAATTACATCTCGTGAATGACACCCCTTCTTCCGCAGGAGCCCGCGAGGTCGTCGGCCTGTTTGCAAACCGCAATACTTTCGAAGCCGCCATCAAGGCCTTGATCGATGCTGGATTCGAGCGCTCTGATTTGAGCCTGCTATCGTCTCACGAATCCCTTGAGGCCGCAGGCGAGCCCGGCAAACCCCTGCACGATGTTTTGCGGGCCCTTGTCGGCGAGCTGAAATTCGAAGCGCCGCTGGTTGCCTCCGGCGCAATTTTCCTGGCCGGTGGGCCAATGGCAGCAACCGTCGCCGCCCTGATCGGGGCGACGACTGGCGTCATCGCCGCCAAGGAAGTGATCGAAGGGGTGACATCAAGCCCGCATACCGAAGATTTCGCCCGCTCGCTTGAGGCCGGAAGCGTCATTTTATGGGTTCGCGCCGCCGATGCCGGACGTGAAGAAGAGGCCATGCAGGTGCTAAAACAAAGCGGCGCCAGCAACGTCCACATTCACGAAAATTAATAGAAAATCAAATTACCCCGAAAGTTTACGCCTGATGGAAGATAACAAGAATAGCGTCACCGACGCCGAAGCGCTGAAATTTCATGCCCGCGGACGTCCCGGCAAACTGGAAGTTCAGGCGACCAAGCCGCTGACCACCCAGCGCGACCTGTCGCTGGCCTATTCCCCCGGCGTCGCAGCGCCGTGTCTTGAGATTGAACGTGATCCTTCGCTTGCCTACGACTACACCGCGAAGGGCAATCTGGTCGCCATCATTTCCAACGGCACCGCCGTTTTGGGGCTGGGCAATCTGGGCGCGCTGGCGTCCAAGCCTGTGATGGAAGGCAAGGCGGTGCTGTTCAAGCGCTTCGCCGATGTGGATGGCATCGATCTTGAGGTATCGACCGAAGACGTCGATGAATTCATCAATTGTGTAAAATACCTGGGCGCCACCTTTGGCGGCATCAATCTGGAAGACATCAAGGCTCCGGAATGTTTCATCATCGAGCAACAGTTGCGCGAAATCATGGATATCCCGGTTTTTCATGACGACCAGCACGGCACGGCCATTATCACCGCCGCAGGCCTGATCAACGCGGTTGATCTGACAGGCCGCGACATGGGTTCGATCAAGGTTGTCGCCAACGGCGCTGGCGCAGCCTCTATCGCCTGTATCGAACTGATCAAGCGCATGGGCGTGCCCCACGAGAATGTCATCATGTGCGATTCAAAAGGGGTTGTTTATCAGGGTCGCGAAGACGGCATGAACCAGTGGAAATCCGCCCATGCGGTACAAACCGAAGCCCGCACCCTGGAAGAGGCCATGGTCGGGTCGGACGTTTTCCTGGGCCTTTCCGTAAAAGGCGCGCTGACCCAGAAAATGGTTGAGACCATGGCCGACAAGCCAATTATTTTCGCCATGGCCAACCCGGACCCGGAAATTCGCCCCGAAGACGCCAAGGCTGTTCGCCCCGACGCGCTGATCGCCACCGGGCGCTCGGATTATCCCAATCAAGTCAACAATGTGCTTGGATTTCCCTACATTTTCCGTGGTGCGCTGGATGTTCGCGCATCGACCATAAATGACGAGATGAAAATTGCCGCCGCCCAGGCTATTGCCGATCTTGCCCGTGAAGATGTTCCCGACGAAGTCGGCGCGGCTTATTCAGGCCAAACCCTGCAATATGGCGCCGACTACATGATCCCCGCCCCGTTTGATCCCCGCCTGATCAAGGCCATCCCGCAGGCCGTCGCGCGCGCCGCCATGGACAGTGGCGTCGCCCGCAGACCGATCATCGATATGGACGCCTATGGCAACGAGCTTTCCGCCCGCCTTGATCCTACGGCGGCCAGCCTTCAGGCTATCTTCGAAGACGTTCGCGCCCACCCCCGACGCGTCGTCTTTGCCGAAGGCGAGGAAGAAAAAAGTATCCGTGCCGCCGCCGCCTTTTACAATTCGGGCTATGGGATTCCGATCCTGCTCGGACGCGAGGATCGGGTCCTGAATACCATGGAATCCCTGGGCCTGCCAAAAATCGACGGCCTTGAAATTCATAACGCCAAGCTGAGCACAGCCAACAAGGATTATACGAACTTCCTGTACGAACGCTTGCAGCGCCAGGGCATGCTGTATCGCGATTGCCAGCGCATGGTAAATCAGGAACGCAACATTTTTGCCGCCTGCATGGTCGCCATG
>JADHSW010000106.1 GCA_016776705.1 Rhodospirillales bacterium
TTGCCGACAAGATCATAATCGCCGACAGAAACACCGCCGATGGTAACCAGAATATCGCAGTTGTCAGCGCCGCTCATTGCCGTGCGCAGTTCTTCCAACGTGTCGCCTGCGATGCCAAGGTCAACCGGCTCGCCACCCATGGCGCAAATATAGGAATGCAGGGCAAAACTGTTCGAGGTGATAATTTGCGAAGGTCCCAGATCAGTTCCCGGCATTGCGACCTCGTTTCCGGTCGCAAGAATGGCGACGCGTGGCTTGCGACGCACGGGCAGTGTGGGCAGATTCATGGCTGCGGCAAGCCCGATATGGCGGGCCCCCAACACGGTCCCGGCCTTGATCAGTACGTCCCCCACGGCAAAGTCCATACCCGCGGGGCGCACAAATTTGTTGAGCGGTACGCTTTCCAGAATAGTGATGTTATCGCCGTCGGCTTCGATGTTTTCCTGCATTTGCACGGCGTCAGCGCCTGCGGGCAAGGGGGCGCCTGTAAATATGCGAACGGTTTTACCCTCGCCAACGACACCGTTAAATCCACCCCCAGCGGGTGATTCGCCAATTTGTTTCAGGGTCACAGGGACCTTTGCCGTGTCGGCAGCCCTAAGGGCATACCCATCCATGGACGACACCTTGACAGGCGGATGAGAAAGCCTAGAGGCCATATCCTCAGCCAGAACCCGGCCCAGGCATTCCTTCAAGGGGACGTCTTCGTCATTGGTGACAGAAACGTTATTGGTGACGAACTGGAAAGCTTCGGTAACGGAAATCATTATTAATCAGCCTCAAAAATGCCGGATTTGCCGCCCGCCTTGTGGGTCAGGCGAATGTTGACGATACGCATGCCCTTATCAACAGCCTTGCACATGTCATACACGGTCAGTGCGGCGACAGATACAGCGGTCAGGGCTTCCATTTCAACACCGGTCTGGCCGGTAAGTTTGCAGGTGGCGGTAATGTCGACAGCGTTGCGCTGAGTATCGCAGCTCAACTGCACCTTGACCGATGACAGGTTCAGCGGATGGCACAGCGGGATCAGGTCGGGTGTGCGCTTTGCCCCCATGATGCCAGCCAGTTGGGCGATGGACAAAACATCGCCTTTTTTGACATTACCGCTTTGGATCAGGGCCATGGTTTCAGGCTGCATCTCAATGCTGCCCCTGGCCGTGGCGGTGCGCTCGGTCTCGCTTTTATCGGAAACGTCGACCATGACGGCGTTGCCGTTTTCATCGATATGGGTCAGGTCAGCCATTATTGATCCTTAGCAGATTACGGGTAGCAGTTTCGACATCATCCTGACGCATTAGGGATTCACCAATCAAAAAGCGGTTGGCCCCAACCTTTGCCATGCGCGCAAGGTCATCAGGGGTGTAAAGTCCACTTTCACAGACCAGATGGCGGTTTTCGGGAATATATGCGGCTAATTCCTCGGTCGTCGCGATGTCCACTTCAAGTGTCTTCAGATTGCGATTGTTGACCCCCAACAAGGTTGATTTCAACTTTATCGCACGTTCCAGTTCCGGGGCGTTATGGACTTCAATCAGCACATCCATGCCCAGTTCCATAGCCTGAGCCTCAAGCTCCTGTGCCTGGGCGTCCTCAAGGGCGGCCATGATCAGCAGGATACAGTCCGCCCCCAGGGCGCGCGCCTCGACGACCTGATAGGCATCGAGCATGAAATCCTTGCGCAGTACGGGCAAGTCGACGGCCGCGCGGGCTTCCACCAAAAAAGCGTCAGCGCCTTGAAAATAGGGGGTATCGGTCAAAACAGAGATGCAAGCAGCGCCACCATCCCTGTAGGAGCGGGCGAGGGCGGGCGGGTCGAAATCTTCACGGATCAGGCCTTTGGAAGGCGAGGACTTCTTTATTTCGGCGATCAACCCGTAGCCGCCACTTTCGATTTTGGTGCTGAGCGCACGGCCAAATCCGCGTGGGGGCGAGGCATTTTTGGCCTGTTCTTCCACATCAACCATCGGCCTTTGCAGGCGGCAGGCGGCAATGTGATCCAGTTTATCGGCGCAAATTTTCGCCAGTACGTCGCTCATGATAATGGATTATCCGTTGGTGATTGCGACAAGTTTGTCCAGGGTCTGGCGGGCGAAGCCATCATCGATTGCCGCTTTCGCCATGGCGACGCCGTCGCTCAGATTATCTACCTTATCGGCGATCAGCAAAGCGGCGGCAGCGTTGAAAAGGACAACATCGCGGTAAGGCCCGGCTTTGCCATCCAGAACGCCGTTCAGGGCACTGGCATTGTAATCCGGATCGCCGCCCTTCAGGTCTTCCGGTTTGGCCAGTGGAATACCTGCCTCTTCGGGCGAGACTTCAAATTCCGTCACATCTCCATCCATCAACTGGGCAACGTAGCTTGGGCCTGTCGTCGTCAACTCATCAATGCCGTCGGACCCGTGAACGACCCAGGCCTTCTCGCAGCCCAGGTTGCCCAGAACCGTCGCCATGGGAACGATCCAGTCCCTGGAAAAAGCGCCTGAAAATTGACGTTTAACCCCAGCCGGATTGGTCAGGGGGCCAAGCAGGTTGAAGATAGTGCGGGTGCCAAGCTCAACGCGCGGGCCACCTACATGCTTCATGGCGCCGTGATAAAGCGGAGCCATAAGGAAGCCGATGTTGGCTTCGGCGATGGCTTTTTCCACTGTTTGCAGATTAGCTTCCAGATTGACGCCCAGGGACGCCAGCACGTCAGATGCACCGGATTTGGAGGACAGGTTTCTGTTGCCATGCTTGGCGATGGGAACCCCGCAAGCCGCTGTAACGATGGCTGCGGCGGTGGAAATATTATAAGTGCCCGAACCATCGCCGCCAGTCCCAACAATGTCGATGGCGCTCACGGGGGCAGAAACCCTAAGGGCCTTGGCCCGCATGGTGGTCGCCGCGCCGGTTATTTCCGCCACGGTTTCGCCGCGCACCCTGAGCGCCATTAAAAAACCGCCAATCTGGGCCGGGGTAGCATTGCCCGACATGATAATGTCGAAGGCTCGTGTCGCCTCTTCCTGGCTCAGGCTGTTGCCGTCCGCGGCTTTGCCGATAAGAACTTTCAGATTATCGCTCATGCCGCCATCTTCCCTTTTGTCAGATCGATAAAATTCTTGAGCAGCTTATGGCCGTGCTCGGAAGCGATGCTTTCCGGGTGGAACTGAACCCCGTGAATGGGGCGGGTTTTATGGGACAGGCCCTGAATAACGCCATCCGGGCTTTCAGCCGTAATTTTCAGACAAGCGGGAAGGTCTTCCCTTAACACCGTCAGGGAATGATACCTTGTCGCCGTGAACGGGTTTTCAATTCCCTGAAACAGGCCGGTACCGGTGTGATTGATGGTGTCTGTCTTGCCATGCATGGGTTTAGGCGCGCGCGCCACGGTGCCGCCAAAGTGTTGGCCAATGGACTGATGACCCAGGCAAACTCCAATGATGGGCAGGCTTTCGGGAGCCTTCGCCAGCACATCAAGACAGATGCCCGCCTTGTCCGGATCGCAGGGGCCGGGGGAAATGACAATACCCTCGGGGTTCAACCCCAGCGCTTCATCGGCGCTTAAAGCATCATTGCGACGAACAACAACCTCTGCACCCAACTCACCCAGGTAGTGGAGCAGGTTATACGTGAAGCTGTCGTAGTTATCGATTAACAGAAACATTTCAATGCGCTATCGTATATCTTTGAATTTTTTACTTTAGGAAAATGCGTGCCCAGCGTCATCCATCATTCGAGAAGGCACACAATGCCCATCGACCTCGCTATCGTCAAGTGGCGCAACGGAAAATCCGGACTCGAATAAACATCGCGCTCCTGATATAGCGAATGTTTCCGTATTATTATTTTGACGGTATTCTATGGATTTCCTTTCCTGGTTTCAGGTACTGACTATCTGCGCGCTTGGGGCCATGTCTCCCGGCCCAAGTCTGGCTGTGGTACTGCGCAATACTGTTAGCGGTGGCAAGCGTCAGGGGGTGCTGACCGGGATTGGCCATGGGCTGGGCATCTATTTTTATGCCGGGCTCGTGGTTACCGGCTTGGCAGTTGCGCTGGCTGCCGCCCCTGAAGTCGAAACCATTATCAGTTATGCCGGGGTCGTACTGCTGGTATGGCTCGGTTATTCCTTTTTGGGAATTAATCGTTCGAAATCCAGTGAAACACCCAAAGAAGTCCCGATTTCCGGCCATGGCGGCTTCGTCAGTGGTTTCCTGATTGCCTTCCTGAACCCCAAGATTGCCGCTTTTTTTCTGGCTGTGTTCAGCCCTTTTTTACGGGCCGAGGCCAGCGTGCTTGAAAAAACCATTCTTGCAATGACGGCTGGCACGGTCGATACCCTGTGGTACGTGCTGGTCGCCCTTGTTCTTTCCGGGTCAACCATGACGAAGGTGCTTGAAAAGCATTCAGGCACCATTGAGCGGATCATTGGTATTTTTCTGTTGTTTCTTGCCGTTGGGCTGGTTTATCGGCTCCTGTAACCGGGCTTGACCTTCCGGTTGCTGGAAGCTTCATCATAGCTTACATCGTACTGGAAGGTTAAAGATGACTCAGGCAGCCGAAATTTTGAAATCCAGCGTCTCTTTGCCCGTCGAAGGCATGACGTGCGCCACTTGTGCATCAAGGATCGAGCGGGTTATCGCTAAATTACCAGGTATTGATCAGGCCAACGTCAATCTGGCGACAGAACACGCCAACGTTTCCTTTGATCCAGCCGTAGTGTGCGCCGCCGAAATTTCAGCTGCTATCGTTCGCGCCGGATTCAGGGTGCCGCCCCAGACCTATGAAATCGCTATTGAGGGGATGACCTGTGCGTCCTGCTCTGGCCGGGTGGAAAAAGCACTGGGAAAGCTCGCTGGCGTCAACTCGGCAGCCGTTAATCTGGCGACGGAAAAGGCAACCATTTACGTCGAAACCGGTGTTGCAGGCCCTGCTGATCTGATTCGCGCCATCGAGAAAACCGGCTTTGGCGCCAGGCTTATAACCGGTGACGACGCACAATTCGCCGCAGAAGAACGTCAGGCCAAGGCCCGCGCTCGCCATGATCTCATGGTTTTTACCGGTGCGGCCCTGTTAACCGCTCCATTCATGGTGCAGATGGTGGCGATGCTGGCTGGCAGGGACTTTACCCTTTCGCCCCTGGTTCAACTACTTTTGGCGACACCGGTCCAGTTCGTTGCCGGGGCGCGTTTTTATAAACCGGCATGGGCGGCGCTGAAGGCCGGATCGGGCAATATGGATCTGCTGGTAGTGCTTGGTACGTCCGCCGCCTACTGGCTTAGCGTCGCCATGATGATGTCACCGGAACTCGGGGCGGACGGGCACCTGTATTTTGAGGCTGGCGCCGCCGTTATCACCTTGGTTTTGCTTGGTAAACTGCTGGAAACACGGGCCAAGCGGGGAACCACGGCGGCGATCCGCGCCCTGATGGATATCCGGCCGGAAACGGCGAGGGTGCTACGTGACGGGGCAGAGGTCGAAGTCCCCTCGACACTGGTTCTTAGCGGCGATGTGGTCATTGTTCGCCCCGGCGAACGCCTGCCGGTCGATGGCGAAGTGATTGACGGCGTCTCGCAATGCGACGAATCCCTGATTACTGGTGAAAGCCTGCCCGTTGCTAAAGGCATCGGCGACCCGGTTACCGGCGGCGCTATCAATGGTGAAGGGCTGTTACGCATTCGCACGACAACGGTCGGGGCGCAGTCGGCCCTGGCGCGCATTATCAATCTGATCCAAAGCGCCCAGGCGACGAAAGCTCCGGTTCAAAGGCTGGTTGATAAAATTGCAGCCATCTTTGTGCCGGCAGTTGTCGCCATTGCTGCCGTCACTTTCGGTGGATGGATGTTGATGGGCAACGTTGATACGCCCACGGCTATCATCAATGCAGTGACGGTGCTTGTGATCGCATGTCCGTGCGCGCTGGGACTGGCAACACCCACGGCGATCATGGCTGGAACAGGATCGGCGGCGCGATTCGGTATTTTGATCAAGGATGCCGAGGCTCTGGAACGGGCGCACCGCATCGACACGGTGGTTCTCGACAAGACTGGCACCCTGACCGAAGGCAGGCCTTCGGTTCGCGACATTGTCGCGTTGGATGGTGATAAGGACAATCTGATCCTGCTGGCTGCGTCGGCTCAGCAGGGCTCAGAGCACCCTTTGGCCCATGCTGTGCTCGACTATGCGCCCAAGGGCGATCTCAAGTCCCTGAAGGCCTTTAAAAGCCATCCTGGGCGGGGACTTGAGGCCGAACTTGATGATATAACGCTGCTGATCGGTAATCGCAGGCTGTTGTCTGATGAAGGTGTCGTCTTCGACGCTGTGGAAGATGATGCAGTGGCTTTCGAAGAAGGTGGCGCGACGGTAATGTGGGTCGCTACCAGATTGCCTGAAATTCGATTGTTAGGGCTGATTGCCGTCGGCGATTCTATCAAAGCCAACGCCGCCGCCGCCGTGAAACACCTGAAAAGTCAGGGTATTGAAGTCGTCATGCTAACCGGCGACAATGCCAGAAGTGCCGCCAAGGTTGCCCGTGATGTTGGTATTGAGCGGATCATCGCCGAGGTGCTGCCCGAAGATAAAGCCCGTGAGGTAGACTCCCTGAGGGCAGGGGGGCGCACTGTCGCCATGGTCGGGGACGGCATCAACGACGCCCCGGCGCTGGCCGCCGCCGATGTGGGCATCGCCATGGGAACGGGTACGGACGTCGCCATGCATACGGCGGGTATCACCCTGATGCGTGGCGACCCGGAACTGATCGCGGCTGCGATCGGGGTTTCGGGCGCAACCTACAGCAAAATCCGCCAGAACCTGTTCTGGGCCTTCATCTACAACATCATCGGAATCCCGCTGGCGGCCGCAGGGATGCTAAGCCCGGTGATTGCGGGTGCGGCCATGGCCATGAGCAGTGTATCGGTGGTTTCGAACTCGCTGATTTTGAAGCGCTGGAAGCCCTAGGTGTTTAGCCCCGGCATTTGATGGTGCATTATTCCCCCTGGAATGGAAGGAAGCACTATGGGGCAAGTTCTACACGACAGCGCCACAACGACGGAGGTAGTCTGTAGAGCATACAAAATAGTCAAGAGAGCCTGAGGGCTCTGGCCCAGCGCTAAGGCCTCAATCTGAAGACCGTCGCCAAATGGAAGAAGCGAACCTCAGTACAGGATTTGCCGACTGGGCCGAAAGACCCGAAGTCGTCGGTCTTATCGCTTGAGGAAGAAGCGATCATCGTCGCCTTTCGACGCCATACCTATTCATCTGTAAATGCTGGACAAATGAAACCGGCAAATTCAAAGTCGATCCAATCCATCAAATGCCGGGACTAAACACCTAGGCCATAAACTGCATATAAAGCTGAAAAACCTGTCCCACTGCCAATGAGCCGACGGCGGCCAACAGCAAATACCACAGGAAAACCGACCGTTTGACCAGCGCGAAGACGGCAATGGCTGCGGGGATGGAGGTCATGGCCCCGGCGGTCATGAAGGCCAGCGCCGGGCCTGGGGCCATGCCGGTTTCCATCAACCCTGCGACCAGGGGGATAGCTGCGTATCCGTTCAGGTAGGCGGGGATTCCGGTGATGACAGCAAGGGGAAGGGCAAAGGCGCTATCGCCTCCCAACCATTGGGCGACGGTCTGGGCAGGCAGATACATCACCATCAGGCTTTCAATGATGAAGGCAAAGACCAGCCATTTGCCCAAAAATAACAGAGTGCTGATGAAATTGACATTAAAGTCAGATTTTCGGGATTGATCGCGCCAGAATGCCCAAACGGGTTTTTCATCAGATATTTGCGGCTTGCAGGAGCCGCATGTGGCGGCTTCGGCCTTCAGGGGCGAGGTAAAACCGCCCGCGTTAATCACGGCCCGGGTCGCCAGCCCACCAAACAGCCCAATGGCAAACGTCGCCAGTGTTTTGGCGATGGCGAATTCCAATCCCAGGCCACCAAATGTCAGAATGAACATCTCCGGGTCCATGATTGGTGAAGAGAGCCAGAAGGCCATGATGGCGGGCAAGGGGACGCCAGCGGCCAGCAGGGCGGCGATGATGGGAATAACCCCGCACGAGCAAAACGGCGACAAGGAGCCGAAAATGGCGGCGGCGGCGATGACTTTCCAGCCATGACCATTGAAAACGCGACCGATGACCTTGTCGGCTCCTGCGGCGTTCAGGTAAGCGGCGAGCAGGGCGCTTAAAGCCAGAAACGGGGAAATTCCCAACAGGCTGCTTGAGGTGAAGTGAAGACTTTGCAGTGCTTCCTCTTGGGGAAGGCCGAAGGCGATGCCGATGACAAGCACGATTATCGCCAGCAAGGCGTTGTCTATTTTGCGAAAGCTGCGGCCGATGGACAGGACAAGGGTGCTCATAACTGGTCAATCTTCCTTTGCAACTGGCCCAACCCCTGACAGCATTCTTCCTTCAGGTAGTCGATGGTCATGTCCATGGCGTCGTATTCGGCCCGGCAAATCAGCTCACGGCTATGGCGTTTCTGGGAAACCAGGCCGGCCTTGACCAGTTTCTGGATGTGATGGGTCAGGGTCGATGCGGGGATGCCTACGGCATTTTGAATCGCGCCCACATTGGCCCCGTTTGTTCCGGCCTTGACCAGAGCGCGAAAAATGGCGAGGCGGGTAGTGTTTCCCAACGCTTCCAGCCTGGCGGCCATTTCTTCCAGCAAATGTCCATTTAAGGTTTTCATATGGCTACTATAACACAAAAAATATATAATTCAATAATTCTAGTAAATTAGTAATATATTGTAAATAAATAGAAAAATAAGTTTCATTTCAATATGCCTAAACATTCCAGTATAATGTAATCCTAGTGGCAAAAATTAACGATCAGGGGCGAAACAATGAATATTGGCACCGTATCAGAACAAACTGGAATGCCTGCGAAGACCATTCGTTATTACGAAGAGATCGGCCTGATTCCCCCTCCTATACGGGCGGAGAACGGATACCGGCATTATCAGGATAAAGACGTCGAAACTTTGCGCTTCATCCAGCGTTCCCGCCGCCTGGGATTTTCTGTCAAGGATGTTGGCAATCTTTTGACCCTGTGGCAGGACAAGAACAGGGCCAGTAGCGACGTCAAACGCTTCGCCCTTGAGCACATCAGGGAGATTGAAGAAAGGATAGATGAGTTGAATTCCATCCGTCAGACTTTGATCAGCCTGACCGATACGTGTCATGGGGATCATCGGGCCGATTGCCCCATTCTCGATGAGCTGGCGAAATAACAATTATTGCCGTTTTGGTAGTTCTCTAGCCGGTTTTTTAAAACCTGTTTAAAATGGTTTTACAAAACAGGTGCCCTCATAGTATTCAAATTTCAGAGAGTAGGCGGGAAGCTGTACGAAATTGTGCAGAGGGGGAGCTATGTTATCGAGAGAAAGGATCACTTGGGCACCGGAAATGAGCGTCGGGGTTCAGGCGCTGGACGACGACCACAAAATTCTCGTCGGTTGCCTAAATGACTTCATTGATGCCTGTGAAAATGACGAAGGCATTCTTGTCACGGATTCAATTTTCTCCATTTTGCTCGACTACACCGGTTATCACTTTGCCCGGGAAGAAAAAGTAATGGAAGTCTGTGGCTATAAAGGCCTGGCGGCCCACAAAGAATTGCATCAGGCGCTGGCGGAAAAAGTCGTTGAAAACCGGACACGTTTTGTACTCAACCGTGATGGCGAACTGGATGAAGAAGTCAGACAATTCCTTCTTCATTGGCTGCAAAAACACATTCTTGGATGCGATATGGACTATGCGTCGGATTGTGCTGGCAAGGAAAAGGAAATAGCCGCTGCACTTGAATCTCGCT
>JADHSW010000107.1 GCA_016776705.1 Rhodospirillales bacterium
CTGACCATCCGCCAGATAGCGCGCCTTTGACGATGTACGCCTGCCAACATCGACCAGAGGCAGATCCATAATACCTTCTTCCGCAACAAGGCGTTCAACCTCGCGTCCATTGCTGTCTTCGCCAACGACCGTGACAAAACGAACCGTTGATCGAAGGCCCACTAGATTGCGAACCACATTTCCGGCACCCCCCAACATGGTATCTTCGCGTTCCAGTTTCAGCACCGGAATCGGAGCTTCAGGGGAAATGCGATCAACCGATCCATAATGGAAGTGATCCAGTATGACGTCACCGATGCACAGTACACGGGCGTACTTCAGGTTTTCACACAGGGTAATCAAGGAAGCCCGGGCGCTCATAACAGATCAAGCTCCTGCTCAAGGGCGCCACAGAGCATGTGACCGATCAGGATATGCATTTCCTGAATGCGCGCGGTTTCGGGAGCGGGAACATTTACAAGCGGTTCGGCCAACCCCTTCATGCGCCCGCCATCGCGACCGGAAAATCCCGCAGCAACTGCGCCTTTTTCCTTCGCCGCCTTCAGGGCGCGAATAATATTTTCGCTATTACCCGATGTGGATATTGCGATCACCACGTCATCTTTTCCAGCCAGCGCCTCAACCTGACGGGAGAACAGATCGTCAAAACCAAAATCGTTGCCAATAGCAGTCAGGGACGATGTATCCGTGGTAAGCGCGATGGCGGCGATGGGCGCACGGTCCTTGATATAACGAACAGTCAGTTCCGTCGCCAGATGCTGGGCGTCGGCAGCGCTGCCGCCATTACCCAAAAAAATAATCTTGCCACCCTTGCGCACGGACTGAACACAAGCCGCCAGCAAGTCGGCAAAGGGAAGCGCGATGGCCTTGCGGGTTGCCGCAAAGGCATTCGCGTGGGCCGTCATCTCTGCTTCCATATAGGCGTTTAGGTCGAAAGCCATGGTCCATTCAGCCCCGTGTCTCAGGAAAGATCAATACGGCGTCCCTCGCGAAGGGACTCCATGATAGCAACAGTTGCAAGTGTACTCTCAATCAATTCTGCCTCGTCGATTGGGGCAGGGCTCCCATTGGTAACGGCATCTACAAACCCTTGCAGCGCTGGCCTGAAACCCTTGTTCTGGGTGCCAGTGACAGGCTTGTTCAATTTGCCATGTTCGGCGATGGTAAATGACTGAAAGTTATCGATAGTGATAACACCGCCGCCCGCATAGGCCTCTATCAGCTCCTTGGAATAGACGTTATCGCCAAGCCCCGTATAGGCAATAGTGGCAAGCGAGCCATCGGCAAAACGCAGGGCAACATTCAAATCATCGCAACCACCACCGGTTGCCTGAGCGGCATCGGCCTGAACCGATACAATAGGCGAGGCCATAAAATAGCGGGCCAGATCGACAAAGTGGCAAACCTCGCCCAGAATGCGCCCGCCGCCTTCATCAGCCGCGTGCACCCAGCTTTCCGCCGGTATATGGCCCGCGTTCACCCGCAAAAGGATAAACTTTGTGCCGTCCTGTTTATCAAGACGTCCGCGCACCATCTGCGACAGCGGTGCAAAACGGCGATTAAACCCGACCTGGAAAAATCCGGCGCTGTCATTGCGCGCTTCAATGACCTTGTTGATGCCTTCCCTGTCCAGAGCCAAGGGCTTTTCCACCAACACCGATTTTCCCGCCCGCAAAGCCCGCGCCGTCAGCTCGGCATGGCTGTCATGGCGGGTGGCGACAAGCACCGCATTGATATCGGTATTTTCAAGAACCGCATCGCTATCCGCGCTGGCATGAAGAAAGCCGAAGGTGTCGCCGGTTTTTTCCGCTGATGCGCCGCGCTGGGTTGCTACCGTGTGCAGAGTAACGCCGGACATTTTTTTCAATTCCGGCAGCAGCACCGATCGAGCAAAACCGCCCGCTCCAATAACGCCCAGAACACAGCCGCTTGCGGCCTTTCCCAGGGAAGGCGCGGGAAAGACAGGGCTTTCTTTCGTTACGTACTCATTATAGGACAGCACAACGCCAAGATGCGGTTCGGCCCCGCTGGTGACAAGATCGTAGGCCTTTTCGGCATCATCAAGTTTAAAGGTATGGGTCGTGAGCGCGCTAACGTTCAGGCGCCTGTTCAGTGACGGCGACATCAGGCGGACACATTCGCCAAGGTTCTCGGTTTCTGTCCAGCGCACCCAGCCTTCGGGATATTTGACGCCGCGTCCTTCGAAGTCCGGGTCATAACGGCCGGGTCCGTAAGAGCGCGAGACAACAAGGCTGAGCTCCTTTTGCATAAATTCACGGTAGGGAAATTCAGTACCGGTCAGCCCGACCATGCAAACCTTCGCCCGATCACGCGCAATGGTGCCCGCGACCTTGAATGGCTCGCTGGAATCCGTGGCCGCCGAAATAATGATGCCGTCCATCCCGCGTCCGCCAGTCAGGGCGGCGACACTACTGTCCAGGGCCTGGCCACCAAGATCGACCGTTGCCTCGGCCCCCATGCGACGGGCAAGATCAAGGCGCGGCCCGTTATAGTCCAGCGCCATCACCCGAACGCCGGAAAGAGTGAGCAGGCGAATGATCAACTGACCCAGCAGACCGGAGCCAACCACGGCCACGCAGTCACCCAGGGACGCGCCCAAATTCCTGACCGCATGCATGGCGATTGACGACAAGGTTCCGAAACAGGCTTCTTCGTAGGATACATCATCGGGGATCAGCGCCGCCAGATTGCCTGGTATCACATTCAGCTCCGCATGATTGGCAAGCCCCGCGCCGGCAACGGCAACGCGCTGACCAACCCTGAAACGCCCCTCCAGACCGGCGCCAACGCCAACAATGTCTCCGGCGGCGGAATAACCAAGCGGCAACGGCTCATCAAGGCGCGCAAGAACAGATCGAATAGTCGCCCCGATTCCGTCCCTTTTCGCCTTTGTCAGAACCTTTTTGACCAGATCCGGCCTTTCCCGGGCTTTTCCGGCGAGGCTTTTGCGCGCGAATTCGACGACCATGCGCTCGGTCCCCGCTGAAATCAGCGAGGCACGGGTGCTTACCAGAATGTTTCCCGCCTTGAGGATCGGGGCGGGAACCTCGGTCAGGTTCAGCTTGCCTGTCCGGGTGCTTTGAATAACTTGTTTCATTGCAGTGTTTTACTCTGAATACGTATGCTGATGCAAAGACAGCTTTGCACTTCTTTTTCAGGCTTGCCCCGGCGGGTATTCATTGGCAGACACAAATAATATGTGGAATAATTCAAAAACTGATAAGGTTGGCTTTCTTCGCGGCTCAAAATAATATTACCTGTTAGCGGATCGACTTAGAAATCCGACAAAAGAAAGGCTGGTTATGGTGGAAATCGCGTGGCTTCCGTCCTTTGAAACGGGGCTTCCAGAGATCGATAATGATCATCGAAAACTTGTAAATTCTATTCGACATATCGAAGTGGCGCTCAAAGGTGGCGACTTTAAGAAATGCGCAACCCTGTTCGCTGATTTTATGCAACAGGCGAAAGATCATTTCAAACGTGAAGAAGCCTTTTTGATTTCCATCGACTTCCCCCGCCTGGAATCCCACAGGAGTGCCCACCAACGCCTTTTGGATATGGCTGACAAGACCTTGGCCACGGTTTCCGAGGATCTGGATCGGGATGAAGCGACAAAATGCCTGGAAGAAACGATTTATTTTCTCCTGGAAGATGTCATCCGGGCCGATTCGGATTTCAAATCCTATGCCCAGGAACATGGCTTGATCTGACCTCCAAAATCCGGCCATTCTCCAGAAAGGCTTTGCCCCATAAGAGCCGCTCCGGTTAAGAAGACTAGCGTTCAGAATTCACAGGCTCTTTCAGGTTTAATTTTTCATGTGTGGTTTCGCCGCCGTTTTCTCCTATGACACCAATGCGCCCCCCGTTGAGGCGGATGTTCTCGGGGCAATCAATCATGCCATGTCCCGGCGTGGCCCCGATGGCGAAGGGCTGTGGCTCGCAGACGACAAACGTATCGGGCTTGCCCACAAAAGGCTGGCCATCATCGATTTGAGCAATGATGCCGCCCAGCCGATGATGCTGGAATCCCCAACGGGCCGCTTGCATATTTCCTTCAATGGGGAAATTTATAATTTTCGCGAACTGCGCCAGGAACTGGAAGCGGCAGGCGAGACGTTTCACACCTTTTCGGATACGGAAGTGCTGCTGCACTTGTATCAACGCCATGGCCGGGCCATGGTCACGCGCCTGCGTGGCATGTTCGCCTTTGCGATCTGGGACGAACAACGCCGTGGCCTTTTGCTCGCCAGGGACGGTTTTGGCATCAAACCGCTTTATTATCTGGATGACGGAAAAACCCTGAGCGCCGCCTCCCAGGTCAAGGCCCTGCTGGCGGGCCTGACGGCGGGCGGACGCCCAAGGCCCCGCTTCGATGCCGCCGGTCATGCGGGTTTTTTCCTGTTTGGCAATGTTCCCGAACCACACACCCTGTACAAAAACATCCGTGCCTTGCCCGCGGGAACAACCCTGTGGATTGATGAAAACGGTCCGGGAAAGCCTGAAACCTTCTTCGATATCGCCACCCACCTGGCTGCGGCCAATGATGGCGATGGCCCTGTAAATCTGGGTGACCTGCTGCGCAACAGCCTGAAGCATCATTTTGTCGCCGATGTCCCTGTCGGGGTGTTCCTGTCATCGGGACTGGATTCTGCGACCCTTGTTGGGCTGGCTGCGGAACTTCAGGGCGCGGGTCTTGACACCCTGACCCTTGGTTTCGAAGAATTTAAAGGAACCGCCAACGATGAGGTTCCCCTGGCGGAAACCATCGCCAGCGCCTATGGCGCCCGCCAGCATACGGTTCGGGTGGCGGGTTCTGACTTTGCCAACGATCTGGATGATTTGCTGGACGCCATGGACCAGCCGAGCATTGACGGGGTCAATACCTACTTCGTCGCCAAAGCCGCCGCCGCAGAAGGCCTGAAAGTCGCCATTTCGGGCCTGGGCGGCGATGAGCTGTTTGCCGGATACGATGGCTTTTCCCAAATCCCGAATTTGGTCGCAGGGATTGGCCGTGTCCCCGGAATTGCCAGCTTTGGCCGTCTTTTGCGGGGCTTATCCTCGCCTTTCAGTGGCGCGTTGCTTCCCCCAAAAGCCCCGGGATTGCTTGAATTTTCAAGTAATTTTGGCGATGCCTACCTTTTAAGGCGCGCCCTTTTCATGCCCTGGGAGCTGCCTTCGATTTTGGGTAACGACATGGCCCGCGAAGGCATTCAGGCCCTGGACATTCGCCATCGCCTGAATACCTGCCAGTCAGAAATTAACGCCCCAAAGGCAAAAGTCGCCGCCCTGGAAATGTGCTGGTACATGCGCAACCAGCTGCTGCGCGATGCCGATTGGGCCGGAATGGCGCACGGACTTGAAATCAGGGTGCCCTTTGTCGATACGGTCCTGTTCACACAACTTGCTCGCGCCATCGCCGCAGGTCACGGGCCAGGCAAACAGGACATGGCCGCAAGCCCCGAAAAACCCCTGCCCGCAACCGTTCTGAACAGACCAAAAAGTGGCTTTTTTGTCCCCGTACGCGATTGGCTTGAAGGCGGTGGCACTAAAGAAAGAGGGCTGCGTGGATGGTCAAAACGTGTTTATCAGGCGCAAATTTCGTCATAACTGGCGTATTTTTAATATGAAAAAATCTATTTTACGCCATATCCCTTAAAATACAGGTCTTTATTTGGGTGAAATTTCGTACTTCGTGTAAATTGATCCAAAAAACATCATTTTTTAACGTTATTTAACCAAAAGATCAGGATTATATGATTTCCTTAAAATAGGCGATGGTTCGCCCGAGGCCTTCTTCAAGCTCAACGGTCGGCTGCCAGCTCAACTCATTGTGAGCCATTGAAATATCCGGACAGCGTTGTGTTGGATCGTCTTCCGGCAGGGGCCTGTCGATCAGTTCAGACGACGACCCGGTCAGCCTTAATACCGTATCGGCGAGCTGGCGAATCGTAAACTCGTTGGGATTACCCAGGTTCATGGGACCCGTGATCGCGTCATCGGCGCTCATCAACCTGAGGAAGCCCTCTATCAAATCATCGACGAAACAGAAAGATCGGGTCTGCAGACCGCTGCCGTAGATGGTGATGGGTTCGCCCTTCAGGGCCTGGACGATAAAGTTCGACACCACACGCCCGTCGTCCGGCAGCATACGGGGGCCGTAGGTATTGAAAATCCGGGCAACGCGGATTCTTAAATTATGCTGGCGCAGGTAATCGAAAAACAACGTTTCGGCGCAACGCTTGCCCTCATCGTAGCAGGCCCTGGGACCTGTCGTTGAAACCGACCCACGGTATCCCTCTTGTTGAGGATGCACTTCAGGGTCACCATAAACTTCGCTGGTGGATGCCTGAAAAATCTTGGCCCCGGTTCTTTTGGCAAGACCCAGCATATTTATGGCCCCATGCACGGACGTTTTTGTCGTTTGTACCGGATCATTCTGATAATGGATCGGCGAGGCGGGGCAGGCGAGATTGTAGATTTCATCAACTTCAACATAGAGCGGAAACGTCACATCGTGGCGCTGCAACTCAAAATGAGGGTCGTCCATCAACTGGATAATGTTGTCGCGACTGCCGGTATAAAAATTATCGACACACAGCACGTCGTGGCCATCCCTGAGCAGTCGCTGACACAGGTGAGAACCGAGAAACCCGGCCCCTCCGGTTACCAATATTCTTTTCCTAGTCACCATCGTGGACTTTCTTGCACCTGTTCAAACGCTTCGTTGCCCCCAAAAAAGAGCTTAATTCCCCGGAACTTATCACTGAAGAGGTCATGCTGCCCACTCTTAAAAAGGCTTCAGGTGGACAGAAAGCGCCGCTCGACGCCTTCCAGAACCAAAGCGCTCAACACATCACTGCGCCAGGCCCCCGTATCAATGCCAATTTTGTTTTTACTGACAACCGGACGGGCGGAAATAGAGTGGCCATGGACGACAATTTTTCCAAAATCCGCATCACTGTTTATAAAATCCTTTCTGATCCAGATCAGGTCTTCTTCCTTTTGCTCGCTTACTGGAATGCCTGGGCGGATACCGGCATGAACAAACAGGTAATCCCCCTCTTGATAAGTAAGCTCCAGGGCCGCGAGAAACTCCACGTGAGAGCCGGGCATGGCCTTCCGCAGGGTACGGCGGGCCGCTTCCATGGCTTCGTCGGTTGCTGAAGTTTGATAAAGGTCGGCGACATCGACACCATAGCTTTTCAGGGTTTCCCGTCCACCATTTCTCAGCCAGGTCATCATCGGGCCCTCGCCCTCAAGAAACTGCAGAAGCATTTCTTCGTGGTTTCCCTTCAAGGTGATGAGGTTAAAATCCGTTGCCACAAACTGTGTCAAAACGTCAACCACGCGCCGGGAATCGGGGCCACGATCAATATAATCACCGAGGAAAATCAGTGAATTATCCATATTTCCCGCGGCATCGCTGAAAATGAGCCCAAGCAGCTTTTCCAGTAAATCAGCGCGTCCATGCACATCGCCCACGGCATAAATTCGCTTTCCCGACCCAATCCGGGGCGATCGCGGCGTGATGACTGGTTGTGTGGGCTGCATGAGACAGAATATGATGCCTTGGGGCATGAAGCGCAATCAAGTCGTAATAGGGCGTTATCACGTCTTTTGATAAGCGACTATTAACGCTTTTGTCTTAGCGTAGACGAGTTTGAACTCGATATTTTTTAAGGCAATCAGCAAACGATGGCTCAAACGGGCACCGTAATGACGTTTCCTGGCTCTGAAACGACGAGCGAAGAAACACAGCTTCTTACCCGGTTACGCTTCATTGAAGATGACCGTTCCGGGTATTACGCCGTGCACGTTCACCTTTCCGGGTTGCGTGCGTCTAACCGTAAACCCCATTTTATCAACATTGCTGCGCGCACTTTCGATAATCTGCAAAATAATCACGACGTCACCCTGTACAAGCTGGACTGCGCTGACCTGGTCCTGTTGTGTAAGGATGTACCCGTCGATGAAATCGACCCGGCCATGCACAAAGCCCGTCAACTTTTCAGTGAAGACCCCCTGACCGATAGTGAAGATGGCTCCATAGATGATCGTTTTTCAACCTGGTACGACCTGAGCCAGCCTGGCGACTTTGCCTCGTTCAACGAATCCATCCAGCTTCTTTCCGAAGAAGCCATCGAGCGCCAACGCAAGGCCGCCGAACTGTTATCGCCGAACTCTTTACCCGGCGAAAGGATGCAGCCGAAGGATGTCGCTGACATCACCCTTCGCCTGCAAACAGCCGATATTGACGATTTGATCCACGAACAGACCGCCGTCGTCCTGCACCAGGGTGGCAAGGGCGACGTCCTTTTCAAGGAACAGTTCGTCACCATGTCTGCACTGCAAAAGCGCGTTGCGCCGGACGTTAACCTGTTTGGTTCCAACTGGCTGTTTCAATACCTGACGGAAACAATTGACCGGCGCATGCTGGGCGTCATTTCCCGTCTGGATTTCGAATATCTGAAGAACCCGATCAGCCTGAACCTGAACATTTCTACGATTTTGGGACGGGAGTTTCAGCACTTCCACCAAAGAGCTGGCGATTATTCATCGAAAATTGTCGTTGAAGTACAATTGATTGATGTTTTCTCCGACATGGGAGCCTATTCCGACGCCCGCGATATGTTGCAGGAAAATGGATACCGGGTGCTGATTGACGGTCTGAGCCCGCTTTCCTTGCAATTTTTAGACCCGGCCCTGCTGGAATCCGACCTGGTCAAGGTCAACTGGGGCCCGGAATTCAAAAATGATGAATCCGAGGCCCGCATCGAGGATATGCGCCGGGTGGTAAAAAACGTTGGCAAGGACCACGTTATTCTTGGCCGGGTTGATTCCGAGGACGCCGTTATCTGGGCCTTGTCCTTGGGGATCAGGCGCTTCCAGGGTTTCTACATCGATACCGTCGTTGGCGCCATGCTGGCCAAAGGGATCATCTGATCATGGCTGATTCTGATGGTGCCCAAAAACATCTGCGAAGCCAGGAAAACCTTTTGCTGGACTATATGCGGCGACTGGAGGAGAAAAGGGGCAAGCACGGTGCCGTGCGCCTGCATCTGTCGGACCTGAAACCTTATAATCGGCGCGAGCACCACTTGCGCGCCGCCGAAAACAGTTTTGAAAATCTGGTCAAGTCCCTGCAGGGGCAGCTGTTCTCGGTAAAAAATTCCGATATGTTCTTCTTTTTCAAGAATGAAGCCAGGCCACAAGCGCAAACCGTGGTCCAGAAGGTGCGCTTCCTGTTCAGTGATGATCCGCTTCTTGAGGATGAAGCCCCCGGCGAGAACCTTTTTTCCACCTGGTACGATACGGACGATCAGTACGAAGAATTGCTGCAACTGATCGAAAGTCTTATCGAATCCGAAGAAAAGCGAAAAAAGGACACCCGTGTGCGAATGGACACCCGTGCCGCGCTCAAGGTGCGCCAGCGCGAGGGTGATCCGATGACGCCGGAAATCCTGGCCCGGGTTGAAAGCGCGCTTGAGCGGACCGACCTGTCCAATCTTGTGCGCCGTCAGTTTGTTTGCTCCGTCGATGCGCAGATGATCCCCGAACAGTCCTTTTCAGAAATGTTCATTTCCATCGCAGACTTGCGCGAGACCATGATTCCGGGCGTCAATTTGCTGGCCAACCGCTGGCTGTTCCAGCATCTGACTGAAAGTCTCGACAGGCGAATGTTATCCCTGCTGTCAAAGAACGATGCGCTGACGATTTCCG
>JADHSW010000108.1 GCA_016776705.1 Rhodospirillales bacterium
GTTCGGGTGACGTCAGGGCCGACGGAAATTCTGCATAAGGAGCGCGAGCGCACGGTCACACTTGAAGTCCGCCCAGCGCCCCACATTCCCCTTGAAGCCGCCATTGATATCCTCAACGAGCAGGTTATCGGCCCCTTGCGCCAGGAGGGATTGCCGCCCGGCGTGCGCATTGGCATGTCCGGCACCGCCGACAAGCTGACCGAAGCATGGGATCATATGGTTGTGAACCTGATCATTGCTGTACTGATTGTGTATCTGGTCATGGCGGTTCTGTTTGAAAGCTTCATCTATCCCCTGATCATCATGCTGTCTGTGCCGTTGGCAACGGCAGGCGGCGTTGGTGGGCTGGTTATCCTCAACCTGTTCTCACCCCATCAGCTGGATATGCTGACCCTGCTGGGTTTCGTGATCCTGGTCGGTATCGTCGTCAACAATGCCATTCTGTTGGTGCACCAGACCTTGTATCACCACCGTCAGGAAGGCCTTGATTTCGAGGCCTCACTGATCGCCGCCACCCGCAACCGCATCAGGCCGATCTTCATGTCGACCCTGACAAGCGTCTTCGGAATGTTGCCGCTGGTGATCTTCCCCGGCGCCGGATCCGAACTCTATAGCGGCCTGGGATCAGTCGTCGTCGGCGGATTGGCCCTGTCGGCTCTGCTGACCCTGGCCATCATCCCGCCCCTGATGTCGCTGGTCTCAAGATTCGCCGAGAAAAGCCACGATCACAAGGCTGAGGCTGTTAGCGCTGAATAGGTATTAGATAACCTCGAGACGGATGACGTAGACGCCGTCCGTCTTTTCGCAGCCTTTGTATAGGTGGCCTGTGGTTTTGCAGAATATCTCGAAATCCTGCGGGGCGTCGGAATCCGTTGCAAGAATCTCGAGCATGTCGCCCGGGATCATTTCCTTGACGGCGCGGTTGGCCCTGAGAATAGGAACCGGGCAGCCCAGTCCCTTAACATCCAGAATAATGGTATCGGTCATTTGTTTCCCTGATGCCCTGTTTCTTATTGTTGTCGATTATTTACATATAGCATGCCCCCAGCAGAATCACCCCCCTATCGGGGAAAAACGATCTGGAATAACAAGGGAGTCCCTATACGGAATCAAAGGAAATTGTGCGCTGCAGCATTATTTTCCGCTGAGATTTCCTGAAAATTCGACAAATATATTATCCCGCTAGAACCTTTCTCATTTATACAATTTTTTGTTTATACAATCAATTCGAAACATTTGTGCTGCATGTAGTTGAATAATAAAGATTCATCAAGCAATCAGGCCGTTCAATATCTGCGATTAGACCCTTTCCGGGGCACACCTGTTTACGCTGCACCGCAGCATAACTTGTTAATTTTATTCTGGTCCACAGGGTGTATATTATGTAGTCTTAAATTAGCAAAACGCATCAAGCAGGTGGATTTGGGGCACCTGTAAACGGGAACACGACAAGCAACCCGACCAGACAGAGGAATGCAAAAATGAACGAGAATCAAGCATCGGTGATTGACCTGGAGCGTATCCAGGATAATGCAAGGCGCGCTAGTACACTCTTGAAAGCAATGAGCAATCAACACCGCCTGATGATTCTTTGCCAATTGGTTCCCGGAGAAAAATGCGTCGGCGAGCTGGAAAGCATCGTCGGGTTGAGCCAGTCTGCCCTGTCGCAACATCTGGCGCGCCTGCGCCGCGATAATCTCGTCTCCACACGCCGTGAAGCGCAAACCATTCATTACTCGCTTGCCGGTGAAGAGGCCAGCGCCGTTATCGAAACTCTGTACGGCCTGTACTGTGGAACCGAAGCCTTGCTTAGCTACGACGACGAAAACAAGGCCTCCGTCGCCGTTTGATTTAATAAAACATTCTGCCTTTTAATTCAGCCTGATCTAGTGCCAGGGTATTTCCTTAGACCCTGGCAGCACCTGCCTTTCGCCCGGTTGCCACGGACGGGGCTTTGCCTTAACAGGCTTATAAGGCACCGTCATCGGTTTTTCAGCCATGGCCATTTTAGGCTTGGATGGCTTTTCGTCAGGTTTTATGGGGCTTATGGCGTGAACGTTCGCCTTGCCTTCACTGGCCGATGAAACGGTCCAGCGCAACTCCTCTTTCAGGATATCCATATGGCGACTGGGTGGCGCCTTCATAACCTCTCCGACAATGGATCCTTTAACCGCATTGGGCAGGCGCTCAAAATTTTCCAAAAACAGGAACTTGATCGACGGGCGGATGTTTTCCGACAGCAACAGGCTAAGTACCAGCTTCTTTCGAATGTCGCTGCGCATATTGCCAGCTTCGGTTAGCTCGAAGAACTCGTTTACAAAGTAACGCGGTGCGATGGTGCCATCGAGCAGGGATTGCAAATTCTGCCGCAGCGCCAGGGTGTATTCCTTGCGCGTACTGATAATAAATTTATTGGCATGAAGGCGAACCTTGGCGATTGCATCGGGGCAAAAGGCACTTTCGGTAATCATGGATACGCACTTGGTAATAAGCGAGTGTTTCGTGGTTTCGCCAACTACTCGGAATACACCATTCAGTAATTTAGATTTATTTCCCAGGGGGCTTAAGCGCGTCGCCGCGGCCAGCGCCATTGGCGGTTCCGGGTCCCGCGTCGCCATCATGGACAAGACCAGGGGGTCTTCCAAGGTCATCAAATCAATATGATGATTCAACAGGTTTTCCGGCATCAGGATTCGCGCATCTTCGCCAGGCAGACAAATTGGCTCATGGGCACGATAGCTTTCTTTGATGCCCATCGCCGTTTGAAGCCCGTCGTGGGTGATGCCGTCCAGCTGATTCATTTATCGTCCCTCATTATTATTATTTCAAGACGCCATTTTTGGCGATATTGAATTCTGACTGCCTTTGCGAAACCACCATTCGCGGAACAGGTGCGAGCCTTCACGGACCGTTTCAGGCGGCAAGGACTGATTGATGGTTTCCTGCTGGTAAAGGCAGCGACGCGTGGCCTTCAAACGGGCCAGAAACCTGGGATTGGAGGCCAATCCCTGGACGCTGCGCAGGGTTTCCATCTCATCCATCCAGTGGGCCAGCAGCAAGGTCAGCAAGACCAGCTTGCATTCCGGAACTTTCACCCGGCCCGAACGCCATTTCGAGAAAGTCGGCGCCGTCACCTCGACGATATCGGCAATCTCTTTTGCCTGGACGCTAACATCATCAAGCCCCCGAAAGACCGGAAGTATTTGATTGGAGCGTTGGGTAAGAATGCCATCAGCAATTAGTTTCACGGTTGCCTGTTGCCCAGTATTCGCCATAACCCACCCTTAATTAACTCCACACGCGCCGTTCTGTACGTTTTCCACGTATGTGAATGCGACTCGTTGAAAATTAGCGGTTTATGGTATCCAAAAGGTTAACGCCCACCAGATATTGTTACTTTGTTTTATCAAAAAGGCTCCATCCTGAAATACAGAAACTGCGAATCGAAGACCCATCGTGCGATGAAACGATCGTTTTTACTGAGTCTGGCGTGCCTTATTTCTTGAATTCTTCAATCTTTATAAAAAAAATTATCGAGTCCTTGGCCTGATATACGCCCCCGACAAAGGAAAAGAAATGAAACCAAATAAAACCAAGTTGAATCGACACGACAAAGATTCAATGCATTGAAAAGAATCTGTTTTTTCTGGAATTTTTACCATTTCAGGAACTTCAGCAAGTTCTGAAAGGGCTTGTTTCTGACTCTATACAGAGTCCTGAAGAGATGAATTTAGAAGAAATCAAGCACTAGATGATGTACCAGGGGTGTTGACACTACACCTTATATATAATATCCGGGTGTTAATTGGATTTCTGAAAGGAGTCCAGCGATTCCAACGAGTCGCATAGGGTAAGCAGGCAAGAATTCGTTTCGGACTATACTTTTAACCAAATGCCGTGGGGGTGCATTTTGTTAATGACCGAGACCAAAAACAACAAAGACCCCGGCAGGCGCGAGGAAAAGGGAACCATGCCTTCCAAGGACAAGGTCAAAGCTCAATCAGAGCGCAATAATGGCGAAACCAGGCCGTTCACCGTCTTTTATGTAAATCCGGCAACACCGGAGGAAGTTCACACGGACACAATAATGGCCATCAATTGCGAGGATGCCTCAGCACTGGCCGGCGAACGCCACCGCGCCAACACAATTCTTCATATTCGTGGCATCGGAGACAACACCTTCACCACGGATGGGGACCACGAGGACAAAAAAGAGGGCGCCTGTACAAGTCATTTACCTTGCGCGCGCTTCATTAATGGAAAATTTCATCCGACCATATTCAGTGACGATACCCTGCTGGAGTCCCTTTTCGATCAGGCCTGAATTAAAAAATCATTCGGCCGAACTGGGCATGCTCATATCCGGTAGATAAACCGCAAAACCGCTTTTTCTGTCCCGCTTCACCTGATACATCGCCCGGTCCGCACAGATCATCAGATGGGTGACATCTGTCGCATGTTCCGGATAAAT
Organism: Rhodospirillales bacterium; assembly: GCA_016776705.1. GTDB lineage: Bacteria > Pseudomonadota > Alphaproteobacteria > Rhodospirillales > JABHCV01 > JACNJU01. The sequence continues at coordinate 4,472 of JADHSW010000108.1, forward strand.
GCTGATGCCAATACTGGCGCTTAATAAAAACTCATGCCCCTCAAAAATAAAAGGGGTCTGAAGGGATTCCATAATTTTTTCGGCGACGATTGTAGTCTCTTCCTGATGGTGAAGTTCTTCAAGCAGGACGACAAACTCGTCGCCGCCGACCCGGGCAACGGTATCGGTGTTGCGGATACAGTTTCTTAACCGGGACGCCACTTCCATCAGGCCCTGATCACCGCCAGAGTGGCCAATGGTGTCGTTGATGGTTTTAAACTTGTCCAGATCAATAAACATCAAGGCGACATCCCGGTCACTGCGCCCGGCTCTTTTCAGCGCCTCATCAAGGCGGTCACCCAGCAGATATCGATTTGGCAATCCGGTCAGATGATCGAAGTGGGCCAGATTATAGACTTTCTCCTCGGCCTTTTTTCTCGCCGTTATGTCGCGAACAATACTTGTAAATGTCAGGTTCTCGCCTTGATTTAATTCACGAACGGCCATTTCCATGGGGAATATTTCGCCATCTTTTCGCACACCGACCAAATCATTGCCAAAGGACAGAATAGACGCCCATTCAGCGCCAAATTCCCTGGATAGACCAACGCCTATGGTTTCTGGAAGCAGGACACGGATATTCTTGCCGATAACTTCCTCCTTCTTGAAGCCAAATATCTTTTCAGCAGCCGGATTGAAGGTCTGGATACCCCCGTCATCGTTAATCGTTATTATGCCATCAGCAACCGTGTTCAGAATGCCTTCCAGTCGTTGCTCGCGGGACCTTAAGGCCCGTGCAGTTCTCAGGTGCTGGGTAATATCGGTAGCCTGCAACATGTAGGTCGTTTCGCCTTCAAAATCCAGCGCCTCGACTCTCATTTCCACCTCGACTTCCTTTGAGTCCAGTCGGGTAAATTTCACAAACATTAACGTCTTGTCTTCGGCGAAGACTTCCATGCCAAGCTTCGCTGTATCTTTGTAATCCTCATGGAAAAAATTCGCGATCGCCTCCCCAAGCACCTGTTTGGGGGACGAAAACCCCAACATATGGGCGCCCGCCTTGTTGATGTAACAAATGTCTCCATTTCGGCATATGGCGACCAGATTGTTCATCTGATCAACCAGAGCCAGACGAGATTCCCAGGACTCTCCCATGAGAGATACAATAATGTTTCGCAAAATAAATTCCTTTGGGGCACTTACTATCTGCTACGCCCCCCCCAATCCAAATTTCAATATACCTGCCCAAGAAAGGCATTGCAGTTATATTTCGCCTTCGACCAAATATTTTTCAGCAAAACAGATTGGCATTCACACGGTCCTTCAATAGACTCGATTCCAGCCGGAAAATGTTTTCCGGTGTCAATCGCATCTTCAGGTGTCCGCATCAGGTAGCTTCCTGATCGGAATAATCGGGAAGGCGGGGAAAATCCGCCACGTGCCCAACGCTGTAACGGGGATTGACCGGGCGACAAACCCACTGGGGGTAACCCTGGGAAGGGGCCTTGGTCAAAATGATCCGAAGTCAGAAGACCGGCCTGATGAATTTGCTGCAGCGTATGGAAAGCGCTGCTTACGTTTTCCATGAAGGGGAATTGATATGGAAAATTCTACCCAGAAAAACCTTGCCGACCATTCCTTCAACGACATCGAGCGAGAAGCGCTCTACCAGACTATTTTTTCACGCCGTGATGTTCGTGGGCAATTCACTGCTGATCCGATCCCGGAAGATGTCCTGAGCAGGATTCTGATGGCCGCTCACTACGCCCCATCGGTGGGGTTCATGCAGCCCTGGAGTTTCATCATTGTGCGCGCCGAAGAAACCAAACGGAAAGTTCATAAACTTTTCGAGAAGGCGCACAATGAAGCAACTGGCATGTTCGAAGGCGAGAAGCGTGAGACTTATCGAAATCTGAAACTTGAGGGCATCATGGAATCCCCCATCAATATTTGCATTACCTGTGATAGGGATCGCGCCGGTCCTGTCGTGGTTGGCCGCACCCACATAAAGACAATGGACGTATACAGCAGTGTCTGCGCAGTTCAAAACCTGTGGCTGGCGGCTCGCGCCGAAGGATTGGGCCTTGGCTGGGTTAGTATTCTGGATCAAAAACGACTGAAACAAACTCTTGGCATTCCCAAACGGGTCGTCCCTGTGGCCTATGTCTGCCTTGGAAAAGTCTCTCATTTTCATGATAAGCCCGAACTTCAATCGGCGGGCTGGCGACCACGATTGGCTCTTGGCGATCTGGTCAACTTTGAATCCTTCGATCAGGGAGCCGACGATCCTTTTGCAAAAAATCTTCTGAGCTGCATAAACAATGATCAGAAGCTGATCGAGGAAGGCGGGTCCTGTGCGGACTTTGCTGCAACCGGCTAACACTCACCTGTGCATACGTTGTCGGCCCCGGTTCTTATGGAGCCGGGGCCATAAACGTGCAAATATCCCCGCCCCACGATTTTGATACGGCGAGATATGGATTAATGCGCATCGGCATCGACCTTGGCGGCACCAAAATTGAAGGTATCATCCTGGATGATAACGGCCGGGAGAGTGTGCGCTTGCGGGTCCCCACACCCGGCGGCAACTATCCTGGAACAGTTGACGCCATTGCCTGTCTGGTCGCCGATCTGGAACAACAGGCCAGTCTTGGTGGGAAAAATATCCCCGTTGGCGTTGGCATTCCCGGCACACTGTCCCCCGCGACATCGCTTGTCAAGAATGCCAATTCCACCTGCCTAATCGGTCATCCTCTGGATGCAGATTTGGCCCGCGCCCTGAAACGTCCCGTTCGTCTTGCCAATGACGCCAACTGTTTTGCCATATCGGAAGCCACTGATGGCGCTGGCAAAGGTTTCCCTGTGGTTTTCGGAGTCATTTTGGGAACCGGAGTAGGCGGCGGCCTGGTTGTCAACGGCAAGATCGTCGGTGGCATAAATGGGATCGCCGGGGAATGGGGGCACAATCCCTTGCCCTGGCCCACCGACGATGAACGGCCGGGAGCGAAATGTTACTGCGGTTTGCATGGATGCATAGAAACTTTCCTGTCTGGTACGGGGCTTGCGGTGGATTATCAAAATCAAAGTGGCGAGCAGTGCCAGGCAACTGAAATCGCCGCTCTGGAAAACGAAACCGCACAGGCTGTGCTTGCCGGTTTCGAAAACCGATTGGCCCGTGCCCTTGCCAGCGTCATCAACATTCTTGATCCCGATATCATTGTATTGGGCGGAGGGCTTTCAAACATCAAACGCCTATACGATAACGTCCCGGGGCTATGGAATGAATGGGTCTTTTCCGACCGCATCGACACCCGATTGGTAGCCAACCATCACGGCGATTCAAGCGGCGTTCGCGGTGCCGCGTGGCTGTGGAATTAACCTTTCACTCGGACTCTTTTACCCCTTAAACAGCATAAAGCCACACAACCAGGCAATTTTTGCCCAGTGAATTATTACACAACCTATTGAATTTAAACAATTCATTAATTGGCACAACCTTTGCTGATAAAGAGGGCAAGCGGCGAAGGATTTGTTAACTATTTCGCCGCACCAAAATAACAAAGGGGTGTGTCGTGAATATTGCAATGCTTGCCAGACATATTGAAACGCCAGATCAATCCAGCCCGCAAAACCTTGTCAGCAAGGTTCGTCAACTGGTTGATTGCCTTAGTCCGTCAAACAACCTTCGGACTTTCCAGCACGCTGAGGACGACTTGACGATCGCCTTACGTGCTCTGGCGGCCGCCCATTCAGTCGAGAAGCTTATAAACAAACTTCATGGACGCATTGACGAGCTGGAAAAACTTGCCCAAACCGATGAGTTGACTGGCCTGCTCAATCGCCGCGGCTTCAATATCCAGCTTCAACGAGCCTTATCGAACGCCAGTCGTTACAACGAACAGGGCGTGTTGATCTACATCGACCTGGATGGTTTCAAGCCCATTAACGACTGCTATGGACATGCCGCCGGTGACGAGGTGCTGCGTCAGGCCGCAAATCTGATACTCGAGGACATTCGCGACACGGATTTTGTCGGACGATTAGGCGGCGACGAATTCTCAGTCCTGCTAACCCGGACCAGTTGGGAAAATGGCCTGAGCAGAGCTGAAAGCATCGAAAAACTGCTCAACAATTTGATCGTCAACTGGCAGGGCAGGATGATCGCCGTTGCCGCCAGCTTTGGACTGCAGCCGTACGGGGCCAAGGATGAAGGGCTGGACCTTGTAAGCCGGGCAGATGAGGCCATGTACAAAACCAAGCGCCTGCGCACCAATCTGAGCGGCAAAGCTTCAGAAGGGCGGCGGGCGTCCTTATGAACGTGGGCACGGCAATAAAGGAGCAACCCCACCCCTCTCCCCCTCTCTCAGGGTTCTCCTCAACCGTGAAAACCTCCCCCCGCCTGTCAGAAAGACAGGCGGGGTTCCCCTTTCTTTCGCGATGGAGAGGAAAATGAAACTGGACGGCAGCATCCAGCAAAAATTATCCGAACCTCTGGTCGCGGGACGATCACTCGTTCCTGTAGGCCAGAAATCCCTGGTTCCAAATGGCAGGCTTGTTGACCATTCAAGTGATGTTGATCGCACCATAAGTAAAAAACCGGCGGTTCCGGCCACGGATATGCGTCAGATGAGTCCTCGAAGAATGACAGTAATGAGCCTGGATTTGTACGTCGCCGGTATCATCGAATGGGAAGAATACGAGATGCTGGCCTTCCAGGCGGAACTGCACCCGGATTACGCCAAGACAATAGGCGCACTGACCGGGGAACCTGCCCAGCCTGATCATCCAAAGGATTTTATTGAAGAATGGGAAAACCGTTTAGCTTTTCAGCGACGCTATAACCCCGACAACGTCCGCCGAATCCGACGAACTGAACATATTAATAATATTCTTCACCAGATTGACGCCCCAACCCATCTCGTTGCCTGATGGTTCGGGGGTGATGATTTCCTGTTTAGAGGCCTTGTCCTCACTCTGCGAGCCAGGAACTTCGGCAATTTCGTTTGCATTAATGTCATCTGAAAGGTCCGACTCGTCTGCAGCGTCAGCCAGCATGGTATCGCTGATGATATCGTCCGGATTCATATTCAGCGCCCAGATATGTTCTATGCCGCTGCGGGAAAGTTCGCGGCGAACCCTGAGGGCAGCACTATCGCCATAGGGGCCAATAACAACCCGGTGGCGCCATCCGTTGGGCGTATCAGCTGACAGGATACGCGGTGAAAGATCGGCCATGGTCCTGGCAAAATTACTGGCATTGTCCACACTCGCAAAACTGCCG
>JADHSW010000109.1 GCA_016776705.1 Rhodospirillales bacterium
CAATCGTACTGGATCAGCCGCGGGGGCCGAAAACAGACCTGCGAATGTGCCCCGATGATGTTGTCGCCGTGGTTGTTCCTGCCGGATTTACGCTCAGGGAAATCATCGAGTTGCCGCCTTATCATTATGGCGCGGTGTTCCAGGTTGCCTAAGATGTTGCGAAGGCGTAAATTGCCGCCGGTTTAGTGCAATCTGCGTATGAAAGAACCCGGCTAAGCTGCCCGTATAGTTTGATCCAAAAAATCAGTTCAAATGGATAAAAAAATGACCTTTCTTGCTTCCCGCCTGTCGCGTATCAAACCCAGCCCGACCATTGCTGTCGCAACCAAGGCCCGCGAGCTAAAAGCCGCCGGTCGCGACGTTATCGGCCTTGGCGCCGGTGAGCCTGATTTTGATACTCCTGCACACATTATCGCCGCTGCCAAAGTGGCTATGGATGCAGGAGAGACACGCTATACCGCCGTTGCGGGAACCCCGGAACTGCGCCAGGCTATTGTCGATAAATTCAAACGCGACAACGATCTTGACTACACCCCCGATCAGATCTCTGTCGGTTGCGGCGGCAAGCAGAATATCTATAACGCCCTGATGGCTACCCTGAACCCGGGTGACGAGGTTATTATCCCCGCGCCGTACTGGGTTTCTTATCCCGATATTACCCTGCTTGCCGAAGGCACGCCGGTTATCGTCGATTGCCCGGCTGAGGCGGGCTTCAAGTTGACCCCCGAAGATCTGGAAGCCGCGATTACACCGAAAACCAAATGGTTGATCCTGAACTCGCCATCGAACCCGACCGGCGCCGGATACACCCGCGCGGACATGAAGGCGCTGACCGATGTGTTGCTCAAGCATGAGCATGTCTGGGTGATGAGCGACGATATGTACGAGCATCTGGTCTACGACGGCTTTGAATTTGTCACCCCGGCCCAGGTCGAGCCTGCCCTGTTTGGACGCACCCTTACATTGAACGGCGTCTCAAAGGCCTATTGCATGACCGGCTGGCGTGTCGGGTATGCGGCGGGTCCGGATGAAATTATCAAGGCCATGAACAAGATTCAGTCCCAGAGTACGACTCATACGTCTTCAGTCAGTCAGGCGGCGGCTGTGGCGGCCCTGACCGGTCCCCATGACTTCATCGCCAAGCACAACGTTATTTTTGTCGAACGCCGCGATCTGGTGGTGGCCATGCTGAATGAGGCCGAGGGACTGACGTGCCCAACACCGGATGGCGCTTTTTACGTTTATCCGTCCTGCGCCGGGATGATCGGCAAGAAGACACCGGATGGCAAAACCCTGAAAACCGATGAAGATGTCGTTGGGTACCTGCTGGAAAGCGAAGGCATCGCCGCTGTCCATGGCGAAGCCTTTGGCCTTTCGCCGCACTTCCGGGTCTCGTATGCAACCTCGACGGAACTGCTGAAAGAAGCCTGCACCCGTATCCAGCGGGCCTGTGCCGCCCTGACCTAGAAGGCTTTTTTGGAGCGATTGTAATAAAAAGGAAGGCATTTGCCTTCCTTTTTTTCTTGGACTCTAGTGGCTGGGGTCTTACCCTTTCAGGTGACGCCTTTAAGGGCGCTCGAAAATAGCGCCCCAACGCGTCCAAACTGGTTCAAGCAAAATAAACCTGGGAGGCGTAGTCGTGACCAAAACCCCATCCGGCCCCCGTGTAGCGGCCCTTGTTGGCCCCTACCTGAGTGGCAAGACGGCACTGCTGGAGAGTATCCTGGCGGCCTGTGGAACAATCACAAGAAAAGGGAACGCCAAGGAAGGCTATCTGGTCGGTGACGGCTCGCCGGAATCCAAAGCCCGCAACATGAGCACGGAACTGAGTGTGGCGACAGCCGAATACCTTGGCGAGAAGTGGTCTTTTGTCGATTGTCCCGGTTCCATAGAGCTGGTTCAGGAAACCTATAATGCCCTGATGGTTGCTGATTGTGCGGTCATTGTCTGTGAGCCTGAATTGGACAAGGCCCTGACAATCTCTCCTTTGCTGAAATTCCTCGACGATCATAAAATTCCCCACATTATTTTCATTAACAAGATGGATCATGCATCCGTTGGCGTGAAAGCAACACTTGAAGCCCTGCAAGAAGTTTCCGACAGACCGCTGGTGCTTCGTGAAATTCCTTTGCGTGATGGCAACGATGTCAACGGGCACGTTGATCTTGTCAGTGAGCGGGCCTTCCAATGGCAAGAGGGCAAGGCTTCAGACCTGATGCAACTACCCGCAAGCGCCGAGAGTCGTGAAGTCGATGCGCGCACGGAAATGCTGGAAACACTGGCGGATTTTGATGACCATCTGTTGGAGGAGCTGCTAGAGGATGTGACCCCGTCCACCGATGAAATTTATGAAAACCTGAAAAGGGATTTTCAAGAAGACAGCATTGTTCCCGTGTTCTTCGGATCGGCAGAACATGACAACGGAATTACGCGCCTGCTAAAGGCCCTGCGCCACGAAGCGCCTGAACAGAGCCAGACGGCCGAACGCCTTGGATTGGCTAAAGGGGAGGCGATAGCGCAGGTTTTCAAAACCCTGTATGCGGGACATGTGGGAAAAATTTCCCTGGCCCGGGTTTTCTCAGGCGCTATCAAGGATGGGGCTGATCTTGGTGCTGAAAGGGTCAGTGGCGTTTACAGCCTTTTTGGGCAAAAGCAGACCAAGCAGGCGCATGGCAGTGCGGGTGAAGTTGTCGCCCTCGGCCGACTTGACAAAGCTTTGACGGGAATGTCCCTGAGCGAGAAGGAAGGCAAGGTTCCTGATTTTTGGCCAGAACCGTTAACACCTCTGTTTTCCATGTCCATTCATGCCGAGAACCGTTCCGATGAAGTGAAATTGACAGAGGTCTTGGCAAAGCTTGTTGAGGAAGATCCGTCTTATGCGATCGAGCAAAGTCAGGACAGCGGCGAATTGCTGCTTTGGGGACAGGGTGAAATGCACCTGCTGATCGCCATTGATCGCATGAATAACCGCTTCAACATGTCGGTGACGTCAGAACGTCCTGAAGTGCCTTATAAGGAAACCATCCAGAAGTCCATTTCACATCATGCCCGCCACAAAAAGCAAAGCGGTGGCCATGGTCAGTTCGGCGATGTGCATCTTGAAATCAAACCACTGGCGCGCGGCTCAGGATTCAACTTCGAGGACACTATTACCGGTGGGGTTGTGCCAAAGCAGTACATCCCTGCCGTCGAAAACGGGGTCAAGGACTACATGAAGCGCGGCCCACTGGGGTTCCCTGTCGTTGATATTTGCGTCACCCTGACCGATGGGCAGTTCCATGCCGTCGACAGCTCGGACATGGCCTTCAGGGCGGCAGCCCAACTTGGTATGCGCGAGGCCATGCCCAGTTGTAAACCGGTCCTGCTGGAGCCGATCTGCGAGGTTGATATTTCCATGCCCAGTGAGTTTACGTCTAAAATTCAGCGTCTGGTCAGTGGTCGGCGTGGGCAGATTCTGGGATTTGACGCCAAGGAAGGCTGGAAGGGCTGGGACGAGGTAACGGTGCAGTTGCCACAGTCTGAAATGCACGATCTGATCGTCGAATTGCGCTCCTTAACCCTTGGCGTGGGCACCTTTAACTGGCGCTTTGATCATCTGCAGGAGTTCGTCGGAAAACAGGCCGATCAGGTCGTCGCCAACCGGGCCGATTAAACGAAATTTCACAAAAAAATGCCGGACCCAAAAAAAGGTCCGGCAAGTTCAACAGGGAGGCTTTACGTCTGATAAAGACGTGAGGACCAAACACTGAGGGGGGAGGTGTGTTTGGCCTCAAAACTCAGCCATTGATACAGGGTGGCATCAATATCTGAGATAAAGTAGGTTCTACTAATATAATGGTTTTCTAATGTATGTCCAGCATAAAGTGACCTAGCACTTCATAAAGGTGCACGGTGTTAATAAACGGTCTGGGCGAGACCAAAAATCAAAGGCGTCAGGACGCAAATGGCAACAGCCAAAGCGATTGCCAATGTGTCCACATGCCTGCTGAATAATACCTTTAACATTGCCTGAATCCCTTTTTATTGATGATGGTGTCAAAAGCTTAACCGCCTGACAATGAACGCTGCGTGAGGGCTTCGTTAATTTTGGGTTCATTATTAATTAGAAGGACTTTCAGGAATAGCGAATAATCTTGGATGTAATTTGATCTTCCTGTTAAATCATTTCTGAGAAGTGAGAAGGGGGCAAAACCATGTCATTATTAAGTATCCTGAAATCAGGCCCACCGTTCGAGCCCCAAAATTGGGGGACCGGCGAGAATAATGATATAAATCCGTTAGGCCTTCTTAACCCTCGCGATGAGCTGTGGTATTTACGCGAACTTGGACAGGCATTGCTGACAACGTCATCGCGTCATGTGGAAATCAGCTGGGATACGCATCGTGTTCAATCCCAGGCGCTTGATACGATGCTGGAATGCCTGTCCCGCCTGGACATGACCGTAAAAGTCCGCCTGAATTTTTTCTTCCACGGCTGGAGCCATGAAGTATACGAAGATACTTTTTCGGCAATGGAGCGGATTGAAGAAATTCATGACTGTAAGTCTGTCGCACTGCTTCATGAGACGCGTGTAAAGACGTGCTTGCTTTCGGACATCCATTTTGCCAGTCCTCGTCTTAAAGAAGGGTATAAGAGCTGGGAAAGAACAAAAGGAAAATTTTATAAACTTGATCAGAGCGAATATGCCAGGCTCCTTCCATACAAATTAATTTTTCGGCCCGATATCAGAGAGGAAAATCTGGTGTATTCATGGGTTGGCTTGAAATCGACGGCGGCAAGAGTGAACAGCTTTGATTGGGTGAAATCATCCATCGGCAAGGTTACCCATCGGGCTTTTGGAATTGAGAGCCAAAGCTTCGCAGATGCTGTCAACATCGGTATCGCTAAAACTTTGTTAACCGGTAATCCGTTGTATCAGCACATCAGAACACTGGTACAATTAGATGATCAGGAGCCATTTTGGATGTCCTATGAGAGGTTACTAACCTGTGATACTCTTTTCGACGGGAGACCTGCCGTTACCTGTGACGTTTATCCGACTCAATATGTCGATATCCCTCTTGCTGGCAGCCCATAAGTTTTCAAGCTCTGGACCACTGATCCAGACAAAATATTCATCATAGAATTTGGCTTTTCCGCGAATTTGCCATCTGGGAGCCCAGGGATGTATATGAAGGAATCCTGCTCTGGCCGCCCAACCACGTTCGACCATTCTTTGCTGCATAAATGCGTATAAAAAATCCGGAGAAAACCGCATTAATGCTTGAAGTTTTCCATATTCCGACAAAAGAGGTGCAAACTCCATATTCCTGTAGGATTGCTCCAGCCAATAATCGCCTAAATAACACACTCTCCCCGTTATTTTGTTGGCGGCTGGGGCGGTCTCAAAATCACTCTTGTCAATAGCAATGTCATAACCTGCCGGAGCATACAGCAATGGATTGTCTAACCAGTGACGCGAAAGATTGGTGCCGGATAAATCGTCATGTCGTATGGCCTGAATATGAATAATTTGCCCGTCATGATCAGCGGCCTTAATCCAGAAACCGTTTTCAGTGCCAATATCACAATAGCGATTATCAAAAACCCCGGTAAGTTCAGGGGTGTCGGGAATATCGTTTGAAATCTCGCGAAGTGTCTGGAAATCGCAACGGTATTCCAGCTCAACACCAAAATTCCTTATGGCCATCTCCAACTGAAGGATTTTGGAAGCAATTCGTAATCCGGTAGCAGATTTACCGGTTGATGAATTGAGGAGGGTGTCTTCCATAATGCGAAAGCCTAAAAAATCAAACGCCGGGAATCGCCAACGCGAAGCGGGAACGATTTGTGCAGATCCGTTGTCAGATTAAATCTTTTCAGCCAGCGGTCCGTGCCATCGTAACGGGGTAAAAAAGGCTTTCGTCCGTGGATGACCCGGGCATTATCAACAAACACAACGTCGCCGGGATTTAAAGCAACATCCATCAGGTTGTGATCAAGGGCTTTTCTAAGGGCGTCAAAGGCAGCGGCGGCATTGTGGTTGGATGGACGGTTCATAAAAACCGGGTCGATACAGATGAAAGGGGCGTCAGGACGCCCTGAAAGAATTGGCACCAGGGGTGGTTCCGTGTCCATCCTGTTCATGGCGGAATAGGAAACCTCAAGACGATCTTTTTCGTTTTCGCGCAAGTGCTCATCGCGCCCCCTGAATTCTTGCGTGTGGCTGTGGTCCGGCTTGAAAGCGAACCGGGGCTGAAAAAGCAATTCGGTCTCTTCATCCGATAACAGGCCAAGGTCAAGGGCGCCGATGGTTGTTGGCGTGTTGTCGGGGTTTCTTAAACACAACAGTTGGACATAGTCCCCCCTGCAGGGATGGAAGGCGTCTTCCGTATGCCAATCCAGAACACACTTGCTGGAGGCGCCTGTCTGTTCCATTTCAAGCCCTTTGACAGGCAACAAGTCATGGCAAATATACCCTGCTTGCTGCGTTGCCCAGCCAAAGGCGTCTCCAACAAGGGCGCCAAGAAGCATGGCATAAATTTCTTCTTTCAGGGTTGGTGAAACAGCTGGACGATTATCCCAGTGGGATGGCGTGTAGCCAATGGAACCTTCGTCAATGGGAAAACCCGTTACAACCGCATAGTCGGAATCCTCGTCGGATAATCTGAAGTCGTTTAAAAATTTACGAACATTAAGAGGCAACTCATGAGCGTGCAGGTTGACGCTTCCAAGAAATTCTTCTCCTTCGACAGAAGAGTATAACTGCGAAAGTGTGTGGCAAAGGCCGACGACGTCAGAAATTTCTGCGGGGTTAAGGTTGTAGGTTCTGCCCATAAAGATTTCCGGTTACGATATCGATACCCTGAATGGGAGTAATAATTACAATATCAAACTAATAGGTAGATACCGTATTTAGGGTATAAAAATAAATTTGTATATAAAAAAGTGTAATTCGGCTTTAGGCGGCGTACCAAGTGCAGGAGGGGGGGCGGTGAGAAGGCAAAAAAAAAGCCGGAACCAAAGGGTTCCGGCAAGTTTAACAGGGAGGCTTCACGTCTGGGAGACGCAGGGGCCACATGAGGTGGTCCCTTTTTTGGGCGCTCGGCCCAAAACTCTGTGCAAATGCTGCGCTGCAACATTGCGTGAAGGGAATATAGGGGGAGTGTGAACGGGGGACCATGAATAATTTAGCATCGCAGCCATGCGTCAAGTGCATGGCTGCAAAAAAATGATTTAAAAACAGAATGTTAAAGTTATTTATATGGTCGTTTCAGATGTAAAAAAGCTGGAATTAAGTGCGACTTAAGCCATCTTCAGCGATGCGGCGGATCAAATAATCACGAAAAGCGGCGATTCTTTTCATATTTCTGAGTTCTTCGGGATAGACGAAATAGGCATTGATGTAGGGTCCGTCCAGTTCCGGCAGAACCTCGACCAGTCGGGATGATTCACGCTGCATGTAATCGGGAAGGGCACCAATACCAAGCCCCCCTTCAACAGCGCGGAAAATACCGTAAATATTGTTGACCCGAAGGGCTGCCTTGCGGATCTTTCCTTTTCCCATTCCCTCTTCCAGCAGCCAGTTCACTCTTTCGATCGGTGGTTTGGCGTCTTCTCCGTAGACAATCAGCTTATGCTTGTCCAGATCGTCAATTGTTCTGGGGATGCCGTGGCGCTTCAGGTAGTCGGGAGCCGCGAATATCTTGTATGGCATGCTCATTAATTGTCGCTGGATCAAATCGCCCTGTGCCGGGGGCACCATGCGAATGGCGACATCGGCTTCGCGCATGGAAAGATCAAGATCGTCATCGGACAGAACCAGCGACACTTCAATGCCGGGGTAAAGATTCAGGAATTCAGCCATACGTGATGTCAGCCAGACCGAACCGAAGGCGACCGTGGTGGTGATTCTCAAGGGACCTTCCGGGCTGAACTTGCTGTCGGAAATTCGCTGTTCGGCAATAGTCAGTTTCTGGAAAACGTCCCGCGCCGTGCGGTACAGCATTTCTCCTTGTTCTGTCAGGATCAGGCCACGGGCGTGACGATGAAACAGGGAAGCATTCAGGCTTTCTTCAAGGCCGCTGATTTGTCGGCTGACGGCTGACTGGGACAGATTCAGGGTTTCACCGGCATGGGTAAAGCTGCCGGCTTCGGCAACGGCGTGAAAAACACGAAGTTTATCCCAATCCATAATGTCTCGCTTATTCAGCGGCCCTGGCGGCTGTGCCGTGTTCGGCGACAAATTTCTCAACTTCCAGCGCCGCCATGCAACCGGTGCCAGCAGCGGTTACAGCCTGACGATAGATTTTATCCTGAACGTCACCGGCGGCGAAGACACCCGGAATATTTGTCTGTGTTGTACCTGCTTTGGTGAGAATATATTTTTCGTCGTCCATTTCGACCTGCCCCAGGAACAGCTCAGTATTGGGGCTGTGGCCGATGGCGATAAAGACCCCGTCGACGTCCAGTTCAGACATTTCGCCGGTCTTTACATTTTTCAGCCGGATGCCGGTAACGCCGGGCGGATTGTCGCCACCCAGAACTTCATCCAGGACACTGTCCCAGACAATCTCGATCTTGGGATTGGCCATGGCCCGTTCCTGAAGGATTTTCTCTGAGCGCAATGCGTCACGACGATGAATAAGGGTTACCTTTGAGGCATGATTGGTCAGATAAATGGCTTCTTCCACAGCTGTGTTGCCGCCGCCGATAACGGCGACTTCTTTTCCGCGAAAGAAAAATCCGTCACACGTGGCGCAGGCAGAAACACCAAAGCCCATGTATTTTTCCTCCGAGGGCAAGCCCAGCCAGCGGGCCGTTGCCCCGGTACAGATAATCAGGGTGTCACCAGTGTAAATGGCGCCTGAGTCGCCCTTCAGCATGAAGGGGCGCTTGGACAGGTCCGCTTGGATGATGGTGTCGTCAAACATGGTGGTGCCCACATGTTCGGCCTGCTGCTGCATGGCGATCATCAGGTCGGGACCCTGCACGGCCTGGGCAAAGCCCGGGTAGTTTTCGACTTCCGTTGTGATGGTCAGCTGACCGCCGGGTTGCAGCCCCTTGACCAGAATGGGTTCAAGGCTGGCGCGAGCGGCGTAAATGGCGGCAGTATATCCGGCAGGGCCGGAACCAAGAATAAGGGCCTTGGTATGGTGAATGTCGGACATGGCGATATGAATTCCTGATACGTGAAACAATCCAGCGCGCGGATAAGAAAAAAAGTTACCCTAAAATAGAAAGGCCGCGCGTCAGACGCAAGGTATGCCAGCATGGGAAGGTGGATAAAAGTAAAAAAGCCGTTGAGCAGTTCTTTGACATTATCGCCAGCCATTGTAATATAATTACTCAAAATGGAGGTTGCTCTGGACCATAAAGATACAAAAAAGGTCAAACTCGACCAGATTGATCACCGTATCCTGCATGATTTGCAGGCCGATGGCCGCATTACCAACGTCAAACTGGCGGAAAATGCGGGTATATCCGCACCTCCATGCCTCAGGCGCGTACGCGCATTGGAAGAAGATGGCTATATTCTGGGCTATCATGCGGAAATCGATCCGGCCCGGCTCGATTTCAAGGAAATGTTTTTCGCCCTGGTTGGATTATCGTCCCAGGCGCAGACTGTGTTGCAGGGTTTTGAGGAACAGGTCGCCGATTGGCCCGAAGTCCGTGAATGTCACATGATCC
>JADHSW010000110.1 GCA_016776705.1 Rhodospirillales bacterium
ACCTTGCCCGGCATGGAACCGATGTATGTTCTCCTGTGGCCGCGAATTTCCGATTCGTCACGCACTCCACCTAATGACATCCGAACAAAACTACGGCCCGTTGCATTGGCGATGGACTTACCTAGGGATGTTTTACCGACACCCGGAGGACCGACAAGGCATAGAATGGGTCCTTTGACCTTGTTGGTGCGCTGTTGAACGGCAAGATATTCCAAGATCCGTTCCTTGACCTTTTTCAGGCCATAGTGATCGGCATCCAGAATTTCCTGGGCTTTTTTGATATCCTTGTTGACGCGGGTGCGCTTTTTCCAGGGAATCGACAGCATCCAGTCCAGATAATTGCGTACAACCGTAGCTTCAGCCGACATTGGGCTCATATTCTTGAGCTTCTTCAATTCGGCCATGGTTTTTTCCTTGGCCTCCTTTGTCAACTTGGTCTTGGCGATGCGTTCTTCTATTTCTGTGGTTTCGTCCTTGCCATCTTCGCCCTCGCCCAGTTCCTTTTGAATGGCCTTTAACTGCTCGTTCAAATAGTACTCACGCTGGGTCTTTTCCATCTGCCGCTTGACGCGGTTGCGGATTTTCTTTTCGACCTGCAAGACGCCGATTTCAGATTCCATGAAGGAATAGACACGTTCCAGGCGCTCGGCGATGGTTTCGATTTCCAGCAGTTCCTGTTTTTCGGAAATCTTCAATGCAAGGTGCGATGCAATGGTGTCGGCCAGTTTGCTTGGAGCATCAATCTGGTTGATCGAGACCAGTGCTTCCGGGGGAATTTTCTTGTTCAGCTTGATGTACTGGTCGAACTGCGTGACCACGGAACGGGACAGGGCTTCCAGTTCCTGATTATCGCTTTCCGGTTCATCAAGCAACTTTGCCTGGGCCTCGAAGAACTTGTCGTTTTCGATATATCCGGTAACGCGGGCACGTTGGCCCCCTTCGACCAGCACCTTGACTGTTCCGTCAGGCAATTTCAGCAGTTGCAGCACCGTCGCCACAGTGCCGACATCGTAAATGTCATCAACCGTGGGGTCGTCTTCTGCTGCGTTCTTCTGGGCCAGCAGAAGAACCTGCTTGTCGTCCTGCATCACATCTTCGAGTGCGCGCACTGATTTGTCCCGGCCGACAAACAATGGCACAATCATATGCGGGAAAACCACAATGTCACGAAGCGGAAGAACGGGATAGACGTCGCCTTGTTGGGAAGAAATCATATTGCCTCTGATAAATAAACGGGACAGCCCCGATAAGGACTATCGAAGTTAAATCGACTGCATTTACACAATCGAAAAAGGAATCCAGTACCACTCAAAGGTGGGCCAATTCATCGCCACGTTCAAGGGGTGTTGACTGCTAAACAGGGAATTATTTCGTTATCGACGCCTACTTTGGTCGTTTAAGGTCAATATGACCCAGATTAACCCTGATTCAAGCGCTGGAACCCACATCTTCACTGCGATCTGAGTAAATATACAGCGGTGTTGCGCTTTCATCGGCGACTTCGCGGTTGATTACCACCTCTTCGACGCCCTCAAGTCCCGGAAGATCGAACATCGTATCCAAAAGAATGTTTTCCATGATCGATCTGAGCCCACGCGCACCGGTCTTTCGCTCAACGGCCATCTTGGCGATGCTTTCAAGCGCCCCTTCGGTGAAACTCAACTTGACATCTTCCATTTCGAACAGGCGCTGGTACTGCTTGACCAGGGCGTTCTTGGGCGCAGTCAAAATTTCAATCAAAGCATTGGCATCCAGATCCGTCAGGGTTGCCAGGACCGGCAGACGACCGACAAATTCCGGAATCAGTCCAAATTTCAGCAGATCTTCCGGCTCTACATCACTGAGTATCTCACCGGTATTGCGCTCTTCGGGGGAGCGAACATCGGCACCAAAGCCAATACTCATACCCTTGCCCCGGTTGGAGATAATCTTGTCCAGCCCGGAAAAAGCACCACCACAGATAAACAGTATGTTGGTGGTATCGACTTGCAGGAATTCCTGTTGCGGATGTTTACGGCCACCTTGTGGCGGCACACTGGCGACTGTGCCTTCCATGATCTTCAACAAGGCCTGTTGAACACCTTCGCCCGATACGTCACGGGTAATGGACGGATTATCGGATTTTCTTGAAATCTTGTCGACTTCATCAATGTAGACGATGCCCCGTTGTGCGCGCTCGACATTGTAATCGGCGGACTGCAACAACTTGAGGATAATATTTTCCACATCTTCGCCAACATACCCCGCTTCTGTCAGGGTCGTTGCATCGGCCATGGTGAAGGGCACATCCAGAATGCGCGCCAGGGTCTGGGCCAGCAGGGTTTTGCCGCAACCGGTCGGGCCGACCAGAAGAATGTTGGATTTCGCCAATTCGACGTCGTTACTACCCCCGCTATGACTTAAGCGCTTGTAGTGATTATGAACTGCAACAGCCAGGACCCGTTTGGCATGAGGCTGACCGATAACGTAGTCATCCAGAACCGAGCTGATTTCAACAGGCGTCGGCACACCGTCGCCGGATTTGACAAGCGACGTCTTATGTTCTTCACGGATGATGTCCATGCACAACTCAACGCATTCATCACAAATGAACACGGTGGGGCCGGCAATAAGTTTGCGGACCTCGTGTTGGCTCTTACCGCAGAAAGAACAGTAAAGCGTATTTTTTGAGTCTCCGCCGCTGGACTTGTTCATGGAAGCTCCGTTCAAATTCCTATGTCGCTACTTTGGCGACAGCTAGCATTATGTTACCCCTTGTTTGGGTGGGCAGACAATCCTCTAGCGCATTATTCATACAGCAACCAAATGCCCACCGCCATTACTCACCGCATTGGATGACCGGAAAGTGAACACTTGGTAACAGATTACATAGTGATGTAGCGATCGTTAAGACAGACTTAAAAGGACAATATATCCTTATTAATCTTTCTTTTCGTCGCTTTCGCCGTCATCCGTTGCCGGACGACTGGTCACCACTTCATCAATAAGGCCGAATTCCTTGGCGTCTTCCGGTGACAGGAAGCGATCACGTTCAAGGGCTTCTTCGATAACCTCAACAGGCTGGCCTGTATGTTCAGCGTATATTGCATTGAGGCGCGCACGCAGCGACAGGATTTCCTTGGCCTGAATTTCGATATCCGTCGCCTGTCCCTGGGCGCCGCCAGAGGGTTGATGGATCATCACTCGGGCATTTGGAAGCGAGAAACGCTTGCCTTTGGCACCGGCGCACAAAAGGAACGATCCCATTGAAGCAGCCTGACCGATACAAACCGTCGATACATCCGGGCGGATGTAGCGCATGGTGTCGTAAATAGCCAGGCCCGAGGTAACAATGCCACCGGGCGAATTGATGTAGAAGGAAATATCCTTGGTCGGATTTTCGGACTCAAGAAACAACAACTGGGCACAGATCAGGCTGGCGACGCCATCATCAACACCGCCGGTCAGAAAGATAATCCGTTCTTTCAAAAGCCTGGAAAAGATATCGTACGCGCGCTCGCCCCGGTTGGTCGTTTCGACCACCATGGGGACCAAAGAACTCATATACGTTTCGACCGGATCGTTCATGTCAGGTAAGTGTCCTTAACGTTTCAATTAAACCAACCAGGGGAAACACTGCACAATATCCGGCCTGTAATCAAGCAATGGGATTGTCAGCGTTTCCCTGAATCCCGGTTTCTAGTCTTCTTTTTTCTCGGCCTCTTCAGCCGGGGCTTTCTTTTTCGCCGGAGCCTTTTTCTTGGCTGGCGCTTTTTTGGCTGCCTTTTTCTTCGCAGGGGCCAATTCTTCGGGCTCTTTAATCAGTTCGTCAATGGTCACGTCCTTATCGGATACTTTGGCTAGCTCGAAGATAAAATCAACGACTTTGTCTTCCAGCAGCGGTGCGCGAAGCTGATGCATGGATTCGGGGTTATTGCGGAAGTATTCGATAACCATCTGCTCCTGGCCGGGATAACGCTGGGCTTCGGCCATCATGGCGCGGTTCAGGTCTTCCTGGTTCAGGTCGATATTATTCATGCGACCGATTTCAGCCAGCAACAGGCCAAGACGAACGCGACGGGCAGCGATCTCGCGGTAGTCTTCTTTCAGTTCATCATCGGTCTTGCCCTCATTGATGTCTTCGTCAGAACCCTGCTCTTCAGCTTGCTTGCGATGCTGTTCGAACTGCATCCAGATTCCCTGGAATTCATTTTCAACAAGGGATTCGGGAATTTCAAAGTCATGATTGTTTTCTAGTTCGTCCAGCAAGGAACGCTTCATGCGTTGGCGGGCCATATCCTTGAATTCACGCTCGTGCTCTTCACGAATGCTTGCCTTAAGGGTTTCAAGGTCATCGATACCTACCTTCTTGGCCAATTCGTCGTCGATAGCAGCCGGGGCCCCTTCACGCAGTTCCTTCACGTCAACATCGAAAACGGCTTCCTTGCCAGCCAGTTCTTCAGCGCCGTACTCGTCGGGGAACTTTACCTTGACTTCAACATGATCGCCAACCTTGGAGCCAATCAGCTGATCTTCGAAGCCGGGGATGAAACTGCCAGAACCCAGTTCAAGGGAATAATCTTCGGCTTTGCCACCGGCAAACTCCTCGCCGTCAACCTTGCCGACAAAATCAATGACAACGAAGTCGCCGCTTTTTGATTTGCGGGCCTTGGTCACTGGCTCGGACGTCTTGTGCGCAGATGCCAGGCGTTCAAGGGCACTGGTGATTTCTGCTTCATCAGCCTTGACGACCATGCGTTCAAGCTTGATTTTCGAGAAATCCATCGGCTCGACCTTGGGCATGACTTCGATAGCCATGGTGTATTCAAGATCGGCGCCTTCGTCGAATTTGACGATTTCGATCTTTGGCTGGGCGACAGGACGCAATTCGCGTTCATCCATCGCTTTTTGTGATGTTTCGCCAACGGTGCGCTCCAGTACTTCACCCATGATCGACGGGCCGTATTGTTTGCGCAGCATCTTGACCGGTACCTTGCCTGGGCGGAAGCCCGGAATCTTGGCGGTCTTTTTCAGCTCATTTAGGCGATTTGTAACGAATGTTTCAATCTCCGCCGCAGGGACGATGATGTTGAATTCGTGCAATAGACCTTCGGTTTTCGTTTCAGTGACCTGCATGGATATCCCAATCGGAAAGATAGTTTTAGAAGTATAATTCAAAAAGCGGGCATTTGGTGCGGGCGAGAGGACTTGAACCTCCACGACTTGCGTCACAGGTACCTAAAACCTGCGTGTCTACCAATTCCACCACGCCCGCCAATCAAATTGCTCAAAGCACCTGAAAACCCGAATTTACACAGCTTTTCAGGGGCAAAAACGCAAATGCCCTCGCGGCGGCGCAACTCTAACCATTTAAGAACCCCTGTCAATCGCCATAGTAAAGGAAAATAAAGGCCTCGAGGGAACCTACAACAGCGAATTCACGCTTGAAGAGATCGCAACCTTGCCGTTGGTCGTATAGGCCTCGTGATTGGCTTCAAGATGGCTGAGCTTGTACTGGTAATTAACCATGATGCCTGAGGACTGCCCCAATCCCTTGTCAGACAGATCGCCCTTCCAGTTCAGGCGCTGTATGCGCGCGCCGTTGGACAGGTGGAAATGGGCAACGGGATCAAGGGCGATCAAGTCCCCTTCCGGTCTTTTCTCTTGGGCCAGATACCGGGCCGCAAGTCGCATCAGCAGCCCCTGCAAGGCATCCGAGATCTGCTGGTCTTCAGTCCAGTTGCGATCATCAAGCAGGACTTTCAGCTTTCCCTTGGCGCCACTGGATTTCACGCCAACGGCGTTCAGGGCCTTGCGTTCCGCCGGGGTCAGCAAATCCTTGTCGCCAATGGATAAGCGTCTGTCCAGCCATGATCTGAAACCGGGAAGCGGTGACAGGGTGGCGAAGGTTTTCAGGTTTTCAAACTCGTTTGATAAAGAACTGACGACTCGTTTGATCAGGAAATTACCGAAACTGATTCCCGCCAGGCCTTTTTGCGCATTGGATATGGAATAAAAAACAGCCGTGTCGGCGTTGGCCGGGTCAATAACCGGGGCGTCTTCGTCAAGCAGGGCCTGAACACTGGCCGACATACCGTCAACCAGGGCCACTTCAACGAAAATCAGGGGTTCATCGGGCATCCGCGGGTGAAAAAAACCAAAACAGCGACGATCCGAATCCAGACGATTTTTAAGATCATCCCAGCTTTCGATGGCATGCACGGCCTCATAGGCGATCAGTTTTTCCAGAATACTGGCAGACGAGCTATCCCATGAAATCCTGCGAAGCTCAAGAAAGTCCACATCGAACCATGTGGCAAGTAGCCCCTTCAGGTCCTGTTCAAGGCCCTTCAAGGCGATATCACTACCCGCAGCACCAATAAGATCGGCACGCATATCGACCAGGAACTTCACCCCTTCTGGCAAGGCGTTAAACTGGGTCAGAATCTTGACGCGTGGCGGTTCCAGGACCTTCCTTAAGGCCGCTTCCGCTTTTTTACGCGCTGCCGGTCCATCGGCCTTTTGCAGGTCTGCAACCGCGGCATCGACGGCTTCGTGATTGACATCGAAGTTTTCCGCAAGAACCTTCAAAAAACGAATCCTTCCGGTTTCGTTCAGGGCCAGATAGGCCCGTCCCAGCGCCGCTGCACGGGCGCGGGCCGATACCTCGCCACCCCGGGTTTCAAGGCAGGCGCGCATTTGCTCAAGCAAACGCCCGGCATCGCTGTCGGGAAGGTCCGGTTGCAGTGTGGCGGACGACTCGTTGTATTCAGAACTGGCAATACCCTTCCAGGCGCTTCCCAGTTTTTTCAGGGCACGTTCAAGAAACCCGGATTTGTTTTCTTCACTCATGGGGGATTGTTGGCATCAATTTCCAGGGCGCGCAAGACACCTGAAAGGGATTTAGCCAAATCTTCTGCGATCAGGCCGGGACCAAAGCTTGTCGCCGCCCTGCCGTGCAGCCAGCAGGCCGCCGATGCAGCGTTGAAAATGTCCATTCCCTGGGCCAGTAATCCCACTGCAAACCCTGCCAGCACATCCCCCGAACCCGCCGTCGCCAGGGTTGGTGGCGCGCCCTCGTTTATGACGGCGCGGCCATCGGGCATAGCGATTACCGTATCCGCCCCCTTCAACAATACCGCGGCACCACTTACAGCCGCGGCTTCACGTGTTAGATTAACTTTGTTATCTTCTAAATTGAAAAGTCTTGCAAATTCGCCATCATGCGGAGTCAGCAAAACAGGCCCTGCACCACTAATCGCCGAAAACAGCGTATCGGGATCATTGGCGAAGACGCTCAAGGCATCGGCGTCCAGGACTGTCGGCTTACCCGATTGAAGTGCCGCCAGAACCAGCATGCGCGTACGCCCATTTACTCCACAGCCGGGGCCGACCAGGACGGCGTTCTTTCGTCGGTCAGAAAGCAATTCGAGAAAGGCTTCCTCGTCATCAATCCTGTTAATAATATTGCCCGGATCACCCGCCGCGTAGGCATCGAAAGCAGCAGATGGCACGGCGATGGTTGCCAGGCCAGCGCCAATCCTTCGCGCCGCCGTCGCCGCCAGACGCGCCGCCCCTGTCATTTCGCCGCCACCCACAATCAGGGCATGACCATGACTGTACTTGTTATCCACGGAAGACGCCTGCGGGTAGTCCCTGATCCACAAATCCGGGCCATTTGAGAAAGTCTGAGGATTGATCTGCAACAGAACGTCCTCGGGGATTCCGATATCGACAACAACAACCTCACCCATCAGATCGCGCCCCGGAAGCAGCATGTGTCCGGGTTTGCGCCTGAAGAAGGTAACCGTCAGGGAACATTTTGGCGCTGTCCCCATAATCTCGCCGCTGTCCCCATCAACGCCGCTAGGCACATCGACACCAACACAATCCAGATCTAGGCTGTTGATGGCTTCAACGATGTCTTTGGCCCTGCCCTCAAGCGGGCGCGTCAAACCGGCACCAAACAGGGCGTCAACGACCAGCGCATCCTTACTCAGGATTGATGGCTCAAGGGGCAAAACCGCGCCCTGCCAGAGTTCGGCGTTTGCCGCAGCATCTCCTTTAAGGTTTTCGATTTCCCCAAGGGAGGCCAGTCGAACCGGCCATCCCGCATCTGCCAAAAGGCGGGCGACGACGAATCCATCGCCGCCATTGTTCCCAGGCCCACACAAAACGACAACCGGACGCAGTTGCCATCGCCGGGTAATGTCCTCGGTAACGCCTAGACCTGCCGCCTCCATCAACACCATGCCGGGAATACCGACGGCAATGGCGGCGTTATCCGCGCTTGTCATCTGCTGGACGCTTAACAAGGCATTTTTCATCATTAGAACACCATACAGGTTTCAATCATTCCTGACTTGATCTAGTTTGCCGCCAAACGGGTAAAATCCCATGGAAAAAGAAGCATGACAACACTGGTTCTAGGCGCCGGAGTGATTGGCGTCACGACTGCGTATTACCTTGCCAGAACGGGGCAAAAGGTGATCGTCGTCGAACGCCAGCCGGGACCGGCGCTTGAGACCAGTTTCGCCAATGGTGGGCAGATTTCCGCCTGTCATACGGAACCCTGGGCGACGCCGGCAACCTTGCCCAAAGTCATCAAATGGTTGGGGCGCGACGATGCGCCTTTGAAATTCCGTCTGAAAGCCGATCCGGCACTTTGGTCGTGGTGCCTGAAATTCCTGGTCAATTGCACAGAAAACCGGGCCAACACCAATATTGAGAGGATGCTGCGCATCGCCCTATACAGCCGCGATTCCCTGGCTGAATTAAGGCGGGAAACCGGTATCGAGTACGACCAGTTAAGCAAGGGCATCCTGCATGTCTACCGGGATGAGCGTGAGCTTAAAGTGGCTGAAAGACGCGCGAAGGCAATGAATGAGCTGGGGCTGGCGCGTCATGCTCTGGATGTTGCCGCTTGCGTCGCCCTGGAACCGGCCCTGGGCCGGGCAGCAAACGGCAATCATTTGTGTGGCGGCCTGTACACACCCGGCGACGAAAGCGGTGATGCCCACGCCTTTACGACGGCGCTTGCCAGCCTTGCCACTGAGCTGGGGGTAGAATTCCAGTACGATTGCCCGATCAGCCGATTGATTATCAGGAACGGTCAGTTCACGGGCATTGAAACTCCCAAAGGAATCTTCGAGGCAAAAGCCTGTGTCGTCGCACTGGGAAGCTACAGCCCCTTGCTGCTTAAACCTCACGGCATTCATCTGCCCGTGTACCCGGCCAAGGGCTATTCCGTCACCTTAGCGGTCGAAAACTTGAAGGAAGCCCCAAGCGTCAGCCTGATTCAGGATGAATTGAAGCTGGTGTATTCCCGGCTGGGCAATCGCTTGCGCATCGCCGGAACCGCAGAAATTGCCGGTTACGATGACCAGATTGATGAAAAACGGGCGGGATATATCCTGCGCGCCGCCCTCGAGCTATTCCCCGATTGCGCAAATCCTGAAACTGCGGAGTTCTGGGCCGGGCTAAGACCCAAGACACCGGACAGCGTCCCGGTTCTGGGGCCGACAAAGATCGAAAACCTTTTCCTGAACACCGGTCACGGCACCCTGGGCTGGACCATGGCTTGTGGATCGGGAAAGGTCCTGGCTGATCTGATTTCTGGGAAACAGCCTGCTATTGATTTAAAGGGATTGAAAATTG
>JADHSW010000001.1 GCA_016776705.1 Rhodospirillales bacterium
GGTGCCGCGGATGCCGATGGTGGCCACCGGGGTGGTGACCGTCATGCCGTCCGGCGAGGTTTTGGCGATTTTGCCACTGACGAAGGAGAACACACCCTGCACCAGACTGGCGTTGAACTGGCCTTCCTGTGCGCCAGCGTCATAGACCATCTCGTCGATGACCATGCGGCCTTCTTCACCCAGAGAAAAGGTGGTGTCGTCGACAAAGGTGATGCCAATGGCCGCACCCTTGGCGGTGATGAGCGTATCACCCTGAAAAATATCGTCGCCTTTGGCAAGGGTAACCTTTGTGCCGTCAACATGAATAGCTTCAACCAGCCCATCCGTCGCCTCGACCCGGCCGATTGATTCTGCGGCTTGGGCGATTTCGGCGAAGGGGCCGTTTTCAAGCAGGGCGAATTGACCGGGCGCAGCAGGACCGGCAAGCTTGACGGCCAGTTCTGCGGGGATAAGGCCGCCAGCCTCGGTGATCAGGTCAGGGGGAAGCACAAGATTAAAAAAATCGCGGACAAGAATCTGCGATCCGTCAGGACCGGTAAGCAGCAAGTCCGAACCTTGGGGAATGAAGTCAGCTTTAAGAAGCCAGTAATCTCCAGGAACTATCAGCAAGCCACCATTTTCGGCCTGAAGAACCTGAATGCCTCCAGCCCCAATCTCGCCAATACGTGCCGTCGCTTGCGACATACCTAGCCGCCTTTCTCACACACCCCCATGTGGAATAGCTAGGATAATAACACATACCCTGATGCTTTTACAGAACCAATCCGGGGGCTTCTCATTTGATACGAAGTGGCTACAATGATCTTAAATAATTGTGAGGGGACAGAAGTGCATGTCGGAAGCAACGGAAATATATCTGTGCAAAGCAGGCCAAGCCTTGAAACAGGGCCGGGTTGAATATTCTGACAGCATTTCCACTAAGGCCGAGGCTGAACTCGATGCAATCCAGCGCTGCAAATGGGATAAAAAGATCGCCAAGGTCGCCTATTACGCGGTGAATGATGCGGGTGATTTCAAGATTATTCTGACCTACAACAATCCCCATGTAGAAAAGGATGAAGAAGAAAAACCGGAAAAAGTGAAGAAGAAACCGACAAAAAAACCAGGGCTGGTGGCTCGCGTGGTGCAGGCCGTGACGGGGCCGAGTGCAACGAAGAAAAAAATAAAAAAGAAGCCAGCCACCAGGAAGAAAAAATAGACTGTCTGAACTTCAGTCTATCTACAATAGGGCCGTATATATAGGTGTAATTATTTCAACAAAAAATCCACACTGAAACCGGATTTGAAAATGACTGAGACAAAAAACAAACCTGCCAAAAAAATAAAGAAAAAGCCGTTGTTAAGGCTGATCATCGCCATGTTTGTCGGCCTGTTTGTTCTGGAATTGATGATTGAATTGTCAGCTGGCAGAAATCTGGTCGGGGGCAGGGACGGCGTTTTCATCAGTGAATCCAAATTTGCCCTGAGCAGCGCCGAGGTTGTCAACACACCAATGCGGGCGGATGTGCGGGTAATACAGCCGACAGATATTCGCGAACTTCCGACCCTTTTCGCCAACAGGGTTGGAAAACTCGAATTTGGCACAGAAATGCAGGCCGTTGGCATGACGACTGTAAATGAAGAAGTGTGGTATCAGGTGCAGCGTTTCGGTGGAAAAATTGGCTATGTTCCCGGAAATACTGTCATTAAAAAATAGGCTTTAATCAAATATCGGCAGCACGGGTGGCGCTTTATCATTCGCCATGGCAAGGATGCTTTCGATCAAGTAATCAGGCTCACGAACGCCGCCGAAATCAAGAAGCATCCGGGCTTTGTCTCGCATTTCTGCTGTTGAAAGGGCGTCTTCGGGATCGCCTTTACAATGGTTGCGCAAAGCTGTGAATTTCCTGCCATCAAATAACGTCACTTCTACGGCGCAGCCCCAGTTTTGGGGATAAGCGGAACGGTAGGGTTCCGCAGCGCTTAAGGAAACTTTCCGGCGGTAGTCGGCGACCTCGCACCGTACGGGTTCTTCAAAACATTCGAAGTCGACTTTGCCTTTAATCAGCGCGATTGCAACACAATGCTGGAGCGAGAATTTCGCGTCATAGACGCTTGTTGGGTCGACCTGGTCGCACACATCCAGGGCCGACTGATAGGTGCCAACTGAAATGGCGGCAATGGCCTGGGGTTCGATTTGTGAATGAAGTTCCAGCGCCGCATCAATGGTCGGATGGGTGTGGCGGCACGACGGCCATGGCTTGACTGACGTTTCGTGCAATTGCCATCTCTGTTGCGGGTTGGCGAGAACCGCCGCCGGATTGGCGTCGGGGCAGGCGCCCGCAAAAAATCCACGCTCGCCTTCCAGAATTTCAGGTGGGCCGGTAAAACCAAGCGAAGCCAGCCCTGCAGCGATAACTCCCGCTTCAGCCCCCCGCCCGGCATGCAAATGTTTGCTCATTGCTCCGGTGTCGAGAAACTGCCACAAACCAGCGGCCTGGGTCCCCGCATTGCCAAGGGCATCAACGGCTGCATCCTCATCCAGACCAAGAAGGTGCGCGGCCGCCATTGCTGATCCGAACGGCCCACAAGTCGCCGTCGAATGCCAGATGCGGTAGTGCTCCTGTCCAACAGCCATGCCTATCCGGCAGGTGGTTTCGAAGCCCTGCAGGATTGCACCAAGGACTTGGGCCCCACCAATGTTTTTATCTGTGGCCAGGGCGAAGGCCGCCGGAACGACAACACATCCCGGGTGAACGACCGAAGCGCGATGCAAGTCATCCATTTCAAGAATGTGGGTCAATCCACCAAGCAATAACGCCATACGTCCGGCGTCGTGGTGGCCATTCAGGCTTGCTATCAGGCCAAGAAGTTTTCGTCCCGCATCGCTGTTCCTGCCCGCCAGCGCGTTGGCGGCGGCGTCCAGGGTGAACAGGGCTGCAGCATCCAGATCAGGCTGCGTAACTTCCTTGTTTCTGACAAGGCGGACAAGATTTCTGGTCAGGCTCATGGTTTTCTCTCAAACTTCAATGCTTGAATGCATAACACGTCAATATCATTAAGGACGAGGCCTGAAATCCAAATCGACTATAATCTGTAGCGCTCAGCAAATTCCCTGTCACAGGCAGGTTCGCCACAAATAAGAACAACGACATAATCGACGGAATTTCTTTACTGACAAATTCGAAAACGTTTCATTAATCGTCTGTTATCTGCATTGCGCATGTCTTGAAAACTTCGTCCAAAAATGGAATCCGAATTGCAGGCGGGAACTCTGGTGCTGAGCAATACATTCGATATTCCGGGCTGGATACCGGAGACGATTCATCACCTGGAAGCTTCCTTTTGCCCACAGGTTCATGTTTACAGGGTGCCGGAAAAAATTACGGCTAAAACCTCTTGATAACCAAAGAAGTGATATCGTCGGATTGCGGTGCATCGCCGGTAAACAGATTGATGAATGCAAAGGCGTTATTGGTCAGGGCATGGGCTGACAGGGAACGGTTTTCCAGAAGGTAATTTGTCAGGCGTTCGTCGGAAAACTGGTTGCGATTGACATCAAAGGCTTCGGTGACCCCGTCGGTATAAAAAAACAAGGCTCCCCCCGGATCAATAATGACCGAGTCCTGCTCGTAGGGGATTTCGTCCTGAATGCCCAGAACCACTCCGTCGCCGCCACTTAAGGTGCGAATGGCGCCACCATCACCGGGGATCAGGTAGGGCGGCAGGTGCCCGCCATTGGCGTAGGCCATCTCCCAGGTTTTGGTGTTAAGGATTCCGTAGAAGACGGAAACAAACATGCCGGGGATATCGTGCTGGTACAGCAGTCGATTGACCTGCTCAAGACAGGCCCCCGGTTCGTGCTCGGTAAGGGCGACAGCGCGGATCAGGGTCCGGGCTACGGCCATAAAGAACGCTGCCGGTACGCCTTTCCCTGATACATCGGCGACGATCAGTCCAAGTTTGTCCGGCCCCAACTCGAAAAAATCATAGAAATCCCCGCCAATGTCCTGCGCCGGGGTTGTGCGGGCGAAAACGTCCAGATCATCACGTTTGGGGAAGTCGCTGGGAAGGATTCTTTGTTGCAGGTCGCCAGCGACATCAATTTCGCGGCGGATCGCCGCCAGTTCAGATTCTGTGCGCCAGGCTTTTCGCCGCGCTTCACAATCCTGAAACACCTTGTCGATGGTCGCCTGCAAGTCATCGACAGAAACCGGTTTGGTGAGAAAATCAACCGCGCCGTCTTTCATGGCGTTGCGTATAACGGTCAGATCATTGCCGCCGGTCAGGGCAATGCGGGGAATGCGTAATCTTCGCTCCCCTTTCAAAAGACGAAACAGGCCCATACCCCCGATTTTGTCACTGTCGATTGAAACCAGGGCGATGTCGATGCTGTGATCCTCGCTCAGGATATCCAGCGCCTCCTGATCGGAAAAGGCGAACGAAAAATCATCGCTTCCGGTTTCGGTTATCAACGATTGCAGATGGTGATCGTCATCAATGACGAGGGTCCTTGGCATCTGGTAGCTCCGTAAATCCTGGGTGGTTTCAACAGTTTAGGGGTTAAAAATCTAAAATTAAAGGGCTTGTCCCTGATTTGCCCGTTTATTCAGAAAATCGGTCGGGAAAATCGGTAAAGATAGAACTGACCCCCCAATTGAACAGTTCATGGGCACGTGCGGGCTCGTTTACTGTAAAGCAACGCAGATCGTATCCGACGGCCAGTATCGCGGTTGATTGCGCCTCGTCCAGAAGATCATGCTGGCAATGAAGGGCCTCGCAATCGAGCTGTTGCAGTCGTTCTTGCCAACCATCGAGGGAGCGCCACATATTCAAGGCCCGTGGAATATCGGGCGCTTGTTCCCGGGCGGTCATAAGGGCCTGTTCGCTGAAGCTGGACAGGATGGGTGTGGGCAATGATCTGGGCCATGTGTCTTTGACAATGTTCGCGCACAGATGTGCGGTCTGAATATCATGGCCACGAGAGGGTTTGATTTCTACAACGGCTCCCATTTCGAGTTCTTCCAACAACTGAATGACCTCGGATAAAAGCGGAATATTTTCCCCACGAAATGCATCGTCAAACCAACTGCCGGCATCAAGCGATTGAAGAGAATCCCAATTGGTTTCAGCAACGTTCCCGTGGGTACCTGTTGTTCGTTTAAGTGTTTCATCGTGAAAAATTGCAACCCGGTTATCGGCGCTAAGCATGGTGTCGAATTCGACCCATTCTGCGCCCAGTTCCGCCGCCTTTCTGATCGACGCCAGGGTGTTTTCCGGGGCATGACCGCACGCGCCCCTGTGACCAATGATTCGGGGTGTTTTCATGATGGTGCATCAGGCCCTGTATTGACTGAACCACGACGGTTCTCACGGTGGAAGATGTAAAGCCCGCTGGCGGAAATGATCAAGGCTCCTGATATGGTCCACAGGTCGGGCAGGTCGGAAAACAGGATAAAGCCAAACAGGGTCGCCCAAAGCAAATTGACGTAAGAGAACGGCGCGACAGTGGCCGCTGGCGCAGATTCATAGGCCTTGATCATTGAAAAGTGACCCAGGTTCGAAGTTACGCCCAGCGCCGCCATCATCATCCATCCCGTTGTATCAGGTGCTTGCCAGAAAAAGGGGGCTATCAGTGATGTGATGAGCGTTCCCGATGAGGCCGTATAAAGCAGGGTTGTCATGGCGTTGTCTGTTCGCCCCAGAAACCGGGTCGATATTTGATAAAGGGCGTACAGGCAGGCAGCGCCCACGGGGAACAGGGCTGCGGTCTGCATCATACCTGATCCTGGACGGATAATGACGAGGGCGCCAAGAAAACCGATGGTAATGCCGGCCCATCGACGCGGCCCAACTTTCTCGCCAAGCAACGGCATGGAAAGGGCTGTTACCAGAACCGGGGCTAGGAACATGATGGCCGAAATATCCGCCAGAGCGACCTGGGAAAGGCCATAGAAGAACAGCACAGATGTTCCCAATAAGAAAAGCGAGCGCATAATTTGAATGGCAAGTTTTCCAGTTCGCATGACCCGCTTTAAGCGGGGGGCAAGGAAGATGATAAGCAGTAAAAGCTGAAAAAAATAACGCGCCCAGACGATCTGCATGACTGGATAATGCTCAGTTAACAACTTTGCAAAGGCGTTGGTTCCCGAAAACATCATCATCGCGGCAAGCATCCACAAAATGCCACGCCGGGTATCGAATGACGGGGTTTTGGTCACTGGTATTTCGGTCATGAGCCACGCCCTGTAGATCGCAGAATCAATTGCTGGGTGAGCCTATCACGGGCTTATCAATGCCGCTACGCAGGGTTAAGAAGGCTGATGTAAATATTAATAACAAAATAAATATGTTGACCAAAAATATAATAACAAAATATAGTGTGTTTTAAATTTAAACAACTAAATTAAAGTGTGATTAAGAAAATGCAGCAAAAACCAGGCAATTCGATCATTTCCCTTGGTGATTTATCTGAATACCGTAGCGGTCTGAATAACTTCGCGGGTGGCCGCTGGGATGAAGACCGGTGGAAGACTTTTCGGCTTCGCTTTGGCATTTACGCCCAGCGTCAAAGCGACGCCTATATGGTTCGCTCTAAAATTCCCGGTGGGCGTTTAAGTTTCTCACAAGCGCGAACGGCGGCTTGGGCCAATGCTGAATATGGCGGTCCTGACATTCACATCACCACCAGACAGGATTTCCAGTTCTACTTTATTCGTCTTGAGCAAACACCTGCTTTCCTTAAAATCCTGTACAATGGGGGCCTTTCCACGCGGGAAGCTTCCGGCAATACGTTCAGAAATGTTGTCGCCTGCCCACTGGCGGGTTTCTGCCCTCATGAACTGGTCGATGCCGGAGAGGTCGCCCAAAGTCTTTCCCAAAACTGGATACGTCATCCCCTGGTCCAGCACATGCCGCGCAAATTCAAAACCACTGTTTCCGGCTGCGCCCACGATTGCGGGGCAAGCGCCATCGATGATCTTGGTTTTATCGCTACAACTCGCGGTGGGCTGAACGGTTTCAAAGTGGTAGCTGGCGGCGGCTTGGGTAACAGGCCTCACACCGCTATCGTTGTCGAAGAATTCGTTTTGCCTGAAGAGTTGAGCGCCGTGCAGGAAGCCTTTGCCCGACTACACCATGCCCAGTCAAACAGGGAAAACAAAAATGCTTCACGGATCAAGTTCCTTGTCGACAGATTTGGCGAGGAAGGCTTTGTTGCGTTGTTCAAGGAGCAATTTGAGCGCATACAAAAATTGAATCGAAAGAAGCCTTTGGATTTTCAGTGGCGGACGCCCACAGCCGAAGGGCAACCCCCATCGGTTCGTGATGGCATTATCGCTCAACATGATGGACGTATTGCCATCGTTATCAGGCCACCCCTTGGCATGATCGATTCGCAACGCCTGTTTACCATGAGTGATATTGCCGAAGCACTGGGGGCCGAGGAATTCATCCTTACCCGCGATCAAAATATTCTGGCCGTTGGCCTGCCAGAGGAAAGCCGTGCCTTGTTTGTTGCCCAGATAAGGGAACTTGGATTTGAGGCCGGTGTACAAAGTGACGCCCTGTCAGACATGGTATCTTGCCCCGGGACAAGTACGTGCCCCATTGGCATAACAAACTCCAATGCGCTCGCCGCCGAAATAAATGCAGATCGTGAAAGTTTCGCCGAATTGAGAGATGCCACCATCCGTATTTCGGGATGCCACAATTCATGCGGCCAGCATCATATTGGCGACTTCGGGTTACATGCGTTGGCGAAAAAGATAAATGGTAAAAGTGCCCCACATTACCAGTTCCATGTTGGTGGAGATGGCACGCGCAAGGACGCTATAGGAATTCCAGGTCCGGTGGTTCCTGCTCGTTTGGCGAAGCCTGCCTTGAAGACGTTAATGTCGCACTATGCTGATAGTCGCAAAAATGGAGAGAATACGCGAACATGGGTCAAAAGAGTTGGCAGTGATCACATAGCCGAAATTTTGAGCGCCTATAGTGCTGAATGTTACGATGCGGACAATCCCGACTTGCTGCTTGATGTAGGCAGCGATGACAGATTCTTCCCACCCTTGACGGCAACTGGTGAATGCGCCGCCTCGGCGGTTGTCGGAGAATATCTTTCCGATCTGGCCGAAACCGCATTGCAGGATATTTCTCGTTTTGCCCTAGCAGGGGAGCGATCAGATGCGCTGGAAGCGGGAAGGGACGCGGTGTCTTTTACGATCAGACGTTTGTTACTGGTTGTCGAAGCCGATCATAAAGGACTCGAATACGGAGAATTGCTGGATGCGTTCCAGGCCCATTTTAGTGGAAATCCTCATGTCGTATCGGCTCTAAATTTGGCCCTGGGGGCGCTCGTTGACACTGGCCAGAACATTTCAGTAGAACCTGTCAGAAAGTGGATCAATGCTGCTGGCGACCTTGCTGAAACCCTTATTCCTGGCGCGATGCCGGTTATGGTTCCGGCATGAGCAATCTTGCCCATACAATCCCGACCCCGTCAGCTTATTCGGACGTGGATCTGCTCGCGCCGTATATCCGGTTGCAAGGAGAAGATTTACTTAAGGAAATGATCGGAACGGTTTTCCCAGGACGAATTACCGTGTCCTCGTCAATTGGTGCGGAATCGGCTGTATTGCTGGATATGGTCGCCAGGATTGATCCGTCGACCCCGGTCATCTTCCTTGATACGGGAATGTTGTTTCGCGAAACCCTTGAATACAAGGATTTACTTCAGCAAAGACTTGGTCTCACGGACATTCGTGTCGTGCGACCAGATGGCGATGAATTGCGCCGGATCGACCCTGAACAACGCTTGCATGAAACCAATCATGACGCCTGTTGCAGGCTCAGAAAGGTCAATCCTTTGCGGCAGGCGCTTCATGGCTTTGATGCCTGGATTACCGGTCGAAAAAGGTTTCATGGTGGGCAACGATCCACCTTGCCAATCCTTGAGAATGATGACGGGCGTTTGAAGATCAACCCGCTGGCCGGATGGTCGCAAGCGCAGATCGATCAGGCTTTTGATCAACGTGGCCTGCCTCGCCACCCTTTGGTCTTTGAAGGTTACCTGTCGTTGGGTTGCGAGCCCTGTACGCAGAAATTCACCTGCAAGGAAAATATCAGGGCTGGCCGTTGGGCCGGTTCCGGAAAATCAGAATGCGGAATTCATACTCAATCGTTATTTCGACAGGATAAATCATGACACAGACAAGCGAAAATAAGTCACCAGGTAAAACAATAAAATCGACCAATCTTCATGCCGTTGAACATCGTGTGCCGGTGCAGGGTCGCTGGCGAAAAAATGGACACCGGGGCGGTGTGCTGTGGCTGACGGGGCTTTCCGGGTCCGGTAAAAGCACCCTTGCCATGGAACTGGAACAGGTGCTGCATTACGGCGGTTATCAGGTCTATGTTCTTGACGGTGACAATGTGCGTGGCGGCCTGAACGCCGATCTGGGTTTCTCACCCGAAGACAGAACAGAAAACATTCGCCGGATCGGCGAGGTTGCGGCTCTGTTCGCCGATGCCGGGGTGATTGTCATCACCGCATTTATTTCACCCTATCAGGAAGACCGGGACCTGGCGCGATCCGCTGGCAAGGATCAGTTCCATGAAGTCTTCATTGATGCTGATCTGGACACCTGTGAAGAACGCGATCCCAAGGGCTTGTACAAAAAAGCAAGGCTGGGGGAAATACCGGAATTCACGGGAATTTCCGCCCCTTATGAAGCTCCGGAAAATGCGAGATTAACCATCAACACGTCAAAATTTTCTATTCAGGAAAGCCTGGACGTATTGCTTGAATATATTGAGGAGAATTTTGCCGAGAAGCGCGAAGTGGAGAGCGCCGCCTAGCGTTCGCCCATTGCCCCGCTCATGGTGGTGAGGAACGGACTGGTCAGATATTCCATAACCGTCCTCTCACCAGTGCGGATACTGGTAAAAACCCTCATTCCGGGGAATAGCCGGTATTGAAGAGCGCCTTTCTGAAAGCGGTCACTGTCTGTTTCAATGCGAACCTTGTAGTATGGTATGCCTTCTTCGGTGACCAATGTATCTGGGCTAACGCGGGTGACCCTGCCATCCAGTGTGCCAAACCGCATGGCATCGGCTGAGTTCAGCTTGATCAGGGCCGTCTGCCCTTCATGAACGTAGCCAATTTCTTCCGTCGGTAACCAGGCTTCGATTATCAATCGGTCGTCGGCAGGAACAATGTCGATAACGGTTTCCCCGGGTTTAAGCACCCCGCCGACGGTTGAGGCATGCAAGGTTTTAATGACGCCATCGACGGGTGAGCGCAAAATCGTTCGCGCCAGATTGTCTTCAAATTTCTGTTCGCGTTGAGAAAGTTCATTAAAGCTTAATCGAGCATCTTCCAGTTCCTTGCCGGCTTCTTCAAGAAAGGCCGTGTGGATTCCTTCCATGTTGGACTCGGCTTCTTTAAGGGCCGATTTGGCTCTTTTCAGGGCTGCGGCGTCTTCTTCCTTACGCCCTTGCAGATTACTGGCTTCTTTCAGCAGGTCCAGATGGTTATAGCGATTGGTCAAATCTTCCTTTAGCAAATCATCGCTGATGGCGATTTGTTCCTGCATCAGTTTCAGGTTGTTGGTCAGGTTCCTGATCCTGGCATTGATTTCGTTGATCTCCTGGCGACGCTGGGTAATGGTTTCACGTTGGGAATCGATGCGGCTTTGCTTGGCCTTTTTGCGGCTGGAAAATCGTACCAGCGTCTGTTTGACCATGCGCGGATTGTTCTTCATCAGGTCTTCATCAAAGACCGGTGTTTCAGCGCCGCTGACCTCGGCTTCAAGGCGGGCGATTTCGGCTCTCAGGGATAAAAGCCGAACCTTGATTTCACCTACATCGGCACCGCTTTGCGTTGGCTCTAGGGTAATCAGGTTCTGGCCCTGCTTGACTTCCTCTCCTTCCCGGACGGAAATCTCCCTGACGATGCCACCTTCCAGATGCTGGATACTTTTGACCTGAGAAGAAGGAATAACTTCGCCGCTGACCAGGGAGACAATGTCCAGGGTCGAAACGGATGCCCAGCCAAAAAATGCCAGGCAGGTCCCTACACACAAGGCGAGCAAGAAATGAGTATTACGCCCTACATTGGCATCCTGGGATAATTCCTGAGCCATGGCTGCATCTTTGTTCACGATGAAACTTCCCCTTTCCTGGACGCGGTATCAACGGGGCGGGGCCGGTCTGTGATTCGGGGCACGGGTTTAACGTTCAAGTCGATTGCTACCTGAGCGCCTTTTACGATTTTTGGATCATGGGATACGACAATGATGGTTCGGCCCCGTTTGGCGAGGTCTTTCATGGCCGTATACACACACGAGATGCCTTCGGCGTCCAGACCCTCTGTCGGTTCATCGAAGATCACCAGCATGCCATCTGTCGTCAAGGCGCGGGCAAGGGCAAGGCGACGCCGTATTCCGAGTGATAATGTTCTGCCGTTTTCGGTGATCTGGGCTTCCAGCCCTTTCGGGCTTTCATCAAGGTAGCTGACAAGCCCCGCAGCCTTTATCGCTTTGGCGAGTTGCTCTTCGCCAACATCCGGATTCACCGTCATCAGGTTTTCGCGAATGGTTGTGTTCAGCAGGGTCGGTTCCTGGGGCATATAGACAATCTGCTTACGCCACCATTCGGGCGAGGCTTGCCTGAGGTCCAGACCATCAGCAAGAATTTGTCCCCTGACAGGTTCAATAATTCCCGTGATCAGTCGGGTCAGGGTGGTCTTGCCTGCGCCGTTTGAACCGCTGATAACAAGGATGGTTCCGGGGGTGATGGCTAATGAAAGGGATTCGAACAGGGGCGTCGAACTTCCCGGAAAGACGAAAGCTACATCCTTGAATTCAAGGCTGCCCTTATATTTTGTCTTGAACGATCCACTTTCTGATTCCAGGGGAAGTTTGGCGAATTCTTTCAGGATCAACAGGCTTTCACGGGCCTCAGCAAAGGTGGCTCCCATTTGCGAAAAACGGGATATTGGCATCAGTGCACGGGCTGACAGAATGTTCGCGCCGATCATCGCGCCCACATCAATCTCGCCGGCGACGACAAAAGTTGCCCCAATGGCGACGACGCAAACGCTCATCAAGGCTGTCATGGTTTGAACGATGACCTGGGTACCGCCCTGCCGGGACTCCAGTGAGCCGCGCAAGCCCTGTACTTTTTCAATTTGGGAAGCCCATAGTTTCCCTAGAAAAGGCGAGGCATTGAATGCGCGAACCGTATCAATTTCCGCCGTGGCGCTTCGGATCAAGGCATTGGAATTACCCGAAACCTGAAGTAATTGACGGGTTCGTTTTTGAAGTCCCGAAGCGTTAATTGTGCCAATGATGAACACAATTACCAGAAAGAACGAGACAATACCTGATAAAACCGGAGAGAGTAGAAATAGAGCGCCAACAAACAGCAGGGCGAAGGGAACATCGAAAACGCCGCCAATATTGCCGGAACCATATGCCTTTTCTATTGAAGATGTGGCGCTGATGATTTGTTGGCGCTGCCCTTGGGGAATGCGCTCAAGGGCGCTGGCCTTTGCCTTGAGAAGGACATTGAATCCGGCTGTGGCGATGTTGTTGTCTGGTCCTGCACTGACTGCCCGGCCAAGACGCATACGCACTTTGCGGAAGGCATATTCCAATCCTATGGCCAGCAGCACACCCGTAGTCAATGTTACAAGAGTTGCATCAACCCCGTGGGCAACATAGCGGTTCAGGACCTGGATAACGAACAAGGGAGCCGCCAGAGCAAGGATATTGGCAAACAATGAAGCGACCCCGATCTCAATGGCCAGGCCGGGTTTTAGTCTAAGGCGGCGAAAGAGCTCGTTCATAGGGCGGGCAAAACCTTGTCACAGATCCGATGTCACACCCAAGCTTAACTGCTAAAGGGCGAAAATTTAAGGGTAATCTGGCAAGGGAGCAGACAAAAAGCAGGTGCCTGCAGGGCTTATTGCATATCCGCTTTGCGCGTCAGGGCCGCTTCGTCGAGTTCTCCCATGGCGTCGAGCAGGGTAAAGACGGCGATAGCGACATCGATTTCAGCCGACGCGGCGTCGCTGCTGGAATTGATCAAGGCGGTTTCACCACTCAGTACATCAAGCAGGGAACGACGTCCAAGGGTGCGCTCCTTGCGTGCAAATTCCAGGAATTCAGCGGCGATGTTTGCCTGATTGCCCAGTAGTTCTGCGTTATTCTTGGCCGTCTTCAATTGTTCCCAGGCATTGCGGGTCGCTTCTTCGATGGATGTCTTGGCGTCGGCGTAGCGGAAATTGGCGGCGCTGTGTGCGTCCTCCCGTCGCCTTCAGGGTATTGATTGCGGTGAAACCAAGATTGAAGGGAAAGCTTAACTGAACTTTGCCGAATACTTCCTGCTGATGGCCTGTCGTGGCGCTGACATTGTGCTTCAGCTTCCAGTCAACGATTCCATCTATGGTCGGCGAGTAACTGCTGGCCCTGGTGGCATTGACAGATTCCAAAGCGATCCGGCTGGTAAGATTGTTTGCGACCAGGAAGGCATTGTTGGCCATGGCCCGCTTAACGGCCTCATCAATATCGGTAGGAAGCAGATCAACCGGTAAGACCGGTTTGACAAAGCTGTCAGCAGGGCCGGGTTCTTTCAGGAAAACCCCGCGATACGCATTTTTTGCCACTTCCAACGCGCCAGCAGCGCGGGTGCGCCGGGCCTGGGCTCCGGCTAGTTGTACCTTGGCCTGCAGAACGTCTGTTGAGAAACCGGCGCCGCGTTTTACCAGCGCATCCTCAAGTTCTGTCTGTTTTTTGATATTTTCTTCGGAACGGGTCGCGTAATCCAGCCCTTCGGTGGCGCGAATGACATTAGCGTAGGCGGTAAACGCCCTGAGCAGCAGGCTCGAACGGGTGGATGTGAACACCGCTTCGGATTGTTCCTGCGACAGTTTCGCCGTGCGAACGGCTGAACTTGTCGCCCCACCGTCCCAAAGTCGTTGGGTCACGGTGAAATCCGCTTCGCGTGATATTAACAACTGGTCGTCAGTACCAGATGGTTTCTGTTGTTTTTCCTTGCCGCCAGTTACCGTCACGCTCAAGGCGGGGTACCATCCGCCCATGGCGGCCTCTGCCGTTTCTCTGGCTGCGGCGACATCGGATTTGGCGGCTTTGATCAAATTGTGGTTGTCGATAAATTCTGGAAGCAAATCCTGAAGAGGCTCTGCACGTATTAAATCAGCAGGAAATATAGCAGCAAAAACGGCAAGCATTCCAGCTCCCGTCAATTGTCGGTTAAATCCTGAATTTTTCATCTGCCAGCTACACACCCTATTTATCCCCGATTCGGTAGTATATAGCGCCGGGAATCGTTAACCAACACTAAATATGAAGTTGTATTAGTGTCCATAGTTTTGGCCTTAGGTCATAGAAATTTCTGTTTAAATTGGTAAATCAAGGATTAATGAAAATTATGGAAGCCAGCACGTAATTATGGCCATGCTCTTTCAAAGATCAAAACGACAATAATAAACAAGGGAATGGGCAGCAACGCTACTTTGATGATCTGCGGGTATTCGCCAACAAGAAAACGCCGCCATCCGTATACCAGTGTGTGAGCACAGAACATGGGGAGTGCAATGAGAGAGGCAAGGGAAACCAGCATTATGGAAGTTTTGTTTTCGCCAGCTTCACTGTAACTGCCAAGTGCAAATGAAAAGACAAAAGTGGCGATAATTCCAAAAATAAACCAAAGGAACGAAAGGGCGAGTAACAGGACCAGATTGGAATTTTTGGATTTCAAAAGTTTTGGCTATCCGAGAAATTTAGCTACGTTCTCAAGGAAACTGGGCACGGAGACAGGTTTGGCGACATAAGATGAAAACCCTGCCTCCATAATTCTTTCCTCGTCGCCTTTCATGGCGAAAGCCGTTACTGCAATAACCGGAATTTGCTTTAAATCATCATCGGCTTTCAGCAGTTTGGTTATTTCAATTCCTGACATTCCGGGCAACTGAATATCCATTATGATCAGGTCCGGATTTTTGGTTCGGGCCAGATCAAGGGCATCACTACCGTCTGGTGATTGTACGGTACTGTACCCATGCGCCTGCAGAAGGTCGGTAAACAGTCTCATATTCAGTTCGTTGTCTTCAACAATGAGAATGGTCTTTGACATATATTATTCTCCATCAGGATTTCACGATCCTATCGGGCGGGAAGCAATTTGTCACGACCGTTCCCGCATGGAACTTGCCATCATTCATTCGTATGGCAACGAAGACCAAGATCACGGTCTAACGCCGGTTCTACCGTCCAGATTTAAGCATTGAAGGAAAATGCCAACTCTGACATGAGACCTGTGTTAAGTGCGAACTTTACGCCCTTCGTATACTGTGCATTTGTTCTAGCAGTTCAAGGGTAGCGTGTAATTGATCTGGGCCATTTTTGGCATTTATTTATTTCAATGATGGGCATGTTCGCCCAGTTTAATTTTCTGACCGACATACTCCGGTATTTATGAAGGGAAGGTGGATAATGAAAATAAAAGCGACAAGCCGTTCATCGATACAAGCGTTGATGCCTGCAGGTTCGCAAGTGGATTGCTGACAGGTCACACCATAAACGCCGATCAGATCCTTGGCGGTTACCTGGACTGTTCCAGGCGGAAACTGGGTGGGCACGCCCCGCATTAATGGACAGTGCCTCTCTTTTGATTTTGCTCTGAATTGTTTTTCACCTGGGGTCTCCATGTCACGCGGTCCTGGCTAGGGGGGCGACCGAAGCTGGTTTTGTATGCGTTGGAAAAATACCCCGCTGATGAGAAACCGCATTCAATGGCGACGTCAATGATGGCAAGGTCCGTCAACTGCAACATCTGTCTGGCCTTGCTCAAGCGAAGCCTGCGGTAATAGGCGCCAGGAGTTGTTTTCAGCCAACGATGAAAAAGACGTTCCAGCGCCTTAACCGACACGCCGGCCTTTTCTGCGATGACGCTGGTCGTTAAGGGTTCGCTCAACGACAATTCCATAAGTTCTATGGCCTTGAGAAGACGGGGATTGGAAACCTGCAAACGTTGCCTGAGCGGCATGCGTTGCTCATCGCTGGATTCCCGGATTCGGTGGTAGATGAATTCATCAGCGACCCGGGCGGCCAGATCATGACCATGTTGTGCGCGGATCAAATTCAACGCCAAATCCAGGCTGGCAGTTGCCCCGGCACAGGTGAAGCGGTCTCCGTCGATAACGAAAATGTCGCGTGCCACATCTATTTTCGGGAAATTTTCGGCAAATCGATCCAGAATTTCCCAGTGAATAGTGGCGCGAACCCCATCGAGCAAGCCTGCCCTGGCCAGGATATGGCTTCCTGTATCCACAGCCCCCATCGTTGCGCCAAAAGCCGCTTGACGACGCAACCAGTTGAGGGTGCTGGCTTCGGTTTCCCTTTCCTGATCATAACTGCTGACGACAATAATTGCCGGCAATACAGGTGCATTTTCCATCGAACAGTCCGTAGACAACGTCATTTCATTACTGGCGTTCACAGGAAGGCCGTCCTTTGAAATCAATATCCATTCATAGAGCCGCTGTTCGGCCTGGGTGTTGGCCATGCGTAAGGGCTCAACAACGGAGGAAAGAGCAATCAGAGAAAACTTGGGCAACAGAAGCAGACCGATTTTCTGGATTTGCCCTGTTGGCAACGGGTGAAACATGATGACGCCTTATCAGGATGATTGACGAAATAACATAACTTATGTTCGAAATTTCTTAAATACACAGATGACAAATAGACCATTTTTTACAGGAAAATTATCTAGATTTTGGGAGGCAAACTTAAATGAAGGACAACGTCATCATCACCTGCGCCGTTACCGGATCAGGGGACACTTATGGCAAGCATCCGGACCTTCCGGTAACGCCTGAACAAATCGCCAATTCGGCGATTGAGGCCGCCAGGGCTGGCGCTTGCGTTGTGCATCTTCATGTGCGCGATCCCGAATCTGGGCGGGGCAGCCGGGAGCCGGCTTTGTTCAAGGAAACCGTAGAGCGCATTCGGGATTCCGGCGTCGATGTGATCCTGAATTTGACCGCAGGCATGGGCGGTGATTTGACCCTGGGGCCACCGGAAAATCCCGGCGATTTCGATATGAGTGAATCGGATTTGGCCCCGGCGTTGGAGCGCCTCGCCCATGTAGAGGAAACGAAACCCGAAATCTGCACCCTTGATTGCGGCACCATGAATTTCGGTGACGGCAATTTATTGATGATCAATACGCCCCCCCTGCTCAGGGAAACGGCCAAACGCATTAAGGAACTGGGCGTTAAACCAGAGATCGAGGTCTTTGAGCTGGGCCATCTGTGGCTCGCCAAGCAACTCGTCGGCGAAGGCCTGATCGAATCCCCACCCCTGTTCCAGCTTTGCCTGGGCATCCCGTATGGGGCGGAAGCCAATACAACAGCCATGAAGGCGATGGTCGATCAATTGCCCGACGGCGCATTGTGGGCCGGATTTGGCATCGGCCGGACGCAAATGCAGATGGTCGCGCAGGCTGCCCTGCTGGGTGGCAATGTTCGGGTCGGCCTGGAAGATAACCTGTATCTGGAAAGAGGCGTCTTCGCCACCAACGCCCAACTGGTGGAAAAAGCGAGGAACCTGCTGGAGTTGATGGGGACCACTATCGCAACGACCACCCAAGCGCGTCAACAATTGGGGCTATAAGAAAATGAGAAACATTAAAACTGTCGGCATCGCCGGAACCGGTGTCATCGGCGCTGGTTGGGCGGCTCGCTTTCTTGCCCAAGGTCTGGATGTTATCGCCTGGGATCCGGCTGCGGATGCTGAAGGAAAACTTCGCGCCGCCGTGGAAAACGCCTGGCCTGCCTTGTCCAAGCTGGGGCTTTTCAAGGGCGCTGACCAGAACCGGCTTCGCTTCACTAGCTCCCTTGAAGACATGGCCGAACAGGCCGACTTCATTCAGGAATCCGCACCTGAAAGGTTGGAGCTGAAGATCGATCTGCACCGCGACCTTGATCAGGCTGCGGCGAATGATGTCATTATCGCTTCGTCCACATCGGGGCTTTTGCCTTCGGATTTCCAATCCAAATGCCAGAACCCCGGGCGCATCATCGTCGGCCATCCCTTCAATCCGGTTTACCTGCTGCCGCTGGTTGAAATCGTCGGCGGGGCTAAATCCGGCGAAGAGGCCCTGACAGTGGCTACCGAATTCTACACGCGAATGGGCATGAAGCCCTTGCGCCTGAAAAAGGAAATTGAAGGATTTTTATCAGACCGCCTGCAAGAAGCCCTGTGGCGGGAGAACCTGCACGTCATCAACGATGGCTATGCCAGCACCGGTGATATGGACGACGCCATACGTTATGGACCCGGACTTCGCTGGGCTATGATGGGCACCAACCAGGCGTTTTATCTGGCCGGTGGGGATGAGGGCATGCGCCACTTCCTCAAACAATTCGGGCCAGCCCTGAAACTTCCGTGGACCAAACTTGAAGCGCCAGAATTGACCGACGAACTGATTGAGAAAATGGTCGTAGGCACCGAGGAGCAGGCGGAAGGGAAATCCGTAAAAGAGTTGGAGCGCCTGCGCGACAACTGCCTGATCGCCATCATGCAGGCCCTTCGCACCTACGATATAGGTGCCGGTAAAATCTTTAACGACAACGAAAAACGACGGATCGTCGACTCTCAGGAAATGCCGCCCTGGAAATCCGGTGATGACATCCCGGCGCCGCTCACTCTCTATCACTCCCCGGTGCTGAGCGAGTGGGTCGACTACAACAAACACATGACCGAATCCGCCTATCTTCTGGCGATTGGATGGGCCGCCGATGCCTTGTACAGGTACATTGGTAATGATGACTCTAATCGGGAGAACGGCTTTTCAATCTATACGGCCGAGTCACACCTGAACCATTACCGGGAGGCCGTTGTCGGGGACACTATATCGGTTTCGACGCAATTGCTCGACTGCGATGAAAAACGCCTTCACTTGTTCCACGAGATGAAAAACGAGAAAACCGGTGATCTGCTTTTCACTGCCGAACAGATGGTCCTGTACGTCAACATGGAGCAGGGAAGAGCAACCCCCATGCCGGAAGGAATATTTAAAGCATCGAAAGCTGTCGTAGAAGCCCACGCCCATTTGCCCATCCCCGAACAGATAGGCCATCAAATAAAAATCAAAGGGAAATAAAATGGATCAAAAGGTCATCGTTACTGCGGGTGCATCGGGCATCGGCGCCGCCATTGCCGAGAAGTTCCTGTCCCAGGGCGCGCTCGTCCATATAGCGGACATCAACCCTGTCCAGGCGCTTGACGATAATTCGAAGCAAACATCCAGCATTACCGATGTGTCCAACGAGGATCAGGTCGCAGCCCTGTTTGAAATGGCCCTTGAAAAAATGGGTGGCCTGACAACCCTTGTCAATTGCGCAGGGATTGCCGGTC
This sequence comes from Rhodospirillales bacterium, assembly GCA_016776705.1. GTDB lineage: Bacteria > Pseudomonadota > Alphaproteobacteria > Rhodospirillales > JABHCV01 > JACNJU01. Next base: position 19,422 of record JADHSW010000001.1, read on the forward strand.
CAACGGCGGCTATTGAAAACGTTGAGCTAAAGGATTGGCGGGCCTGTATAGCAGTCAATCTGGATTCAACGTTCCTTTGCTCCAAATATGCAGTGCCTCATTTGAAAGCGGCGCGTGCGGGCTCCATCATCAATATATCATCGACGGCCGGACAAATGGGCTACCCCATGCGCTCTCCTTATTCGTCGGCAAAATGGGCGCTGATCGGCTTTACCAAAACACTGGCGATGGAACTTGGTCCCTTTGGCATTCGCTCCAATGTCATTTGCCCCGGTAGTGTGGACGGCCCCCGCATGGACGCTGTGATCGCCGAGGAAGCCCGACAAAAGGGTATCGATGAGGAAACCGTCCGCAAGGGCTATACCTACAGCGCATCTCTAAGAACCTTCATTTCGGCACAGGACATCGCCAACATGGTCGCGTTTCTGGCATCGCCGGAAGCTGAAAAAGTGTCGGGGCAGGCCATTCCAGTTGATGGCCATATCGTCAACGCGACTTTCCCGGAGGACTAATTGTGGAATTCTCCCTTTCCGAAGAACAGACCCTGATTATCGAAACCGCCAAGCGCTTCGTAGAAGAAGAACTGTACCCCTATGAAGCCGAGGTGGAGGAAACCAATTCGGTGCGCCCGGAACTTGTCGAACAGATCACGGCAAAATCTATCGAGCTGGGGCTCTACGCCGCCAACATGCCTGAAGAATTTGGCGGTGGCGGCCTGGGTACCTTGAGCATGTGCATGCTGGACCGGGAACTGGGGCGGGCGTCCATGGCCCTGAATTACATCGTCGGCAGGCCATCGAATATTCTGCAAGGCTGCGTTGGTGAACAGCGTGAGCGTTACTTGCTGCCGTGCATTCGTGGAGAAAAAGTCGACTGTCTGGCGATGACGGAACCTGAAGCCGGTTCAGACGTACGCTCCATGTCCTGCAAGGCGAAACGCGACGGCAGTGATTTTGTTATTAACGGAATCAAGCATTTCATCAGTCATGCAGACCTTGCCGATTTTGTCATCCTGTTCGCTGCAAGCGGTGTCGTGGATTCCCCGCGCGGCCCGCGCAAGAAAATCACCACCTTCCTTATCGACAAGGGAACTCCCGGTTTCACCGTGCGTCCCGGTTACAAGAATGTATCTCACCGCGGCTACCATAATTGCATTCTGGAATTTGACGACTGCCGGGTTCCGGAGTCCCAGGTTCTGGGTGAAGTAGACGAAGGGTTCGAAGTCGCCAATGACTGGTTGGGCGCGACCCGCCTGCAAGTCGCCGCCATGTGCCTGGGGCGGTGTGACAGGGCGCTGGAATTATCGGCGAACCACGCAGCCACACGCGTCCAGTTCGGCCAAACCATCGGAAGGTTCCAGGGCGTCGGGTTCAAACTGGCCGATATGGAGATGAAGCGGAAATCCGCCGAGCTTTTGACCTATGAAGCCGCGTGGAAACATGACCAGGGTACCTTGATGGATCAGGATGCAGCCCTCGCCAAACTTGCGTCGACGGAAGCCCTCGCCTTTATCGCTGACGAGGCCATACAAATTCACGGCGGCATGGGCCTGATGAACGACCTGCCACTTGAACGCATCTGGCGTGATGCAAGGGTCGAACGCATATGGGATGGCACCAGTGAAATCCAGCGTCTGATTATTTCCCGCGCCATGTTGCGACCGCTGGAAGGGTAGCCACTACCATGGACGATCCGAAAGCCCTGCTTGGATTGTTGCGGCCAAAATCAATCGCCGTCATCGGTGGCAAGGAAGCCGCAGAAGTTATCCGTCAATGTGACAAACTGGGATTCGAAGGCGATATATGGCCTGTAAACCTCAGACAGGAAACCATGGAAGGTCGTCCCTGTTTCAAAAAACTTGAAGACCTTCCGGCACCACCGGATGCCGCCTTCATTGCAATTCCTGCAAACCCCACAATCGAAGCCGTTGGCATTCTTTCATCCATGGGAGCGGGCGGAGCGGTCTGTTATGCATCGGGCTTTAAGGAGGTCGGCGGTGTCGGTTATGATCTGCAAGAAGATCTGATTAAATCTGCGGCGGACATGCCCATCATTGGTCCCAATTGTTACGGTGTGCTGAACTATCTTGACGGCGCGGCCTTGTGGCCGGATCAACATGGCGGCGTACGTGTAAAAGGTGGCGTTGCCATCATCACACAAAGTGGCAATATTGGCCTGAACCTGACCATGCAGACCCGCGGCCTTGAGTTGGCGTATCTGATTTCACTGGGCAATCAGGCGATGGTTTCCATCGAGCACTGTGTTGAAGCCTTGTTGAAGGATTCACGGGTAACGGCAATAGGTTTGCATATCGAAGGACTGGCCGATATTTCAGCCTTTGAAAGCGCCGCCCTTAAAGCGACCCGAAAAGGCGTCCCGATGGTTGCACTTAAATCAGGGCGTTCCGAACAAGGGGCGCGTATCGCCCTTAGTCACACCGCTTCGCTGGTTGGGGAAGATGGCCTTTATGATGCTTTTTTTGAACGCCTGGGCATCGCGCGGTCTCACGCCATTCCGGAATTTATCGAGACACTTAAATTTCTCAGCCTTGCCGGTCCCTTGAAAGGAAACAAGATCGTCTCCATGAGTTGTTCGGGCGGCGAGGCATCGCTTGTCGCCGATCTGGCAAAAGACCTGCCACTGGCTTTTCCAGAAATCGAGGGCGCGCACAAAACCGATATCCGGGCGACACTCAATGAGTATGTGTCCATATCAAATCCACTGGATTACCACACATTCATATGGGCTGATGAGCAACGTATGACGGATTGTTTCACTGCAGTGATGCAAGGCGGATACAACACCACATTGTTGGTTCTCGATTTTCCCCGTCAGGATCGTTGTGACGCAAAGGGTTGGGAAACTGCCTGCAAGGCGCTGATCAATGCCGCCAGGGCGACAGGGCATCTGGCAGCCGTGGTCACCACCTTGCCCGAATGCATGGACGAGAACACGGCGCTTTTGCTGAGCGAAAATGGCGTTGTCCCCCTGTATGGAATAACCGATGCGTTGATCGCCATCACCGCCGCAGTCAAGCTTGGCCACTTTTTTGAAAAGTCCGAACCGCGGCCGCTCATCCCCCCCACAAATCAAAAAAACGCTATTCGCACCCTTGATGAATGGCGTTCCAAACGGCTGTTGTCCACATGGGGAATACCTTCGCCAAGTGGCTCGCTTGTACAATCAGAAACAGAAGCGGTCGCCGCGGCCGAGGCGCTGGGTTATCCTGTCGCAGTCAAGGCCGTTAGCGCCAACATCGCCCACAAGACTGAAAAAGGCGGGGTGGCGCTGAACGTAAGCGATGGGGATGGAGTCTATGAAGTGGCGGAAATCATGCTGGGTCTGTCCGACACACTGTTGATTGAAACCATGGTCGACGACGCTGTCGCCGAGTTGATCGTCGGCATTGATCAAGACGCCCAGTTTGGCGCTTACCTTGTCGTCGGGTTTGGCGGCGTACTGGTCGAACTGATCGGCGACAGTTGTTCCTTTTTGTTGCCAACGGATAGAAACAGCGTCATCACAGGATTAAGGTCGTTGAAAGTATCGGCCCTGTTCGATGGCTATCGCGGCAGACCGGAAGGTGATTTCGATGCCAGCGTTGACGCTATTTTGGCCGTGGCAAGATTTGTCGAAGACAATCCGGACAAGATAGAAGAGATTGATATCAACCCGTTGATGATCCGCCCCCATGGCAAGGGGGTTGTTGCGGCGGACGCTTTTATCAGAATGCGCGAAGGAAACTGACACCATGACACAATCCCCCATCAAGGTTCAACGCAACGGTGCGGTTTTTGAGCTGGCCCTGGACCGCCCCAAGGCCAACGCCATAGACGCCGCAACCAGCCGGGTGATGGGAGACGCCTTTGCCGAATTTCGTGACGATCCTGACCTGCGTGTCGCCATTGTTACCGGTGGTGGTGAAAAATTCTTTTGCGCAGGGTGGGACTTGAAGGCCGCCGCCCATGGGGAAAGCCCGGAAATTGATTACGGCGTCGGTGGCTTTGGCGGATTGCAGGAATTGCCAGACCTGAACAAGCCGGTAATAGCCGCCGTCAATGGCATGGCCTTGGGCGGCGGTTTTGAGCTTGCCCTGTCTGCCGACATGATCATCGCCGCTGATCACGCCAGCTTCTCGCTGCCGGAAATCAAGGCCGGCACACTGGCCGACGCAGCGACCATCAAACTGCCCCGGCGCATCCCCCATCATGTGGCTATGGACCTGTTGCTGACCGGTCGCTGGATGGATGTCCATGAAGCCAAAGGATGGGGACTGGTGAATGACATCGTGCCTGCGAATGACCTGATGACAAAGGCCCGTGAGTTGGCCGTGCTGCTCGCCAGCGGGCCGCCGCTGGTCTACGCCGCCATCAAGGATGTCATGCGTCAGACCGAAACCCTTAGCGTCCAGGAAGCCATGACTGCCCTGCATGAGCGTAGGATTGAAAGCCTGAATATCCTTTATGACAGCGAAGACGGCATCGAGGGCGCCAAGGCCTTTGCAGAAAAAAGAGACCCTGTCTGGAAAGGCCGCTGAGAATTTCTACGGGGCTGCGTCCCGCCCCTTGGGAACCACTTCGTAACCCGGCTCTTCCGGCTCATCATCGACCATTTCAGCAGGAAACCCGTCGGCCACTACGTGGATATCACAGGCTTCTTCCAGCCGTTTAATGATGTTGGACGACCACTCGCGCGGACCAAAACGGGATTGCCCATCCTTGAAAATTTCAATCAGCATTGGTGATATTTCCAATGGAACGCTGGCCTTGTCTGCAATCTCCTGAAACAGGCCAATGTCCTTGAGCACCAGATCCATGGTGAAGCTGATATCGCGACTGCCGTTCAGGATAACCTGACTTTCCGTCTCGTGGACGAATGAATTGCCCGATGAAATACGGATTGCCTCGTATGTCGTGGCAAGGTCCATTCCCGCCTTTTTGCACGTCACCAGAGCTTCGCTCAGGGTGACAAGATTGGCCGTCGCAAGATAGTTCGTCATGACCTTCAGGATCGATGCCGAACCCAAGGGGCCGGTATGCAATACCCGCCTGCCAAGGGTCGTCAACACAGGTAGAATTTTCTCAAAAACTTCGCGCTCACAACCGGCGAAGATTGATATATTTCCCGTTGCGGCGCGATGACAGCCGCCTGACACTGGGCAGTCGATGGGATCGGCGCCTGCCGCACGAACCTTCTCGCCCAGTCGCTTGACTTCTTCTTCGTCGGTGGTGCTCATTTCCGCCCATATCTTGCCTGCCGAAAGACCCGCGATAACGCCGTCTTCTGCTTCCATGACGGTTGCGCTGGCGGCGGGGCTTGGCAGGCAGGTGATGACAATGTCAGAGGTTTCGGCCAACTGCTTGCCGGTATCGGCCCATTTTGCCCCCTGCGCCAAAAAGGGTTCAGCGATGGCGCGATGCAGCTCGCGCACGGTCAAATCAAAGCCATTTCGTAAAATGCTGCCAGCCAGCTTTCCCCCGACATTGCCGAGGCCAATAAATCCGATTTTCATGTGTGCTCCTTATATGGGCCGGTCGGCCATTTCTAAATGCAGGGAATCACCATCGTAGGGATGTGCCATGGCAACATCTTCATCCAGTTCGATACCAAGTCCGGGCGCCGTAGGCGGAATTACATAGCCGTTTTCCCACTGGATGGGCTTTTTCAAGATGTCTGCGTGGAAACCACCCCAAGTCTGAATACTTTCCAATATCAGGAAGTTCGGTGAACAGGTGCTGATTTGAATATTAGCGGCCCCTTCAATGGGGCCGCAATAAAGGTGAGGGGCGATCTGGGCGTAATGGGTTTCCGCCATGCCTGCGATTTTCTTCGCTTCCAGAATACCACCGACCCGCCCCAAGGCCATTTGCAGGATTGATGCCGCCTGGGCTTCCAGCACGCGGGCGAATTCGTACTTTGTCGTCAGTCGTTCGCCGGTGGCGATGGGGATCGAGGTATGCCTTGCGACGCGCGACATTTCTCTGGGGTTTTCGGGTGGGGTCGGCTCTTCCAGCCAAAGTGGGTCATAGGCCTCCAGTCTCTGGGCCAGGCGGATCGCACCGGACGACGTAAATTGACCGTGGGTGCCAAAAAGCATGTCGGCTCTGGAGCCAACGGCCTCGCGGACTTTCTTTACGAATTGTTCCGACAAATCCAGGGCGTCGAGCGAGGGTTGTCGGGGATCAAAGGCCGAGTAGGCCCCGGCGGGATCAAACTTTACCGCCGTAAAGCCCTGATCGACATAGTCAGCCGCCCGCTGGGCCGCCAAATCGGCATCGTGATAGACATCCGTCCTGTCGCCTTCGTTGGGATACAGATAACTATAGGTTCGAAGTTTGTCGTGCACCTGCCCGCCAAGAAGTTCATATACGGGCTTGTCCAGTTCCTTGCCGATGATGTCCCAGCAGGCCATCTCAATGCCGCTGAGAACCCCCATTAACGACACATCTGGACGCAGCGTGTAGCCGCTGCCATAGACATTGCGCCACAGCTTTTCGATCTTGAAGGGGTCTGCCCCGATAACGTGACGGGCGCAAACATCTTCAATCATTTTGGCAATGATATGGGGACCAAAAGTGGCGTTATAGACTTCACCGTAACCAACGATGCCGCTGTCGCTGACAAGCTTGACAAAAATCCAGTACCTGCCGCCGAAATGAGGCGGTGGGTTACCAACAACAAACGTCTTGATATCCGTAATTTTCACGATCTGCTCATCGCTTCCTGCGGTAACTTGATGTTCAGCATTGATCTTATGACGTCATCGGTCGACCTGTCGATGTGGTCGGGAAAGACGGTGTTCAGAATTCGCATCTTTTCGACGGTGGCATTTTCAACCAAATCCGGTTTGCCCCATTCGTCCCACTGCTTGGGCGAAGATCTGTCTGCGAACGCCGGATAGGCATATTCGGTTTGCATAAGATTAAGAGTCTGTTCGTGGCCCAGGTAATGCCCTGGTCCTTCAAGGCAGACCTGACGCACGGCCTCGACAGAAAGGGTCGTCTCATTCACTTCAATTCCTCTGACACAGCGCAGGCTTTGGCCCAGCATGTCATTGTCGATAATCAGGCTTTCCAGACAAAACCCCAGCAAGGAGGCGTGCATGCCAGCGCATTCATAAATCAGGTTCAAACCCGCCAAACCTGCCATGACCGTTGAAATGCCCTTTTCGTATCCGGACTGGATGTCGGGGAGTTTTGAGTCCGCCATGCCAGCCGCCGACGCACCAGGCAGGTCATAATAATGAGCCATCTGGGCGCAGGCCGCGCTCAAAAGGGCTTGCTCCCCGGACCCGCCAGACATGGACCCCGTGCGCAAATCCGAAACGAACGGCCAGGTTCCGAAAATGGCCGGATGTCCGGATTTGATTGAATTGACGTAAACAATGCCCGCCAGACATTCTGCCGTCGCCTGTGTGACCGCCCCGGCCAACGCCGGCGGTGCGGTGGCACCGGCTTGACCTGCTGAAAGCAACAAGATCGGCAAGCCCCCGTGAATGCAGGCTTCCATGACTTCGCAGGCTTCGGTTGCAAATTTGAAGGGCGGCACGACGAAACAAACCGAGTTTGAGACAAAGGGGCGTGTCCGCCACTTCTCCTCTCCACCGGAAATCGCATGTAACAGTTTCAGGGCATCGGCCACGTTATTCGGGTTGATAAAGCTGGTGCCGATGTGTTTTGTCGTTCCGGAAACACAGGCATAGACCGTATTGATATCCAGATCGCGGCCATCTTCCATGTCTCTGGCGACAACCGGGCGCTGGAAATAATGAATGTTGTCCAATTGATCAACAATACGGGCTGCATCGTAAAGGTCTTGAAGCTGGGATTCGCGATAGTCCCTGTTCTTCACATCGACAATATGAACGGCCGCACCGCCGGTGCCGTAATAGACTCGCTTGCCGCCCGGTTGCAGGTCGTGCCTGGGGTGTTGTCCGAAAAGGGTGATGTTCCGCGCCGCCTTGCTCAACATGTCGAGCACAAGAGCACGGGGAAACCGTAGTCGCCCGTCGTCACCCAAAATGGCACCGGCAGCCGCCATTGCGGCAATGCCGGAAGGTGGCGCTTCAGACAAACCAATTTCTTCCAGCATCCTAAGCGCAGCGTCGTGAATGAGGGATATGTCGTTATCACTTAAGGGCCTGTAAGTGCCTCCATCCATCCCTCCCCTGATGGGGCGGATGCTTTCGTCCAAGGGAGCAGCGCGGGTTGCTAGCTTGGCTTGACGTCCGCCACTTCGACGTGATTTACGCTGTTGGGCTATTTCACTCATTCCATTCAGTCCCTATGACATTATCAATTGTTATTCAGAAGAAAAGTTGTTCGTTATCCGGGTAAGGTGCTTTCAATGTTATCTGGATTAAACAAGTCCATTATCCAACTGCGAAATAGTTTTGCATCCGGGTGAATGACCTTATCTATCGGGCTCAGGATAAAAAATCCTTCATTGATGGGGACGCGAATGTCAAAAGGCTCAATCAGGCGTCCCTCACTCAAGGCTTGAGCGGCCAACGATGAGCGTCCAAGCGCGATACCACAACCGGTCGCCGCCATTTCAAATGCCAAAATTGAGGTGTCGAACTGAATCCCCTGTCCTACGCCGGCTTGATCTGCCCCAGCTGTCTTTAGCCAGGATGCCCAGCCATCTTCGTAGCCGTTTACGTGTAATAGGGTGTGATGGCGAATGTCCGCCAAAGAATTCAGCGGCGGATTCCCTGAGACCAGATCAGGATGGCACAGCGGAATCAGTTCCTCCGATGTCAGCCGTTCGGCCACAAATTGTGGCCAATCTCCTGATCCGTAACGGATTTCCAGATCTGCATCCTGGACGTCTGTTTCGTCATTCCAGACGACACTGATAATGCGAAAATCAATATTCGGGTTAGCTTCGCGAAAATGTTTCAACCTGGGTCCCAGGCAATATGCGGAAAATCCCACCGAAACCCTGATCGTCAATAGTTCACTGCGACGATGCCCGAATACTTCTTCTGTGCCCGCCGCCAGGCGATCAAAGGCGTCGCGAACCTTGGGAATGTAGGTCGCTCCTGCCTTGGTCAGAATGAGAGAACGCGGGCGGCGCTCAAACAGGGATTCCCGCAGGTGTTGCTCCAGATTTTTTACTTGTTTGCTTACCGCCGTCTGAGAAAGACCCAGCTCATTGGCGGCATGGGTGAAGCTGAGATGACGCGCAGATGCCTCGAATGCGCGCAACCAGGGCAGCGGTGGAATATGATGTCTGGTACTCATCCCAAAGGACCCATGCCCAATAGTGCCCCAACAAAAGTTGGGTCATAGTGTCCACTTTAATTGTTTGTGGCAAACAAATTTTTGAGCCTATTTGTATTGGGTAGACCATTAAGGGAACAACGCAGCACCATGTCTTTTTCAATTTCTACAAGCCCCCGAATTCAGCGGTCTCCTTTTTTCGAGGCAACCCGCCGTTACGGGGCGCTGGGGTATTCTGTATACAACAAGATGTATTTACCCATTGGCTACGACGATCCCGAAAAGGAATTCTGGTCACTGGTGAACGATGTCACACTCTGGGATGTCGCCGTTCAGCGTATTGTTGAAATTTCAGGTCCCGACGCCTTGGCCTTTACTAATATGCTTACGCCGCGTGATCTGACGAAGTGCAGAACAGGTAATTGTAAATATGTGCTTATAACGGATCAGCACGGCGGCATATTGAATGACCCGATCTTGCTGCGTCTGGCGGAAGACCGCTTTTGGCTGTCCCGTGCAGACAGTGACATTCTGATGTGGGCAAAAGGTGTTGCGGTCAATTCCGGACTCGACATCAACATTTGCGAACCAGCGGTGGCAACCTTGCAAATTCAAGGACCAAAGTCGGTTCATGTGGTGGAAAAACTGTTTGGTCCCTCGGTGCTGGATATAAAATACTATGATTTTCAGGAATTTTCCCTGAACGGCGCGCCGGTGATCCTAGCGCGAACAGGATGGAGTGCGGAACGGGGATACGAAGTTTATCTTCGCGACACCTCAAAGGCGATTGAGGTCTGGGACAGTATTATGGCGGCCGGTGAGGAATATAAGATTGTTCCTGCATCGCCGAATAGAATCCGCCGTATCGAAGGGGGGATTCTTGATTTCAGCGTCGATATGAATGAAGAGACAAACCCCTTTGAAATTGGCATGGACCGGCTTGTTCAACTTGATCTGGAAGACGATTTCATCGGCAAGTTTGCCCTGAAAGCGATCCGCGAGGCAGGCATCAAGCGCAAGCTTGTTGGTGTTGAGTTGGACGGCAGCCCGGTTTCTTTTAACGAAACCTCATGGGCGGCCAAAGAGGGCGACAAGGTGATTGGCAAGCTGACATCATGTGTTTATTCGCCCCGCCTGAAAAAAAATGTCGGCTTTGTCATGACGGAAATTGCCTACACCCAGTTAGGCACATCGTTCAGCATTGAATCCGTGGATGGGCCACGTGTTGCAACCGTCGTTCCCATGCCATTCTTTGACCCCGAAAAGAGTCTTTCAAAGGAATAATCAGGCAATTTTGACACTGTCATGAACATGCATATGAGTTTTATTTAATTTCGTGAAGGTTTTTGGTATAGAGTTAGGAGGGATAACAAATTACAGACGCCACTTTTAAGGGGCGCGAAAAGACAGGGAAGAAAGTTCAACGATCTTTAACCAGAATTTATTCTGGGGATAAGCCCCTGTAGTTTCAGGCTCTATTATAGCGGCACAACGCTAAATATTTTTACTTCGATCCAGTGAAACAAAGCCTATTCCATGCGTTCCTTATTTAAACGCCGGAACATAAAACAGGGAGAATAATTCATGTCCACGACAAAAGAGCTCGAAAACCTGCTTAAGAAAGGCAAGGTAAACCGCCGTCAATTTATGAGCCGCGCCGCCACCCTTGGTGTTACCACAGCCCTTGCGACGTCAATGTTTTCCAAGGCGTCTCGCGCAGCCCCGAAAAAAGGCGGTCACTTCAAAATTGGTATGGGGCAGGGATCAACAACGGATTCACTTGACCCGGCAACGACCCTTCACACCGGCACCCAGATCGTTAACCACGCCCTTTACAACTATTTGAGTGAAGTCAACAATGCCGGCGAACTGGTCGGCGAACTTGCTGCAAGCTGGGAAGCTGAACCGGGCGCCAAGGTCTGGAATATGAAGCTGCAAAAGGGCGTCACCTTCCACAACGGCAAATCCTTTGGTCCTGATGACGTTATTGCCTCAATCAACCATCATCGTGGCAAGGATTCCAAATCAGCCGCCAAGCCGATTGTCGATCCGATCACCGATATTACCGCTGACGGCAGCGATGGCGTCAAGTTTACGTTGTCTGGCGGCAATGCCGATTTCCCGTTCCTGATGTCTGATTACCATTTGGCAATCTTACCTTCCAAAGATGGCAAAATTGACGCCACTGGCGGCATTGGTTCCGGTGCTTTTTCTCTCGAAAAATTTGACCCGGGCGTCAACATCACGATGAAGAAAAACCCCAATTACTGGAAATCCGGAAAGGGTCACTTCGACAGCGCCGAAATCGTCGTCATTGCCGATGTCGCAGCACGCACCAACGCACTTTCCACCGGCGCCACAATGGCCATGGATCGTTGCGACCTTAAAACAGTACATCTTCTTAAACGCAACAATAACATCAAGGTCACCAAGAATACGGGCACCCAGCATTACACCTTGCCGATGAATGCAGGTATCGCCCCGTTCGATAATGTTGACGTACGTCTGGCGCTGAAAAACGCCATTGATCGTGAAGCCCTGGTAAAGACCGTTCTGCGCGGTTATGGCGCGGTCGGCAACGATCACCCGATCGGTGCTTCACAAATGTACTTTAACAAGGATTTGAAACAACGGGTTTACGATCCTGAAAAAGCCAAGTTCCATCTTAAGAAGGCTGGTATGAGTTCGCTTGATGTAACCTTGTCTGCAGCTGACGCCGCCTTTGCGGGCGCTGTCGATACAGCCGTTCTGTTTAAGGAACACGCGGCCAAGGCGGGCATCAACATCACCGTCAACCGCGTCCCCAACGACGGCTACTGGTCCAATGTCTGGATGAAAGATCCCTGGTCCATGAGTTATTGGGGCGGACGTCCGACCGAAGACTGGATGTTCTCTCAGGCCTATGCAGCCGGTGCAGAATGGAATGAAAGTTTCTGGAACAACGAGCGCTTCAATAAAATCCTACTTGAAGCACGCGCTGAACTGGATACGGGCAAGCGTCGCGAAATGTACTACGAAATGCAACAGCTGTGCCGTGACGATGGTTCGGCCCTTATCCCCATGTTCGCATCCTATGTTGGTGCTCTGGCTAATAATGTCGGGCACGACGCTATGGGCGCAAACTGGGATATGGACGGCCTGCGGTGCATGGAACGCTGGTGGCTTGAGTAGGTTGGCCAGGGCGTAAGCTCAAATGCAAAAAATACTTAACATGGTGGCTCAGCGTTTAACGCTGGGCCTCCTTGTTCTTTTCGTCGTCTCAATTATAATTTTCCTTGGCGTCGAACTTTTACCAGGGGACCTGGCGGAAGCCATGCTCGGCCAATCAGCAACAGAAGAGACTCTTGCCGCTTTTCGCAAGGAGCTAAAACTCGACCTTCCCATGCATACCCGTTATCTGGAATGGCTCTTCAATATCCTTCAGGGTGACTTCGGAAAATCTTTGGCCAATGGCCGCGAAATATCGGAGCTGATCGAAACTCGTTTAAGTAATACGCTGTTTTTAGCGCTGTTTTCGGCTTTTATCGCCGTGCCGCTGTCCCTGACATTGGGCGTTCTGGCAGCCATGTACCGCAACACGTTTTACGATCGCACAGTCAATATTTTGACCCTGTCGTCAATTTCATTCCCTGAATTTTTCATCGCTTATATTCTTATATTTGTGTTCTCGATAAATTTGGGCTGGATGCCCAGCTTGTCGAATGTCAGCCCGGAAACCCCCCTTGGCGAGCGTCTCTTTGTGTCCCTGATGCCGGCATTGACCCTGACCCTGGTCGTCATGGCGCATATGATGCGCATGACCCGCGCCGCAATTATCAACCTGTTGGCGTCGCCCTATATCGAGATGGCCAATCTTAAAGGCTTATCGCGGGCGCGGGTGATCCTGAGGCATGCCCTGCCCAATGCATGGGCCCCGATCATCAATGTTGTTGTCATTAACCTTGCCTATCTGATCGTCGGCGTGGTCATTGTGGAAGTGGTTTTCGTCTATCCGGGCCTTGGCCAATTAATTGTTGATTCAGTACAAAATCGCGATATTCCCGTTGTCCAAGCCTGTTCCCTGATATTCGCAGCGACCTATATCCTTCTAAATCTCACGGCCGATATCCTGTCGATTATCAGTAACCCCAGACTCTTGCATCCGCGATGAGTGAAGTAGAAATAAAAACCGCCCTGGACAGCGCTGACGCCAAAGCCCCACCGCCAAAGGTGAACAAGTGGGATGAGGCTATGCTTGAGCTGAAGAAAGCGCCCTGGAGCGCAAAATTCGGTTTTCTGGTGATAGCCCTTTATGTTTTTGCCGCCTTTTTCGCGCCATTGTTAACCCCATTTGGTGAGTCTGAAATTGTTGGTGATTCATTCTTACCGTGGAACGAAACCAATATCCTTGGAACCGACAACCTTGGCAGGGATATGTTGACCCGTCTGCTTTACGGAGCAAGAAATACCGTTGGTATCGCTTTTGTCACGACATGCTTCGCCTTTTTGATTGGTGGGGTCGCCGGTATGCTGGCGGCCATTCTGGGAGGCTGGACGGATCAGGTTCTGAGCCGCATCGTCGATATCTTAATGGCTATTCCGCAGTTGATTTTTGCGCTGCTTTTGCTGACGATTTTCGGCACGTCAATTCCGGTGCTGATCGTTATTATTGCGATTCTGGACTCTACACGCGTCTTCCGCCTGGCACGGGCTGTCAGCCACAATGTGGTTGTTACCGATTTCGTTGAATCGGCGCGACTGCGTGGTGAAAGCATGGGCTGGATCAGCATTCGCGAAGTGCTGCCCAATATAATGCCTCCCCTGGTAGCGGAATTTGGTCTTCGTTTCTGTTTTGTTTTCCTGCTGATTTCAGGTTTGAGCTTCCTGGGGCTTGGCCTGCAGCCACCAACTGCCGACTGGGGCTCGATGGTGCGCGACAACGCAACCCTGATCACTTATGGCGATATCACACCGCTATTGCCAGCTGGCGCAATCGCCTTGCTCACCGTAGGTGTCAACTTTGTCGTTGACTGGTTCTTGCATAAAACAAGTGGGCTTCGCGATGGACAATAAACCTGAAAGCAAACATCTGCTCGAAATGCGGGGTCTTCGTATCGAAGGTCAAAGCGGCGAGGAATGGCTTGAAATCGTCAAGGGCATCGATTTGACCCTTGATCGCGGTCAGATGCTTGGGCTCATTGGCGAGTCAGGTGCCGGTAAATCAACAATAGGTCTTGCCGCAATGGGATTCGCTCGACCCGGATGCCGATTTTCAGGCGGGGAAATCCTGTTCGACGGAGTAGATCTCAGGGAATTGCGCCGCAAGGATCGACGCTCGCTGCGTGGCGTCCGTATTGCCTATGTGGCTCAAAGCGCTGCCGCTTCGTTCAATCCTGCCCACCGTTTGATCGATCAGTTTTCTGAAATCCCCGTCGAGCATGGCATATCCTCAAAATCTGAGGCCGAGGCCGACGCTATTGATTTGTTCACTCGGCTCAAAATGCCGTTCCCCGATGTAATCGGGTTCAGGTACCCCCATCAGGTGTCCGGCGGGCAATTGCAGCGCGCCATGACAGCAATGGCTTTATCGTGCAGACCCGACCTGATAATTTTTGATGAACCGACGACGGCTCTGGACGTCACCACCCAGATCGAGGTGTTGGTAACTATTCGCGACGTTGTCAAACAGTTCAATACAGCCGCCATCTACATCACCCACGATCTGGCCGTTGTCGCCCAGATGTCCGACAAGATTATCGTCCTGCGTTATGGCGAGAAGGTCGAGGAAGCCGAAACTCGTGTCATGCTGTCCGATCCCAAACAGGACTACACGAAATCGTTATGGGCCGTGCGGTCGTTTACAAAATCATCGAAACCGCCAGAACATGAACAAGTCCCCCTGATGAGGGTCGAACATGTGACAGCGGCGTATGGCAAGGATGTTATACTGAAGGATATTTCTTTCGACATTCACAGGGGCCAGACCGTTGCCGTGGTCGGTGAATCGGGCAGTGGTAAAAGCACCACCGCACGGGTAATCACCGGACTGTTGCCACCATTGCAGGGCTCCGTCTTTTTTGATGGCGTTCCCTTGCCGGCCGATTACCGCAAACGTTCAAAAGACCAATTGCGGCAAGCGCAGATGATCTACCAGATGGCCGATACGGCGGTGAACCCGCGCCATAAAATCCGTGATATCATTGGCAGACCATTGTCGTTCTATCTTGGTCTTGGCGGGGCAAAACTTGAGCAACGCATACGCGAGTTGCTGGATATGATTGAGCTTGACCCCGATGTGTTCATTGACCGTTATCCGGGCGAGCTTTCCGGTGGTCAGAAGCAGCGCGTCTGTATTGCCCGCGCCCTGGCTGCGGAACCGAAGTTTATCATCTGTGACGAAGTAACCTCGGCCCTGGATCAGCTGGTTGCTGAGGGTATACTGAAACTTCTCGACAGGTTGCAGCAGGAATTCAATCTGGCCTATATGTTCATCACCCACGACCTTGCGACCGTGCGGGCCATTGCCGACCGGGTAGTGGTTATGCTGCAAGGCGAAATCGTCGAACAAGGCTCTAAAGACACAGTCTTCAGCCCGCCCCATCATGAATACACAAATTTGCTGCTATCGTCGGTGCCTGAAATGGACCCGGACTGGCTGGATAATATGTTGAAAAGTAAAGTAGACAGCCCGGATATCGTGCGCAGCTCTGATATTATTCGATAAGCCAACGCAAGCAGATTATTCCTTTCGGCACGTCATAGTCTCGTGAAGCGATCTGGCCTCTGCCTGTCGACGCTGATCCGGTGGTGACGTAAAGACATTTTATCCGGGTCACATGATGAAGTTAGACAGGTGGCGTCCCCTACGGGAGAAGATCGCCAGTTTCGAGATCGGTTTAATACCAAGGGGTTATCTTCCCGGCGAGCCTGTCCTATTAACTGTGTAAGCGACCATGATGTAACCTCCATTTAGGGAGAATAAACACATGGCTATCAAGCAAGATATTATCGACGAACTTCTGACTGATTATAAGAACCCTGAAGACCTGCTTGGCGAAGACGGTATTTTCAAGGAGTTGAAGAAAGCCCTGTTGGAACGGGCTTTGAGCGCCGAACTGAGCGATCACCTGGGATATGAGAATTTATATATTTCTGAACATTCTGTGCTTGATCTGTTTGACGAAATTAAGGAGTTGCTGAACTCGGATAAAAAATACACAACTCATAAGTCATTAATGTATTTTAAAAAGGAAAACAGTACCCGTCTCTCTCTTAAAAAAAATCATGATATTTACCCAGTTGTCGAACGGCTTCATTGGTTTGACAAAGGCCAAAGGAAGCTAATTATGGGCAAAAGGAGTACTGACGAGTTAAAAGGGATGACCGGCAAGGCTAGAACATTATTTATGCAGGAAGACACTTCAGGGGACACAATTTCTTTCATCTCTTATACTGACATGAGAAGGCGGTCTAAGGCTTATACCCAGTACTCAAAAGAAGCTAAGCCGAAGTTGCTTGCTGCAATTGAAGCAGCCCAACAAACAGCAGACGCCAAAATAAAAGGCATCAGGGAAGCCCAGCAAAAAAAGAAAAATAACCGTGCTCAGTTACTAGGTGGTTTTAAATAATTCACTTCCCACGCCATTCCCACGGAGCCATACATTCCCCGCCCCACATTCCGGCCTTGTTCCTCATGGCAGAATGTTCTTCATATAAATACCGCTCCGAGTATTGCCGATAAGCACACGCCAGGCCAGCGACAACCATTGCCCTGTTGATGCCCATGCCGTCGACTTCGCAAGAACCGATCATCCGTCCATACCTGTCATTGCCGTGGGACGAACAGGAAACTTCTTTCCCCTCTGTCATGGATTTAAGGAACGCCGTCGCCTCCACACCCACCATCCACGGGTTACCGTTGGCGTCCTTGCACTCCTGTTTAGTTTCAGGCGTGTCGATGCCGTGAAGGCGTATTTTGGTTTTACCGATGTGAATAGTGTCGCCGTCAACGACACGGGCGGGGCCTGTTATGTCGGCGGCTTGGGACAATGTCGAAAGCGCAACTCCGGAAAATAAAATAAAAATAATGAGCATAACTTGGCGTGAATTTTTGTTTCCCAAAAAAGCTGCGTTGGGAATTTGACCAAGCAACATTGAAAGCGATAGAAAAGTTTCAATTCTTCCTGAACCCACAATATCTTGCATCTTCAACAGTCCTAAATCTGATCTCAGGTATACACAGTTGATACCAGCGATCCTTAGGATCGCTGTGATAGACTAATTTGTTTTTTCCCTTGCTAAAGTTTCCCTTGATAGGCCCGTCCCCAAGGTCCAATTCATCGACCAAATCTTCAACATGCATGATGCAATCTTTCACGACATCACTATTTTTTGCCACCTCATCAATGGCTTCGATCTCATCCAAATAGATTTGGCACATACGCTTGAGTGCATCGATATCGTATGCGGTTGGGTCGACTACAGGGGACATTTTTGTAAAAATATTTTCAGCAAGTTTTTTGCTTGCTTCGCTGCTCTTTTGTCGATTGAGAGCAGCACGAATAATTTGGGCTTTTGGGTTTTGTTTTAAATAACGATCAAGCGCAGATTTTTTATCTGGGATATGTTTGAAGACATCGATTTTTGTCACGGTATCGTCAGAAATTATATTTTTGTAACGAGCGTGAACCTCATCGATTGACCAAACCCCTTGTTTAGCCATATAGGCTTCTTTTGTTGCTGCCTCATATCTCGTTCTAATTTCTTCATCCTCAAAGTAGCCCATCATAGGGACGCCCAGCCCTGAGCGAAGCAACTCTAAGGCTACATTTTTCTGGTCCATATTCAGAAGATTTACCAAGTGGCGTTTATATGCGTCCTTCCCCAACATCTGGACGTAGCAAAACCTAGAATGTGAAAACATATCCTCTACAAAAACTTTTGCTTCTTGTCCTAAAATGAAGTCGGAAGACGTTTCACTATTTTCCGGTGCATCGGCACCAAACAATCTCGTCACATAACTTGCATTTTTATCCGTTTCGAGAAACAAATCGAAAGTGTCGCCGTCCTCAATATCATAAATCATACCCCGCTCCCATCCATCTAACGGAGGGATATCAATTTCATCAAATAAATGCAGGGCTTCTTCCTTACTCAGCCTTTGGTGTGGTTCCGCCACATAGTTCAAAGAGGATAGATAGCCCTTAATTCCTCCTTTACGTAAAGCTCTGTTGTCCTCTTCAGCAAAGAGACTGCCATCACGGATTTTTTCAAGCAGTTTGTCACTGGGATGAAAGGACTGATCCGTAATTTCAACTTTAGAAATACCCTCATACAAAAATTTTTTTGGAACGCCTTTTCCGTCGTCGTTAAGAGCTATTCCATTAAAATTACTGCCCCACGTACTCGTTACAGATATGAGTTCATAGGTTTTTGGTTCCTTCTTTCCCTTCTTCGTATATTCAATCGTAATTTGCCTACCAGCGAGAATTGATTTTTCTATTAAGCCTTGCGCATCTCTAATGTTCATCAGTACCCCACATCAATTTTGATAATAGCCTCGACAACTACACCATGTGTTTTGCCTTCTATAACTATGCGGGTCATACGTTGAACTCCGTTACTTGGAGCATTCTAAATTCAAAGTTTAAAAGGCTCTAAAAGCTTGACTATTAATGCATTTGGAGGGCTGACATGATAAATTCCACCATCAGTCCAATTTGTTTCAGCGCCACGAATACCTATGTTTTCTCGAACCATCTCAACGAGCCTGTCGTGTTCAATCAGATACCAATCCCCATCCCCATCCCCAATAGGGAAAGTCATATAGATTTCTTTGCCTATATAATGTTGAGAAACAGTAAGTCGGCTCTTTAGCTGCACCTTGAGCGTTTCATTTCCTTGATAATGATATGCTAGGAAATCCGCGCCATTCCAATCATCTGCCAGCTTAATGCAATTAAATCCATATTCAGCAAGTTTGCCAGCCACGGTTTGGAAGTTATAGATTTCTTTCTGTTTGCTGTTTAAGTCGTTGTATTCGACTTTTTTGAGGTCTACAGCCTGTTGCTCTCCGTGGTTGATAACCAGAACTTCGATATTCAATTCTTTAGCCATCACTTCGAGCTGAAAAAGAATTTCCGTACTTTCTCCAGAGCCCTCAGACGAAATTGACGTTACGCGTTCTAAGTCGTCAATGATAATAAGGTGAACATCTTGAGTTCGCAGCATCATCCGAGAAAGTCTTTTAATGCTAGGGATCGTTACTTCATCATCTTGATGGAAATAAATGGGGAGTGTTTCTGCGAAAATGGAGCCTGTGGCATCCGAATTCAAATCGCTTGTCCATAATTGTTTGCTATTCTGTTCTTCAATCGCGCTCTGGACAGCTTTCAGTGGATGTTCAGGAGATTTTCCTAAAGCAAAATAAAGAACAGGTGTTCCCTGTTCCCCTTGGCTAACTTGAAATCGACAAGCTAAACCAAAAGCGATAAAGCCAGCAGTATGTGAAGCTTGGTAATTATCTGATCCTTGTAATTGGGAGACCGAGAGTGGTTTTAAATCGCGAAAAGGGTCTCCGGCAAAGATAGGTTTCGGCGCTTCAGTTAATACGAACTCATCAACTAGTTCACCATAACGCTTAACCTGACTGGTCCCTGTAAGCTCAGCCCCAAAATCATAAAGGTTTTGCTCTAGCTGTTCGATGACTTTTATGGCGCTTGCTTTATCATCCCCCCTAAGCTGACCCTTAAGATCAAGAAGGTTTTGCTCCAAGTGATCTATGAGCTTTATCAGGCTTGCAGTTTCCATATTGAGCGACCGCTTTCTCTTCATGGCTAATCCGTCAACGATACTAACCCGGCATTGTTACGCTTGATAGCACCATCCCCTTAAAAAAAAGGCTTGCATACCGATGTAATACAAGCCGTTTTCAACGAGAGAGAAACATGAAGAAGTCAGTTCTCACTTGTGCCATTTCTAGCCTGTCTGAACTACTGTGGTAAAACCGCAGTAACCCAGCCCCAAACAAGTTTTCAAAGGACAAATAATATCAGGCGTTGAACAAGCAATTAATGCAGAAACTAACTTCCATCTTCTCTGAATAGAGCGGGTACTTGTATGGGGCAGTCCTCCTTTATGAATTTGTTAGACTTGCCATCTGCGCGTTTATAGTCAGAGGTCATTGGAACAAGAAGTGTGGTGTGAATTTTATTATCTTCTGTAGAGCTAGTTTTTATCCATGTCCCCGAATAATTTCTTAGTTCTGAGAACCAAGTCTTTAGGTTTTGGTTCCTTGCCAAGATAAGTACGTGGTTTCGTTTCCCGTCACGGCCCCAATCTTGTTCTACGGTCAATTCTGCAGTGATATTATCTATCTTTCTAACGCTACAAGTTAGATTAGAAGTGCTAATCCCCTCCTGAGAGGTGCTTATGCTAAGTCCAAAATCAACACCATCACAAGCATAGTTAGAAACAATTGTGGTGGTAATTGAACATTCGACCTCACCCTCACTAAAACGGTCTGAACCGTGGGCAAAATCCAAAATTTGAAACCTGCTTTCGTCAAACTTTCCGTCAGTTTTCTCTCTTACCCCAATTTCTGCGCTGTAGAATAGTGGGGTTTGGCTAGTGTTACCTGCCTCAGCTAATTCGCTGCTCATAGAAAACAAAACAAGACCCGCCAGTCGAAGAACCAGTTCTCCATGCAATTTCACAAATCTCTCCCCTAAAACATCCGGCCACATAACTCAGACCATAACAGCCCCAGTTATCGCGACCAATTCCACCGTTCGATAGTCAGACGGAAACAAGTACCTGCATCTGTTTATCATCACAGACAGGCGACTACGCTAAAGTACGGATTGGATAGATATTGCTGTTAACACCACGAAACAGCATACATACACCGTCTGAAAGCATCAAGATAACAGATTGACTGGATTGGTGACTGACGCACCAACACTAACTTAATCCTTGCCTGAGCATTTTGGTGGACTGGATGGTGGACGGAACTTTTAAATACAGCTAACTATTTGTTTTTTAGAAAAATATGGCGACCCTGGCAGGACTCGAACCTGCTACCTCAAGATTAGAAATCATGAAAGGTCAATAAAGACGCTTAATTCATCTTGCTTGAATGAAATTACATTTTTCTCATCCTTACCGTGACCAGATCGATCTAGAATCCCCAAATTTGCATCCAGACGCACTCTTTCAGACTTTGCCCCCTCAGCCAGCTTAGCGACGTTTGCCAAGGCTCTAGGAGCCAACAGAGACTTCATCTTTTGCACCCGCTTATCGACTTCTTTCAGAAAGTGATCTTTCTGGCAAAGGCGACAGACGTATTCTCTAGACACTCCAACGAAATGAGCAGCCTCAGTCTGGTTCATACCTGTGACCAATGCTTGGAGGATTTCCTCCTGTTTTGTGGTCAGGCTGGAATCAGCCTTGGAAACTGTAGGAGTGACTTCTTGTTTGCGTTTCATCTATGAATCATGAATCTTTGGAATCGTAATTGCAACGAAAAATCATTGTGTTTAGTCGAGTTGCTGCCAAACTCGGCACAGTATTTTCATTTAGGTGATTCAAGGTGGATTTTTGAAAAAACTGCAATGGACATGGCTATCTCAAATGGGCAATTGGAAAAAAATATTTTCAAGACGCCAAAATTGGCACCGGTTTTTAAACAAACTTCAAGTCGTTGTTGAGCCAAGGTTTCTTCACGAACTTATAATACCCCAAGATATTATCAGCATAGCAGACAAGATAAATTTGACAGAAGGCCAAGAAACTAAGGTTTTCCGATTTATTATTGCCGCTTCTGTTTTCAATGGAATTCTCGTTGGCCTACCCGGCACTCTCGGATGGGGAGTTGTTGCAGCATATGCAGTGGAAGTTCTTATGGCACTTCAAATAGCTAGGATGGTCGGGTTAATTGAATCAGCCGCGATTTTTCAAATTCCTAAAATTTTAAAGCTGATCGCTGCAACAGGAATAGCCACTTTCACAATTGCCATATTGTTCAAGGCGGTATTGCACCTTGTTTTCAACATTATGTCTAACATAGCACCAGTTGGTTGGGCTGCTGGTACTGCCGCAATATTTACTACACTATTTTATGGGTTGTTTATTTACCTCGCGTTCTTGGAAATAAAAAATTTCGGAAGAGAGAAAAAACTTTCCCTTCGGTCAATGATGCGCATCTCAGGCCATGCCTTCAAATATACTCGGGAGATTGGCAAGAGCATAACCAAGCTAATTTTCAAAGATGCTCCAAGGCTATTCAATGATGTGCGTAAGAATGTAACCGATGCATGGAATGGCGTAATTAATGTCCAAGGAAGAATAAAGGGTGAGATATTTCTTGCGGGTTGTTTGGCTTATCTTCTTCAAGGCAATTACAAAGGCTTAGAAGGCCCATTTGCCCAACTCTGGATAGAGTCTTGGAGATTGGCATTTCCTAATAAATTGACACCTGACGCAGGGCTTGAAGAAATCAAGGCTCTAGCGGAAAGTTATGATGGTGATGCTTTCGTTAAGATTCAGCAAAATGTTAATTCAAAATTTTATGAAGTTTTGGAGGCTACCCATGAAAATATTGATGGTGACGATTGGTCTGCAGATTTACTCGAAGGTCAAAATCACCCTGTTAGTGATGCAATTTTTTACAATTCTGAAACAGGCAGAGCCTACGAGATAAATTACAAATTTACTGAGAACAAATACTACATAGAAAGCCACATTCAAAATCATCCAGATGTGCCTGTAGTCGCTCCGCCAGAGATTGCAGAAAAAATGAATAACCCCCTCGTTATCAGCGGCAAATATGAACATGGTGAAGTTCTAGATATTTCAGAAAACAATTTTGATGAATTGCTTGAAAATTCTTATGACCTATATCTAGAAGCTGGAGCCGCTGCTGCCGGAATGACTGCTCTAGCAATCAGTATGCTCCCATTTCTTTCCGCATATAAGCGAGGCAAGATTACACGCGAACAAATCTCAAAGGCTTTGAGTAAATTTGTTCCAAAAATAGCTGGCAGAACATTAAACAGAATTTTGATGCTAACCTTGCTAGGTCCAGTCTACGGAATGTTTTTGGTCGCAGGGATTGGATTTAAGTCCACTATTATTGATGATGTTGGGATGGGAGAGCCTCTGCCAGATCCATCTTCAACTCCCGAGCCACCTGTAGAGCCAAAAACTAAGAAGCAGTTTTCCCGACGTTCAATTATAACACTTTCATTTCGTGAAGAATTTTGAGTTGAAAATCTAGCTTTATCAGCTCGGACTTTTTCAAGGTAAAAATCCAATTTCACATCACCTATCCTAAACCATGTCTTTACCCAACGAGGTGGAGAATGCCTCCTCAATCAATTCAATCGAACTGTCTTGTTCGTATTTTTCTTTGAACTCTCCACGCTTATTCTCGAAGAATTTGGATTATAAATAGGTATGGGATAGACATATTTGGCGATCTGACAGGGACAAAATGTTGGAAGGGATTACAACAAGGGCAATCAGGGCCTTGTAGTTTTTGCACTAACGACAGATTAGTCGATTCCAGTGGCAACCCCACGGGAGTTTATGTGTGGGAATTTAAGAATACTACAAATAACAACTGGTATGAGTGCCGGGATCAAGCCGTTAAATGGATAGACGGGAGACTTGTGCGCATAGAATTTGCAACAGATATCACTGCGCGAAAATTGATGGAAGATGAAATACGCCACCTAGCTCTTACCGATCCCTTAACAGGAGTGGCTAATCGCAACCAGTTTCATCAAAAATTCAATGACGCAATCAAAATAGCTAATCGTCAAGAAAGCATAACTGGTCTTCTCATGCTGGACCTTGATGGTTTCAAATCTATCAACGATAACTATGGTCATCCGACAGGGGATGCATTACTTAATTGGGTAGCTGTCTCTTTACAAGAAATCTCACGTGAAACTGACAACATCGCCCGTCTTGGCGGTGATGAATTTGCAGTCATTGTTGTCAATCCT
>JADHSW010000111.1 GCA_016776705.1 Rhodospirillales bacterium
GACCAATGGCAATGTCAGCACCCTGAAGAACGTCGAAACGCTCAACTTCGGTGGCGTCAATCTGGCTGTGGCTGCGATTGCAGTCGTCGCTGACAATTCCGATCAGGATTGGGATAGTTACGGTCAGGCCGGTGATCAGAATATCGAGGGCAACAATTCCTCAAATATTCTTGACGGTGGAGCTGGAAATGACACCATCGATGGCAACAGAGGCAACGATACGATCTACGGCGGTTCCGGCAACGATTCGCTGGAAGGAGACAAGGGCAACGATACGCTCTATGGCGGTTCCGGCAATGATACTATGGATGGCGGCAGGAATACCGACCTTCTTTATGGCGGCACCGGTGACGATGTCATGGACGGCGGAAGTGATAACGATACACTTTTCGGCGATTCCGGTGACGACAATATTGAAGGCGGATCAGGTTCCGATACCCTTTACGGCGGTACAGGAGACGATACGCTTTCCGGCGGCGCCGATAACGACACGCTCTACGGTGGTGCCGGTAATGACACACTGGACGGCGGCGATGGTGACGATACCCTCTATGGCGGCACTGGCGACGACACCCTTTCCGGCGGGGAAGGCAACGATACCCTTTACGGCGGTTCCGGTAATGACACGCTAACAGGTGGTGCCGGTGACGATGATCTTTGGGGTGGCGACGGTAGGGATACCTTCGTCTTCCATGAAGGCGACGGCGCGGACACCATCAATGACTTCGGTATCGGCGATACCATGGTGTTTGAAGGCACATGGTTCGATGACGGAAGCTACAGTGTTACCCAGGATGGTGCAGACGCGATTGTTACCTTCGGTTCTGGCGAGGATACGGTCCAGGTCAAGGTCGTTGATACTGACGCCAACAATCTGAAACTGGAAAGCAATACGGATGGTGGCTATTCTATCACGTCCAAGCAAGACGAAGACAATGTTTCCTTCGACGGTGGCGCAATGTAAGGGCCATTACCGGACTGAAAAAAAGAGTGGGCCGACCCTTTCGGGGGTCGGCCATTTCTATTAGGCTCAGTGGCGAAATTCGCGCCAAGAGGAAACACGTTCGTTGAAGCAATTAAAACCTTTGCCAAAGGGGATAAATCAGCCAGCGGTTCTTGAACGCCTGGCCAAATTGCACCTTCGTCAGGGCAAGATTGGCGAGGCACTGGTTCTTTACAGTGATCTGGCTCGAAAGTACCCCATTGAGCTTAACTACCAACTTCATGTGTCGGCGCTTCTTCACTTCCTTGGCAAGTATGAAGAGGCGCGTCGAATCCTTGAATCAGGTGTTTCCAGCAGGCCTTACACCCTGAAGGTTGGCAAAGGGGAACCCGAGGCGCGTATTCTCAGGTTAAGAGGCATACAAAATGGTTTCTTCAATCTGGTGAAAAAACGCAAAGGCTACACAATAAAGATGACAGGTGGGGGGTTCTCCAACAGCTACCTGATTGATCCCGGGCGTTATCTGAGCATCAACTATCTGGTGCATGATGGCAATTTGTTAAAGGATGAGCGCATTCCGCCCTTCGACATCATTGTAAATGCCATCGCGGACCCGGATATTGAGGGCGACTCCTTGAACATTGTCTCGGATTTTATCGCCAACAATCCGGACTTTCCCCTGATCAACGCTCCCGAACAGGTCATCCAGACAACACGGGATAACAACTACAGGCGATTGAACGCGATCGAAGGCATTATATTCCCAAGAACCGTGCGGCTTTCTTCGAAGGAATATTCCCTAAAGGTGTTGGAGACCTTTGTAAGCTTGAACCATTTTGATTTCCCCTTTCTTGTTCGCGAGGCAGGCACCCAAACAGGCAAGTCCTTCGCCATGGTTGATACACTGGAAGAACTGCAGGAACGCCTGGAAAAACCAGCCCCGCACGGCTTTTATCTGATTGAGTACATCGAAGATTTATTCCGTGGCGAGTATTTTCGCAAAATGCGGTTTTTCTTTATCGACGGTTTTCTCTATCCCGTGGTTTGTCACATTGACCAGATTTGGAATGTTCATGGATCGAATCGAAAAGAATTCATGGCCGCCCATGACTGGATGCTGGATGAGGAAAAGAACTTTCTATCCGACCCTCGAAGCTATCTGGGGGAAGAAATTTACAGTCGGATAGCGGCTTTGCACGAACACGTGGGCCTGGACTTTTTTGGCGTCGATTTCACCGTGACCGGGAAAGGTGATGTGCTGATTTACGAATTAAACCCAGCCATGCGCCACAGCTTTGACCATGCCCGCAACTTCCCCTACATGAACGCCCACATGCAGGATATTACCGATGCCTTTAATGACATGGTTCAAACCCGTCTTGCGGGGAAAAAGGGTTAATCCATGGGCGCGTAAAGCGCCATGACTTCCGCACCTGTCATGTCTCTGGTTTAATTGGCAAAATCATAACAGTCCGGTTTCTCGTCGATAAAAATCTGGCTTTTCATTTTCAGTCCGTCCGGATTATCCAGCGCCCCGATGGACATTATGAAATGTCCTGTTTGGATAACGAAATAGAACAAGTTTGAGCCGCAAATTTTGCAAAAGCCGCGCTCGGCCCAGTCAGACGATTTATATCTTTGAATATATTCTTCACCGTCAAAGCGGACATTTTCACCGCAGTCATGGGCCAGGTAAGGGCCACTTGTCCATCGTCTGCACATTTCGCAATGGCACGCGCCAAAGCTTGAAACCGGTCTTTCCAGAGTAAATCTGACACCACCACACAGGCATCCGCCAGCCATTTTTCCACCATTACTCATTTCATTCCTCACTGTCGATGACCTTCAAGCTTATGAAGGTTCGCCAAAATCGGCCCATCTTTCCGCGCCACCCCTATTGTCCAGATAGTTGATCAGGGCCGAGACGGGCTTGCGATCAAAACGGGTGCCGTTTTGCAGCATCATCTGGGCCATAGCCTGATCGAAGCTCAAGGGCGGTTCACCCGTGCGAGGGTTCACCAAGGCGATAAAGGCGGCGGCGACGGCAAGAATGCGCGCAGGATGAAGGATTTCTTCTTCCTTCATGCCAAGGGGGCCTGAACCGTCCCAATGTTCACCGGACTGGTGAATGGTATCGACGACCGGCCCTTCAAATTCGACATCCCGTAAAAGCTCGACACTGTCCTTGTAGCTGTTGTCGAACATGTCCTGTTCCTGGAGGGTCAGACCGCCTTTTTTGCCCAGTACGTTAGTGGGGATGAAAACCCGACCCAGATTTATCAGTGAGCCTGCAATATCGACGGTCTTGACCTCGGCGTCGGGCAATTCCATTTCGCGGGCAATGGCGCGGGCGACTTCTGAAATACGGGCGGATTGGTGTGTCGTGTGCGGATCGCGCCTTTCTACGACGCCAATCAGGGCGTCGATCAACTGGCGCATCATCATCTCGCTTTTGCGGCGTTCGCGGGTATATTCGGTAATGTCGTCCATCACCATCAAGATGCCCGGTGGGTAATCCCTGTCGCCACGCAGTGGAATGTGGTCTGTCTTGAAGACTTCAAGCTCATCGCCTTCGCCAAAGGACTGAATATGGGCCTGACGTTCAGCTTCTGTATCATCGGAATGGGAGAAGCTGTCCAGGATTGCCTCGTTGATTTTGCCATAGAAACTGGACTTGACCGGCCCCATGATGGATCCCATGGTCTTGCCGCGAAGATCTTCGACGCTCATGCCCGCCGCCTTGCACGCGGGTTCGTTGGCAAAGGTGTATTTTGTATCACCCGTAACGGCGAAAATCTGAGTCGGTTGGGAATTGGTAATCAAATGCATGAACTTTGTCATGTTTTCGAATCGCTCGGCGGCGATTCGGGATTTTTCCGCCGCTTCCTGGGCCCTGATCGAACTGCCGTGACGCCAGACGGCAACGATAGCGATGCTGACGCCGACAATAATTAACACGAAAACAATCAGGATCGTTTTCAGGCGGGTTTCAGTTCCCGACAGGGCTTCAGCCCGATCGATTTTACGAACCAGCACCCAGGGCAAGTTAGCCAGCGGGCGCGAGGTCACCAGGACTTCCGTTCCGGTATAGTCCATAGCCATGGTGAACCCACCCGGCCTTTCCACAGCATAGGCGTCCGCCAGATCAGGGGTTTCCACAGCGAAGGACCGCTTCAAGGGGGGCGTGCCGTCGGCCAGTGGCGACAGATATTCAATCGTTGCTCCGGAACTGCGAACCAGATAGGTTTCCGCCGTTTTTGATTCTTCACCCGGTTGTTTCAGACGGTTGTAAAGATTGTCGTCAATGGTGCGGATACCGACCACGGCGCCAATACCCTGCGCTCCCTGATCGGATTGAATGCCGTAAACCGGCAGGGCGAAACCAATGGTGGGCAGGTTCGACGCACCAAGGAATACATCTATCAGGGCGGGCTCGCCGTTCAGCGCATTGGCGACAGCGGTGCGGATCTTGCCGGAAATAGGCGGCATACCGGGAGAACTGACAATGGGCTTGCCGTCGGCATCTACCAATCCAAGACCGGCAACCCCGGCGCGTTCTACATTGGCGTTGATCTCTGCCTGTTCTTCCGGTGGCTTGAAGCCTGATCGTTCGGACGTGGCGACAAGCAGATTGCGCAGGTATCCGGCCTGGGCGGCTTCGTCAGTAACGCCTTCCTTGTTGCCTTCACTCATGGCCAACTCGTCCATGTAAATTTGCAAGGAGGCATTTTCGGAAAGTTCACGAATAACGGCAAAATTGGCATCGACCCATTCATTGATGGCTGCCGCCCGGCTGTCGGCAACAATGCCCAGGCGAACCTGCCATTCCAGCATGGCGCGCTGGCGTTCCTGTTCAACGAAATAGAAGGTGAAGTAGACGGCGGCGATAATTACCCCGACCATGCCCAGGCCAATACCCAGCGCGACCTTGTTCACCCTTCTGGGCGTTTTTTCTTCCGGCCCCGTACTCTTAGCCATAATTCCCTCCCGTTGATGATTTTATGGATTCTTGCGACTCATGTGGCCTTACGCAAGGGGGAATTGAAGATAATACGCCAAACCACTTCTCACATTTGCTTGAGAGACCTCAGGACAGCTTGCCGCAACCCCTATAAAACCCCTATAATCCGTATGTTGTCTATGATTTTGGACTTTAAGTAAATGCGCCTTTTATCCATGGAAAATCTGCCATTTGTTCGCAACTTCCTGACATCGGCATTGCTGGTTTTCGCCTTGATTTTTGCGCACATGTCTCAGGGGCAGGCGGAAGAAGCAACGGCCAGTTTCTTCAATTCCAAGGAAACGGCGTCAACCAATCTGAAGCCGTTCAAAAAATGGAACGAGGCCCTTGACCGCTTTTCCAAGGAAAAGGCCGAAAACGGAAAAGGCGATTGCAAGTCAACCACTCTGAACAAGTGCCATTACGATAACTGGATGAAGTACCTGACCAAGCAAAAGGGCAAAGACAAGATGACGTTGATCAATGAGATCAACTCACGCATGAACCAGGCCAAATACATTAGCGATAACAATAACTGGGGGCAAAATGACTTTTGGGCTACACCGGGAGAATTTATGGCCAAGTTCGGTGATTGCGAGGACTATGCGATCATCAAGTATATGTCCTTGAGGTTGTTAGGCTTTAAGGAAGACGAGGTCCGGGTCGTTGCGGTCAAAGACCTGAATCTGAAAGTTGGCCACGCCATCCTCGTAGCCTTCGTCGACGGCAAGACCTTCGTGCTGGACAACCAGATCAAACAGGTCGTGGAAGCCAAAACAATCCGGCATTACCAGCCGGTATTCTCAATCAGCAATAAAACCTGGTGGCGGCATCGGGTTTAGGTGGGGTTTCCTAGTTGTCCCTGCGGTCGCGACCACTGCGGCGGATGGCCTCACGGCGGTGATCAAAGCGTCGGTCTTCGTTGGTTCGCCTGTCGTCGCTTATACGCTTCTGGGGTTCAAAATCGGCAATGACGTTTTGGCGGCGGGCGATTTCATCGCGTCTGTCACGGCCTGTACGCTTGTCTTCCTCGCGGCGGTCCGAAGGATTTCTACGGTCGCTGTTGTCTCGTTCGATTTTTTGTGAAGCCTGAGTACCCATCAATCATCCCCTGAATACAATTATATTTTCTGTCTTTGATTACTCGAAATCATACAGAAGTATTTTACAGAATCACGAAAATTTATTGGACAGGGTTCTGGCAATAAAAAAAGCACTGGTTGTTTGTCCTGAAAAAGGCTAAATCCCCCCAGCAACACTCATCTTCCAGAGCACATATAAAATCATGAGTTCACTCGACGACCACGTTTCGCGTCGCCGCACCTTCGCGATTATTTCTCACCCGGATGCGGGCAAAACCACGCTGACCGAAAAGCTGTTGTTGTTCGGTGGCGCCATTCAACTTGCCGGGGCCGTAAAAGCACGCGGGGAACAACGCCGGGCGCATTCCGACTGGATGAAGGTAGAGCGTGAGCGGGGCATTTCCGTTGCATCGTCCGTGATGACGTTTGCCTTTGAGCAAAACACTTTCAATCTGCTCGATACCCCGGGTCACGAAGATTTCAGTGAAGACACCTATCGCACCCTTACCGCCGTTGACAGCGCTGTGATGGTACTGGACGCTGCCAAGGGTATTGAAACCCAGACCCGCAAATTGTTCGAGGTTTGTCGACTGCGCGATATGCCGATCACCACCTTCATAAATAAAATGGACCGCGAATCCCGCGACCCTTTTGATTTGCTGGATGAAGTCGAACAGACTCTGGCGCTGGATGTAACCCCGGCCAGTTGGCCCATTGGCATGGGACGGGATTTTCTTGGTTGTTATGATCTGTTCAATGACCGGCTTGTGTTGATCGGCAAGGGTGCCAAGCAATCGCTTCCTGAAGTTGGCGAAAGGTGCGATGGGCTGGATGATCCAAAGCTTGAAACACTGCTGCCTGCGGCTGCACTTGCGACCTTGCGCGAAGAGGTCGAAATGGCGCGGGGCCTTTGCAAACCTTACGACGAGAAAGCCTACCTTGAGGGGCACCTGACCCCGGTTTATTTTGGCAGCGCCATTAATAATTTCGGCGTGCGCGAGTTGCTGCATGGTGTTTCCCAAATGGCCCCACCGCCACGAGCGCAGCCGACGGCGCAGCGTGAAGTCCAGCCGACAGAAAATAAAGTCACCGGTTTTGTCTTTAAAATTCAGGCGAACATGGACCCCAAACATCGGGACCGGATCGCCTTTGTTCGCGTTTGCTCAGGGCATTTCAAGCGGGGAATGAAGCTGAAACATACCCGCTCGGGCAAGATCATGAATGTTCACAATCCGGTGCTGTTTCTTGCCCAGGACCGTGAGCTGGCGGAAGAAGCCTGGCCCGGCGATATTATTGGCATTCCCAATCATGGCCAGTTACGCATTGGTGATGGCCTGAGCGAAGGCGAAGACCTGCGCTTTACCGGCATCCCGAGTTTTGCACCGGAGCACCTTCAAAACGTTCGACCGGACGACCCCTTGCGCGCCAAGCACCTGGGACGCGCCCTGCAACAATTGGCGGAAGAGGGGGCGGCCAGTGTATTCAAACCCATGGTCGGGGCCGACTGGATCGTCGGAGCCGTCGGGCCATTGCAGTTCGAGGTTATGGCCGACAGAATACGCACGGAATTCGACGTTCCGGTGCATTTCGAGCCCACCAGCTTGTATACCGCCCGCTGGATCAAGGCAGACGATCATCTGTACTTGAAAAAATTTACCGACGCCAACAAGGGCGCCCTGGCCGAAGATCACGACGGGGCGCCGGTGTACCTTGCGCGAAATGCCTGGCATCTTGACCGTGGAGCCGAGGATTGGCCGGATATTCGATTCCTGAAAACGAAAGATCATATCGAATAGTTGTCGTCCTCCCCCTCTTTCTCTGGCTTGGGGGTGACATATCAATTGTTAAACCCCATATGATTTAGTACCATTCCAATTCACCTGATTGGTGTAATTCCGGATCGCGACACATTATTCTCGAGAGGTCGATTAATATGAGTATCGGGGAAATTATCAGGACAAAGGGTAATGAGGTTTTGACGTCATTGCCCGAGACAAGCGTCGTTGACATCGCCCGCATGATGACCGACAGGCGCGTCGGGCTGGTTGTGGTTGTCAGTCAAGGCGGTCGCATTCTTGGGGTTATTTCCGAGCGTGATATTGTTCGCGCTGTCGCCATCAATCAGGATCATATTGCCGATTTGAAGGTTGAAGATTTGTATACTCGTGATGTTCAGACGTGTCTTCCAACAGATGATGCCCGTGACATCATGCGCGTAATGCATGAGGGACGTTTCCGTCACATGCCCGTTGTCATGCACGGCAACCTGAAGGGGCTGGTCAGTGTTGGCGATATTCTGGAATACCTGAAAGAACAGTCGGAATTGCATTCCGATTCAGAAGTCTGGGAAGAATTGAACTTCCTGTAGGACTTATTTGGCGCAACTGATGCAGATAGCCGCCGTAGGCTCTATTTCCAGACGCCTGGCGGCGATGTCATCACCACAACTCAAGCATTCACCGAAGTTGCCTTCTTCAATTCGTTTTAGCGCTGCTTTTATATGTTGCAGTTCAACATGTCGGCGGCGGTCGGTTTCAAGGGCCATCGCCTGATTTTGCAGTGCGTCCATGCGCGACAGCCGCCCGACAGAAGTCTGATCCAACTCTACGGGCTGGCGGGCTTCTTCGGTATTGGCTGTGTCTTCAAGAAGTTCCTTGCGATGCGCCAGCAACTTCTTTTTCAACGCCGTAATGTCGATGTCATCTCTGTTCGCCATAAGGTGTTGATTCTACCCGAATTTGATGGCTCCGGTAAAGTCTCGGCTATTTAAATAATGGGGATAAAAAGAAGGCGGAGTCGTCCCGGACTCCGCCTTCCAGCATTGAGCATCTGTGTTGTTAAACTTATCGATGACAGGCCGTACAGTTGCTCCATGATTTTGCCTTGTGGAGGGTGATGTCGCCACGGTGTTCGCCTTTAAACCAGCGTGCGTCGGAAATCCGTATAGGGCCGTCGCCGTCGTGCGTGGCGTTGCTGACCAGGATGTTTTCAACTTTGGCGCGGGTGGCGCTATCAAGGCTGGCGTCTTCCCCGAAATGGTTATTCAGGTTGCCCATGATTTCGCGCCAGGAATTTGAAGGCAGCAGTCTTTCCGAATAGGGATCATGGCATTCCGAGCATTCTTTCAAAACGGTCGGGTTGGTGGACAGCAAATTAGCACCGCCTGATGCACCGCCTGACCCACCGCCCATTTTACCACCCTTTCCTCCGCCTGAGCTATCACCACCACCGGACGCAGCAGCCGGATTCAGTTTCATCAAAACAGGTGCGGCGTAAACGCTGGCAGCGGCAAGGCCTAGCTTGGCCAGGGCCTGTCTGCGGTTAACATTGCCTTGCGGTAAATTTTTGGAAAATTTCATTGAATCCAGGTCCCATCAGCAATTAATAAATCTTGGGGCTGAAGTAGCTAAGAACCGGGAGAGGTTCTAT
>JADHSW010000112.1 GCA_016776705.1 Rhodospirillales bacterium
TATGTGGCTCCGGCTTCCTTTTCGCCTTGCAGGCGGCTGCGATTGTAATAATGAATGTCCATATCGAAGCATCTTGCCCGTCTGGCGCAAACCTGTCCGACACGCCCCATTCCGATGACCCCGAATCGCTTGCCTGTGATCTGACGTCCGACCATGAAACCGGGCGACCAGTCGCGCCACTGTTTTGCGCGAACCATGCGATCCCCCTCGCTTGCGCGTCTGGCTGCGCCCAGCATCAACAACATGGCGATTTCGGCGGTGGCGTCGGACAGCACGTCGGGGGTGTTGGTGACAATCAGGCCCTTTGTCTTTGCCGCTTCAAGATCGCAATGGTCGACACCGACGGAAAAATTGGCGATAGCCTTGACGTTGGCAGGTAGCCGAGCGATCAATTCGGCGGTGATTTTTTCCGTATGGCAGGGCAGGATCGCGTCCGCAGTGGCGCAAAGTTCAATCAATTCGTCGGCGCTGTAAAGCCTGTCGTCCGGGTTGAGGATTGGGGCGTAATCGCGCTTCAGGCGCGCCTCGACGGCATCAGGCAATTTACGGGTCACAAGGATGACGGGTTTTGCGTTCATTGAAGTCCTCTTTTATTGAATTTGAACTACCTGGAATTAAGATTATCAATGCCCGCCTGGGCGCATTCGCGATCCTCTACGGCGGTGCCTGAACTGCAACCGATACCACCGATAACATCGTCGCCGTCAAAAACGGGCAGACCACCGCCGACAACCGTGAACTTCCCGCCAGCCGACGTATGGATGCCGAAGGTCAGCGAGCCGGGCAGACAAAGTTTGTTGTACTCGTGGGTGCCGCGTCTTGAGACAGCGGCGGAAAAGGCCTTGTCCTGAGACAGTGAAATGCTGAGAACCTTGGACCCGTCCATGCGCGAAAAGGCTATCAGATTGCCCGCCTCGTCGGTGACGGCGATGCACATGGGGATGCCGATCTCGCGGGATTTGGCTTCCGCCCCGGCGATCAGCTGCAATGCGTCGCTCTGGGACAGTCTTTTGATATTAAGCATTTGATGTACCTCCACCATGCAGGTCGATTTCCGATGGCAGCCTGCCGCCAAAATCCGTGGTGATGTCCTTGCAGGTCTGGCGGACAAGCTCACCCAGGAAAGGTATACGTTCATTAGTAATGCGCGCCGACGGGCCGGATATGGAAACAGCCGCCAGCGGGCCACCGTTTTCATCGTAAATGACCGAGGCGACACAACGAACGCCGACAGATTGCTCTTCATCGTCCAGCGCGTAGCCTCTGGTTCTGACGTCTTCCAGGCTTTTTATGAATTCCGGCGTGTAAACGTTACCCGTTTCAGCGCGGTCGGCTTTTCGCCGCTGTGTGATGCGATTGCGATCAACGTCCGCCATGGCAGCAAGCAGAGCCTTTCCGACAGCTGAACTATGCAACGGGGCGCGTGACCCGGGGCGCACGAAGGCGCGCATCATTTCCCGGCATTCGACCTGCGCAAGATAGACGATTTCTTCCTGATCCTGGGCCGCCAGATTGACCGTTTCACCGGCCTGATCCATCAGATGACGCATGAAAATCTTCGCCAGCGGCACAAAATTTCTGGACCGGGCAAATGCATTGCCAACGACGAAGGACTGAACCCCGACAGACCACAGGTTGCTGCCCCGGTTGAAACGAACGAAGCGCCGGTTTTCCAGTGTCGTCAGCAGACGGTGAGTGGTGGACGTTGGCAATTCACTTATGTGAGCAAGCTCGGTCAAGGACAGGCCACCATCATGTTCCGCCAGGGTTTCAAGTATGATCAGGGAGCGTGTCAGGGACTGAACCTGAGGGCTGCGCTCACTTGAAGGTTTCGCTGCTTGCTTCACAGATGTTCTCCACTCTTTGCTGAACCGGATCATATCCGGTAAAATACACAGCTTCCCGCATTGTGGAAACCATTTCCTATTTTTGTTGACACAAAAGGGTGGCGGGCATAGATCAAAGGCCATCATCGACCTGCCCGAATGACTCTGCCTAAAGCTTTCATGCTGAATTAGGGGCATATGGGGGTTTATTTTATTTCAGATTATCTCTTGTGGAGACAGCTATGAGTTTCACCATTGTAGAACAGTGCCAGGCGCGCTTGAACCGCTCCGAACTGGCAGTTCCGGGTTCCAACCCCACGTTTCTTGAAAAAGCCGCTGCCGGCGATGCCGATGTAGTGTTCCTTGACCTTGAAGACGCTGTTGCTCCCAGCGACAAGGCGCAGGCTCGCAAAAATATCATCGAAGCCCTGAACGATCTGGACTGGGGTACAAAGACTGTATCGGTTCGCATCAATGGCCTGGATACCCACTACATGTACCGCGACGTTGTTGACGTGGTCGAACAGGCGGGCGCCAACCTGGATTTGATCATGATACCCAAGGCAGGTACAGCGGCTGATATTTACGCAATCGACATGCTGGTCACCCAGATCGAAGACGCCATGGGCTATAAAAAGCGCATCGGCTTCGAGATGATCATCGAAACGGCGCTTGGCATGGCCAACGTTCACGAGATCGCCGCCGCCAGCCCGCGAAACGAATCACTGCACTTCGGCGTTGCCGATTACGCAGCATCGACCAAGGCCCGGACCACCGTCATCGGTGGCCCGAACGCCGACTACGGCGTGCTGACCGATGCCGATGGCGATGGCAATCGCGACTACCACTGGGGCGATATGTGGCACTATGCGGTCGCCCGCATGGTTGTCGCCGCGCGCGCCAACGGCCTGCGCCCGATTGACGGCCCGTTCGGCGATTTCTCCGATCCTGATGGTTACGCCGCCCAGGCCAATCGTTCTGCTGTTTTGGGCTGTGAAGGCAAATGGGCGATTCATCCTTCCCAGGTTGCCCAGGCGAACGCGCTGTTCACACCGTCTGAAGCGGAAGTGACCAAAGCCAAGCGTATCCTTGAAGCTATGGAAGCCGCCCAGAAGGAAGGCCTTGGCGCCGTCGCCCTTGATGGTCGCCTGATCGACATCGCTTCCATCAAGCAGGCCGAAGTCCTGGTCAAAAAGGCCGAGGAAATCGCCGCCGCCGGTTGACCGGGTTTAGCTGATCTCTTAAGAATAAGCAGTGCCCCGGAGCAAATCAGGGGCGCTGCTTTTTTTTGCCTGTGACTTCCCCATTGCCTGTGATAGATAACGGCCATGCATAACTACCTAGATTTTGAAAAACCGATTGCCGACCTTGAAGGCAAAATCGAGGAACTCAGGCACCTGTCGAGCGATGGCGAGGTCAATATTGCTGACGAAGTGACGAAGCTGCAGGGCAAGGTCGACAAGCTGTTGCGCCAGACCTACGCCAAGCTGACGCCGTGGCAGAAAACCCTGATCGCGCGCCATCCGGACCGTCCTCATGCGGTTGATTATATTTCGGCGCTGATCGACGATTTTACCCCTCTTTCCGGTGATCGTGCTTTTGCCGAAGATCCGGCGATGATGGGTGGACTAGGTCGTTTCCGGGGTTCGTCCGTCGTTGTGCTGGGCAACGAGAAGGGCAACGACACCAATGACCGTGTCGCTCATAATTTTGGTATGGCCCGTCCCGAAGGCTACCGTAAGGCCATCCGCCTGATGCAACTGGCTGACCGTTTCAAGCTGCCGGTTATTACCCTGATCGACACCCCGGGCGCTTATCCGGGCGTTGATGCGGAGGCGCGCGGTCAGGCGGAAGCCATTGCCCGCTCTATCGAAACCTGTTTCCAGATCAAGGTTCCATTGATCAGTGTCGTCATCGGTGAAGGCGGGTCAGGTGGTGCTATCGCCCTGGCGGCGGCAAATACGGTATTGATGCTGGAACATTCGATTTATTCCGTCATTTCACCGGAAGGCTGCGCCTCGATCCTGTGGCGTGACGGCGAGCAGTCGAAAGACGCTGCTGAAGCACTGAAGCTGACAGCGCAGGATTTGCTGCACCATGGGGTTATTGAAGGCATTATCGACGAGCCTTTGGGCGGCGCTCATCGAAGCCGTGAGGCGACGATCCGCGCCGTTGGCGATGCCATTGAAGGCAACCTGAAGGAACTGTCCGGCTTTGAAGGGGGGGTGCTGAAAAGCAAACGTCGCGAAAAATTCCTGAAAATCGGCTCCCGGCTTCCGGACTAGGTCTTACAGGGTTTTCAGGTACTTACTGAAATGTTTCAAAAGCTCGGGCACATCCGGGTTAAGGTTTTCCCATAAGGCCGCACCCCTGGGATCATTGTTGCGAAGGTGGCGCAGGAAGCTGTCGCACTGCTTTTCAAGCTGCTTTTTGAAGTCGATCATCTCGTTGGAGAACTTGTCCATCTTCAAATCCTGATAGGCCATTTCCTCGTATAACCAGGCTTCGCATTCCATATCGATCAGGCGCATGTCGCCCCATCGGTTGTTCAGGTGTTGAATGCCGTGGCCGACCAGTTCATGAACCATCACCGCCGCCAGTTCCTTGACAGGCCACTTAACCCCGTGGCGGCTGACGATGACCAGAAAATTTCCATTTTTACCCTTGCCGTTCAGGCGTTGATAGTATTTCGGCGAGAACAGGGCGACCTGGATCGAACTCATGTTGGACAGTTTGTCCGGGTAGCGCGGGTCGTAGACAATGGTCACGGGGGCCCTTTTTTTCAATCGTTCGATTTCAGATTTGCTGAACGGTGAATTTTCTTCAATCAATGCCAGGGCGTTTTTGATGATCGTCAGGGCTTCTTCGGGGGCGACGATTGGCACGTCGAAGATTTCCCCTGCCGGTGGGGCAAGACCGACCAGTGAAATGCCATTGAACTCTGATACTGCGAGCTGGTCAGTCGGCGTTCCATTGCCAACAATTTCCAGCGCCTGGTTCTTGCTGATGGCGGACCCGACGCCCGGCCACAGTGCGAGGACGCAGATAATCAAAAAATGTGAAAGGCGATACTTCAATTATTCGGCTCCTGAAGAACAGCACCCCGCACGTAAAACGTGGGGTCTCAGGCTTTCGGTTCAAGGGGAGGCCCTTCTACGGAAACCGTCCATCCGAAATCATTAAAGATTGAGTAGAGTACTGGCACTACAAATATCACCAATGCGGTAGAAGCGATCAGGCCAAAGCTCAGGCTGGTGACCAGGGGGACCAGAACCTGAGCCTGCAGGCTCTGCTCCATCATCAACGGCAGCAGTCCGGCGATGGTTGTCAGCGAGGTCAGCAGCACGGCGCGAAAGCGCTCGCGACTGGCCATTTTTGCCGCATCAATCGGTAATTGTCCCTGGGCTCTTCGTATTTTGATGAAATGAACAAGCAGGATGGAATCGTTGACCACGACCCCGGCAAGAGAGGCAAAGCCAATAATCGACGGCATCGACAAATCCAGCCCCATCAACAGATGCCCCCACACCACCCCGATCAAGCCAAGGGGAATGATGGACATAATGATCAGTGGCTCGATGTAGCTTTTGAAAATGAAACACAGCAGCAGGAAAACACCAATCAGGCCAAGGGCGAAGCCGCGGACGATGGATTTCCCCGTTGTCGAGCCTTCCTTGACTTGCCCTTCATAGGAAAGGCTGACGCCGGGGTGCTCTTCCAAAAGCTTGTCCAGGAATCGCGCCCGCGTGTCGCTGATGATTTCGGCGACGTTGGTGACATTGGCGTCGACATCGCCCTGCAAGGTGACGGTGCGTCGCCCGTCGACCCGCACGATACGCGCCCAGCCCCGGTCACGCTCAAGCGACGCCACGGCACCCAATGGCACCTGTCTGCCGTTTGGCGTGGTCACAGTGAAATATTCAAGATCGGCGAGCGAGTTCCGGTCCGCGGCGGCCAGACGAATATCGACTTCCATGGATTCCGTTCCGACCTGAACCTCGCTGGCGGTGTGGCCAAAGAAAGCGGAGCGCAACTGCCCGGCGATGCCACTGGCGTCCAGTCCCAGCGACAAGGCGCCTTCGCTTAATTGTAGTCTGATTTCGGGTTTTCCGGGCCTCAGGTCATCATGCAGGTCCAGCACCCCGTTATAGGAATTAAGCCAACCCTGAATGGCCAGAGACACCGCTTTAAGTTCCGATAAGTCTTCCCCGTGCAGGCGCAGGTCGATGGCGCGACCGCCAGGCCCATGGGCGTATTCGACGAAATTGGCGGCCAGAACGTCGGTCATGACGCCACTTTCCTCGCGCCAGCGGTTCAAAATCTTCAACAGGGTGACAGTGCGGATTTCCGCGTCCAGCAGATCGACGGAAATTGTCGCCACATGAGGGCCGCTTTCACGGGCATCCCGATTGGTGCTGTAGTGGACATTGATGTTTTCCACCAGATGCCTTTGATCCGGTTGAAGGGGGGTGAATTCAGCATCAATCCGTTTCAAGGCATCGGTAATGGTGTTTACTGTCATTTCCGTTCTTTGCAACGGGGTTCCCTGGGGCAAAAGAATGCGGGCCTCAATGACATTGCCGTCAATATCCGGGAAGGCCAGGAATTTGAGCCCGCCGCCCGCAACGACGGAGACCGTCAACAGGAAAAAGCCGATAACCAGACCCAGGCTCAGGTATCGCCATTCGACGGCTTTATCAACCAGCCGCCCGACCACTTGTTGACGCACCCAATCAAGACGTTCTTCGAAACGCTGGCGAAACCGGCTTGGTTCCCTGCCAATGTGGTCTTTTCGCGAATGGGCCAGATGGTGAGGCAGGATCAGGAAAGCCTCGATCAGCGAAACCGTCAGAGTGGTGATCAGGATCAGGGGCAGCACCTTCAAGATCGAGCCTATGGTTCCCTGCAGGAACATCAAAGATCCAAAGATACAGACGGTTGTCAGGAACGAGGCGATAACGCCCGGTGCGACCTGTTTGGTGCCTTCAATTGCCGCTTCGGTGATGGACTCACCCTTGGCAAGGTGCGTGGCGATGTTTTCAGACAGCACAATCGCGTCATCCATCAGCAAGCCGACGGCGATCAGCAAGCCGACCAGCGTGATCATATCGAAGGAATAGCCCAGCACCGACATCATGAAAATGGTGCCCAGGAATGATACCGGCAACCCCATGGCGACCCAGAAGGAAAAACGGAAACTGAAAAACAGCCACATGGTCAGGAAGACCAGGAATAAACCCTGAAGCCCATTGTCGAACAGCATGTTAAGGCGGTCGCGGACAATGGACGAGATGTTCTGCGTCAACTCGAACTCAACCCCGGGCGGGGCAATCAGGCGTTGCCTGTCAATAAAGTCGCTGACGGCATCGACAACGATAAGGGTGTCTTCATCCTTGGTTTTGGTGATATTCAAAATGGCGGCGCGTTGGCCGTTGAAGATGATTTTTTCTTCGTCCAGCTCGAAACGGTCCGTGATCGTGGCGATATCGCCCAGGCGGATTTCCGAGCCGCTTTTCCCCGATACCACAATCAACTCGCGAAAGGCATCAACCGAACGGCGTTCGTCCGTGAATCGGATCAGGGTGTTGCGGTCAGTGGACTCGATGGCCCCAGCGGGAAGGTCGATGCTTTGCCGTGAAATGACATCGGCAATACTGGATATGCTGAGGCCGGATTGCCTGAGCGTCAGGGCCGGAACTTCGATTCTTATCTGGTGGTCTGAAAATCCCTTGATGTTGACCTGGGAAATTACACCGATCTGCAACATCTGGTCTTTTAGTTGTTCCGCGTAGGCTTTCAGGTGGGAAGGCGACATGGGTCCCGCGACGGCGACAGCGACGACAAAATCCGTGCGTCCATTCTGGGTAACGACAGGGGATTCGACAGAGTCAGGAAAGGCGTCGATTGCCTCGACGACGGTTTTAATATCGTTCAGGAAGCGGTCAATATCCCCGCTTTGGCGCATTTTAATGGTCGCCGTGCCAACGCTTTCCTCGGCGTCGCAACGCACTTCCTTGATGTCGCTGACACTATCGACGGCGTCTTCTATGCGCTCGCAAATGGCGGATTCCACCTCGCGGGCGCTGGCACCGGGATAAATCGTCCTGACTGTAATTTCATCAGGCGGAATGTCAGGGAAGGTTTCGCGTTTGACAGACGGTGCCGCGGCGAGGCCAATGACAATAAAGCCCACCATCAGCAGGTTCGCCGCCGTTGGGTGGGTGGCGAAGAAGCGGATCAACGCACGTCGCCCCCGCCTTCGGCCGCGTTGACAAGGGCTGCCCTGGCTTGCCTGTCTATGAGCGGGGCAAGCAACATGCCGGAAATGGCCGGGATCGGATCAGAAACGATGATTTTCTCTGCAGCCGCAAGGCCGCTTTGGATAACCGCAAAATCAGTTTGCACGAAGGCCGTTTCCACGGGCCGGATTTCAAGCCGGTTGCCGTCCTTTATGACATAGACGCTATTGCCATGCAGGCTTGAGCGCGGAATGACGATCTGGTTCGGGCGGGCGCGTCCCTTGATTTCGACCTCGACAAACATGTTCTTGGTCAGCGGTGGGCGTGACCCGGGAAGGGTTTGGCCGTAGGGATCGTCAACCGCGACAATGACGCCTACGGTTCGGGTTTCCGGATCGATGGTGTCGTTGATACGGGTGAAGCGCGCCTTCCATTGCGCATCGATGGAGCTGCCGCGCAGGCGGACCACAGCCTCGAAACCCAACAGGTCGGGAAGCCTGGTCATGATCCCTGCGGTACTGTTGGGAACGGCTGTGTCTGTGGCGACAAGATTGATCAGGCGACCCATGGGAACCTGGGCGGTTACCTCTGCAACGCTGATATCGTCGGCAACCGCAAGGACCATGCCAGTCCCGGTATACTGGGTTGCCTCGATATTGACTTCGGCGATGCGGCAATCGAAGGGGGCGATGATTTGGGTGCGCTCAAGATCAAGGCGGGCGGCTTCAAGGCGCGCCTGTTGTTGGGCTCGTTGGGCATTCAGAACATCGCGTTCCGCCGGGATCAAATTCAGGGTATTGCGCAGGTTCTGGACAGCCTGGCGGCCATTCAGGAAATTTCTTTCCTCCTGATCGACGGCGGCCTGGGAAACAGTTCCCTGTTTCAACAGCTGGCGTTTGCGCTCGAAATCCCGCTGGGTCAATTCCAGGCTGCGCTCTTCTATTTTCAGGGACGCCCGGGTGTTGCCCGACCTTGCGTCCATTTCGTCAATCTGGGCTGAAATGGCGCGGATGTCGGCTTCGGCCTGTGTGATGGCGAGCAGATAGTCGGTGGGGTCAATTTTCAGCAGGGTCTCGCCCTTGCCAATGATCGCCCCTTTTTTCAACTGTGGATGAATGTCGACGATTTTTCCGGCGACTTCGGCTACCGCCTGCCACACCCGTGCGGGCCTGATGCTGCCATAGCCAAC
>JADHSW010000113.1 GCA_016776705.1 Rhodospirillales bacterium
GATCAACCAGTCCCTGATCGGGCACGACTACATCCATGACCACGCGCCCGATATCATCAACGGCGATATTTGTCGCAATCCATTCTTTATAGCGTGGGTAGTCTTTGGTATATGCGCTCAACCACTGGACAGCGGCTGCCGCCTGTTTTTCGTCTTCCCCACAGGCACCCAATAGCAGTGTCATGGCAAGAACAAGACAAACGGGAACCAAAAATCGGGGTTTGTCATTTTTTTTGAACAGCATTCGCCGCATCCTGTTTCAGCGAAATCGTCAAGGACACTTATTTTGGGCGGGAAATGCTTACAATTCGATTAATAATGTCACCCCTTAAACAGGGCGGCGTCAGGTCCTGGATAATGATTTTCTCAAATTTCGCCGAACTTTCAGAAGCTCTTCAACGTCATCACATTCAAGCACCCTTTGAATTTCCCGACTCCGCTTGCCAAGCTTTTCGCAAGATATTCGGTGATCCGCCAACCTGGAATCAAAAATTTCCAGTTTACAGGCGCAGTTTTCGAGTGATTGATTGATCGAAGAAATTTTCTCCCGCCAAACCTTCACATCAGCAGACACTTTACATGCCTGCTCGCAGATTTTTTCCATCAGATGATGTGTGCGGTATGCGCCCAGGCCATAAATGACGGCCATCAGTTTACTCCAGCCCCGCAATGGCGGTGGAGACATAAGGCGTTGTTCACAATAACGATCAACAATGGGAATCTATGAAACTGGACATTCATCTGTGTCTCCCAACAAATTTTTTTCGTTAAGCCCCCCCGCTGCGCCAGCTTAAACAAATATCGTTAATGCGCCTGTATGTTGGGAGAGCGCGTCGTGATTTCAAGAAAAATGAGGAAAACCGAAAAAATTTGACCTATGGCACCATTTGCAGGATTAACATTTCCAAATCAACAAAATTTTTATTGTCTTTGCCAAGCCTAACAACCATATGAAATTTCAA
The DNA here is from genome assembly GCA_016776705.1 of Rhodospirillales bacterium. Classification (GTDB taxonomy): domain Bacteria; phylum Pseudomonadota; class Alphaproteobacteria; order Rhodospirillales; family JABHCV01; genus JACNJU01. Next base: position 963 of record JADHSW010000113.1, read on the forward strand.
CGAATCAATAAGTTTAAATGTGTTACACCGGCGATGTCGGGAAATGTATAAACGAATTTAGCTATAAAATGCATTTAGAATGACCAACCATGCCAGAAGTAAAAATTGAAAAAAGCATAACCCGCAAACTCATTGTGTGGGTGATCCTGTTTAGTTCGATAATTACATTTGTCACTACCGGATACCAACTGTACCGGGATTATAAACAAAATCTGGAAGTCGTTCATTCCAACTTCGCACAGCTTGAAACTTCCCACATTCCCAGCATCAGGGAGGCGGTCTGGAATCTTGACATCAAACAAGTGAAAATTCTTCTCGACGGCATTGTCGCCTTGCAGAATTTTCGATACACAGAAATTCGTGATAAAGATCAAATACTGGCATCCAGCGGCAAGCGGAAAAACGGAAATTACATTCAGAAACAATTTGAGCTCGATTTCGAACGACAGGGAGCTCAACTGACTATTGGCAGCTTGATCGTTGAAGCAGACCTACAGGCTATTTATCAAAGGTTACTCAACAAAGTCGGTTTAATTCTATTGTCCAATGGCATTAAGACCTTTTGCGTCGCACTGTTTATATCCTTCATATTCGGCTACTTCGTATCGCGCCATCTGACGACCATCGCGACGTACGCAAAAAACTTATCCGTCGAAAGCAGGGGCGCCTCCTTAAAGCTTGAGCGCCCAGTTTCCTCTCCTGAAAATTACGATGAGCTGGATAATCTCGTTTACTCCATAAACGAAATGCAATCGAACATCGTCGAGTCCCGTCAGGCGTTGCAGGATTCACACGACAAACTGGAATATCTGGTGGACAAACGCACCAGGGAATTAAGTCAGAGCGAAGAGCAATTAAAGGCCGCCCAATCCGTAGCAAGTATCGGAAGTTGGCAGTGGAATATCGCTACTGGCGAAGAAACATGGAGCGATGAGCAATACAGGATATTCGGTCACCGCCCCGATGGGCAACCCGTGTGCTATGAGGATTTTCTGAACGCCGTTCATCCGGAAGACAAACAATCGGTTTTGGATTCTACTGAAAAAGCCATGGATGGCTCACAGGACTACGATATAGAATTTCGTATAATTCGCCCCAATGGTGAAATACGCTTCATTCATGCGCAGGCAATCCTGAACCGTGATTCGGAAGGCAATCCGGAAAGCATGCTGGGAACCGATCACGACATAACCCGGAAAAAACAAACCCAGCAACAATACAGGAACATGTTGGAAAACCTTGCCGATGGCGCCATCACAATTGATGAAAAGGGCATCATCAGCTATGTCAATCCGACAACAGAAAAAATCTTTGGCTATACAGCTGAAGAAATGGTTGGCAGCAATGTCAATATGCTGATGGATGAGCCTGAAAAAAGTGACCACGACAAACATCTATCCAGATATCAGGAAACCGGAAAATCAAGCATTATTGGCAAGGGTCGACAAATTTTTGCCCGGCGAAAGAATGGGAGCATTTTTCCCGCTGACCTGAACGTCAGTGAGACGATCGTCGATGGCCAGAAAACTTATTTCGGCACAATCCGGGATATGACTGAACGTGTTAAAAATGAAGAAGAGCTACTACGCGCAAAACTGGACGCCGAGAGTTCAAATCGAGTCAAATCAGAATTTCTTGCCAACATGAGCCATGAATTACGGACCCCATTGAATGCCATCATCGGTTTTTCCGAGACCCTGAATGAGCAGATATTTGGCCCTTTGGGCAACGAAAAACAGAAAGAATATATTACCAGTATTCACAGTTCAGGTCTGCATTTGCTTAACCTGATCAGTGACATTCTCGATGTGTCGGCGATCGAAGCAGACAAGATGGTATTGGAGGAAACGGATGTCGACTTACATGAAACAATTCGTGTATCCATTCTTTTGCTGAAGGAAAGGGCGGAAAAAGCAAAAATTAAATTACGCAATACCATCAAGCGTAACCAGCATGTCATTCGTGCCGATGAGAGGCGAATGAAGCAGATCATGCTGAACCTGTTATCAAACGCGGTCAAGTTCACCAATGACGGGGGAACCGTCACAATTGATGTTAAAGCCAACGATGATGGGTCCAAAACCTTGTCTGTCATCGATTCAGGCATTGGCATGAGCGCAGATGAAATAGCCATCGCAATGGAACCTTTCCGGCAGATCCGCCGTTCGGGTAGGTCCGATGTGTATGTCAACGAAGGAACAGGGCTTGGATTGCCACTGACGTTAAAGCTTGTTGAAGCTCAGGGAGGGGAATTATTGATAGAAAGTCAGCCCAAAACGGGGACGACCGTGTCAGTTCATTTTCCGGCAAACCGCGTATTAAATTAACTTTTAGGATACTTGCAGGTATTCGTGCACCCGGGAACTCATTCGCACAGACTGGTTCGCTCGATTAGTCCCCAGCCAAAAGTGGCGTCCTTGCCAGATGAGCCAATATCGACAGAAAACTTTTTCAGATAGCTGCGAACAGATTCAGGAGTTGCTTTCTTTCCCTTTGCCGTTTCAAAGGCAACCAGAGAACTAATCAGCGGAGTGGCGTAGGAAGTACCGCTCATGAATTGGCCGCCCTTCGTGGTTCCCGCTGCCCAGACGCGAACCCCTTGTGCCGCAAAATCAACATAGGATCCCGTATTTGCGCGGGAATAAATCTTCTTGTTTTTATCAACGCCGGTAACGCCAATGACATTGGCATAAGCCGCCGGGAAAGCTTCTGTTTTATTACTGCCCCAGTTGCCGACAGCGGCGACCATGATCATGCCCTTGCTGTGGGCACGATCAACAGCGGTACCAAGGGCCTTGTTATCGGCGCCGGCGATATTGAAGTTGACGACATGCACATTTTTGGTGGCAAGCCATTCGATCGCGCTCAGAATGTTACTTGCCCGCGCAACAATCCGTCTGGATGGGCTAACTTCCTGAACCCCTGCCGCTACTAATTCGGCCGCGGGCACATACCCCCCCAATCCCTGCTTGGACATTTTACCCACGAACATTCCGGCGATGGCTGTGCCATGGGCAGAAGGTCCCACCTTCATGCCTTTGGTTCCAAAGCGCTTGTACTGTACTTTTTGCCCCGCAAGGGTGGGATGCTTCACATTGATGCCGCCATCAATCATGCCGATGCGAAGACCGCGACCACATGTAGCAGGGGACGACGTCAGTGCCGCGATCTGCGGGACCTCTTCAACACCCCCTGGCACCGTGCCGGTAATATCATAAGTATGATTGGCATCAACATTGATGCGGGGGAATTTCGCCGACAAGAAGGCCATTGCCTCGGGAACCGTGTATTTTGCAGGCGCCCGCAAACGCAAAACAGACAGTTTTAATGACGGGTAGTCTGAACTCTCAACAATTGAGAACCCCAAAGGCCGGGCGTTGACTTCAAAATGCCGGGATGGGTTGATGACAAGCAGTTCACCTTCGACGTATTGATCCGCGGGGGAAAATTGACCGGCCTTGTTTTTGGCGTCCGTAGATGACCCTGAAGAGCCATTTTTTTTGCTCTTCTTGCCTTGGGAAATACCCTTGATGGTGCCATCCGGATTGTACAGCAGGACTTTCACATCCGCGCTTGCAGGCGCAACAACGCCTGCCAGGACAAGCCCGACAGCGATAAAACCGGATATGAATAACATGGCACGCACTTAATTCTCCCTGGATGTATCTGGTGATTATTAAGCTGAATAAAAGTAATTTTTGTAAAATCTGAAAATCCCATACATAGTATGGCACATAATTGCAACAAATAACACAACCTGCTCACATCTGGCTGTAGACCAGTTTCAGTGAATTAATTTCCAACATTAAGTAAATTTGGCTGATTATTTAAAGATAACCAGTTACCATATTTCATTGGCTGGAAGAGTTTTTCAGATGAGCATTAAATACCTGATTGAGTAAGTATTTTCACCCAAAACACGCCTTCAAGCATTGAAATGTACTTTCCCACGCTGGGAAATATCGTAGCCACCCATTTCATGGGCGCGCATGGTGAAGCCGTCCAGACGCATCAAGGTAATCAGACGCTGGAACGCCTCGTCGAAATAATCCCGGCGGCGTATCAACAAATCGAACCGCTCATAACAAAGGGGAATGAAATCCAGATCGAATTGCCGGGCTACGCTGGCGAGGCCCAGGCCAACGTCGGCTTTCCTGTCCCGAATAGCGAGTCCCAGTTCGGTTTCGTTTTTAGCCATTTCATCATTTATATTGAAATCCCATTCGTCGAATCCCGCCTCGTTGATGAGATGTTCAAACAAAATGCGGGTACCGGCGGCTGGTTGACGCACAATGACGCGGGCTTTCTTTTTCATTAATTCGTCAAAACCCGATATTCCCTTGGGATTACCCGCCGGAAGAACCAGCCCTTGTTGACGTTGCGCCCATTCTATCAGCACAAGGTCCCCCGCAGGCCAGCCGCCGTAGGCTTTTTTTAAAGCAGGAACATTATAGGTGCCGGTTTCGTGATCAATAATATGCAAGCCACAAGCCAGGGCTTCACCGGCAACGAAACGCTCCAGCCCATTCAGGCTACCGCCGCCAAGCAGGGCAAGCCCGCAATTGCATTCAAGCAGCGCCCAGTCCAGCAAGGGATCATGGGAACCGGCAATAACCGGAGGCGGTGCGACCCGGGGCTCAAGTTCGGTATCACTTTCCTGGCCATCTACCCCCTGGGCCAGCCACTTGTCGATCAGGTTTTTTGGAAACAACCATTTTCCACTCGCACGGGTGCAGGGAATCTGCTTGTTGCGCACAAGGTCATAGACCTTGCGTTCCTTGATACGCAGGTAATCGGCGACTTCATGGGTATTCATCAGTTCCGGCAGCGCATTATTCCTTAATCGGGGAACGAATCATCTTCAGGCACACCTATCTTAAAGCATAGTCGTCTTTCAGGGCGAGGCAACAACCACACATAAGTTATGGGCGACATTCCTTTGACCAATGACTAAATTTAACTGTAGGTTCTCGAACGAATTTAATTGCTCCCTTGGAATGAAACCCGATGATTGATCCGCTTGGCCGCCACATTACCTACCTTAGGGTTTCGGTAACTGACCGCTGCGATTTTCGTTGTGTTTATTGCATGGCCGAAGACATGACTTTCCTGCCCAAGTCCGATGTCCTTACCATAGAAGAGCTGGATCGTTTATGCAGCGCTTTTGTCGCCAAGGGCGTTCGCAAAATTCGCCTAACCGGGGGCGAGCCGCTTGTGCGTCGCGGTGTTATGGAATTGATCACCTCACTGGGTCGACATTTAAAAAGTGGTGATCTTAAGGAGTTAACCCTGACCACCAATGGCAGCCAGCTTGAAAGGCACGCTGCCCAGTTGGCCGAAAATGGCATCAAACGCCTGAACGTATCCATCGACACCCTGGATAGTGAAAAATTTGAAGAAATCACCCGGGGCGGCAAGCTTGATCAGGTCAAGGCCGGATTGGAAGCCGCCACAAAGGCCGGACTCGCCATCAAAATCAATACGGTTGTTGTCAAGAACTTCAACGAGGACCAGTTTTCAAGGCTGGTCGGTTGGTGCGGTGACAAGGGTTATGACATCACCTTCATCGAAACCATGCCGCTGGGCGACATCGGCGGCGACCGCACGACCCAGTACCTGCCCGTAAGCGAGGTTCGCAAATCGCTGGAAACGGATTGGACAATAACAGATTGCGATCACAACACAGGCGGGCCGTCCCGGTACACCGAGGTCGCCGAAACAGGCCGGCGTATCGGTTTTATCTCACCGCTTAGTCATAATTTTTGCGAGACCTGCAACCGGATTCGCGTCACCTGTACTGGCAAGCTGTTTATGTGCCTGGGACAAGACGATGACGCCGACCTGCGGGCCCCGTTGCGCGCCAGCGAAGGCGATGAATTGCTGAACGCCGCTATCGATGAAGCCATAGGCCGCAAACCGAAAAGCCACGAGTTCGTCATTGAACCCGGGCACGGTGGTCCCGCCCTGTCGCGCCACATGAGCATGACCGGTGGTTGATTGAAGCATCGCCTCCGTTGTACTCTCCCGCATGACAAAAAAAATCGCTTTTACAGCCGCCCGCCAGCATCAGGCGCAGGAAGCCCTGAAACGCCTGAAGAAGAAGTATGTCAACGTTCCGGCAAGCGAGGCAGATGTCATTGTCGCCCTTGGCGGCGACGGGTTCATGCTTCGAACCCTTCATCGCTATATGAAACGGGGCGTGCCTATCTATGGCATGAACCGGGGGTCCGTCGGTTTCCTGATGAACGGCTACTCTGAAAACGCCCTGAAAAAGCGCATAAACAAGGCCGAAGCCATCGTGGTTAATCCCCTGATCATGAAGGCGACTGATACAGACGGCAAAAAGCATTCAGCCCTTGCCATCAACGAAGTATCCCTGCTGCGGCAGACCCGGCTGGCGGCCAAGATCAGCATTCAGATTGACGGGATCGAACGGATGAATGGAATGATTTGCGACGGCGTCTTGCTGTCCACCCCGGCCGGAAGCACAGCCTACAATCTGTCGGCGCAGGGTCCCATTATCCCCCTGGGCGCTGGCGTTCTGGCGCTGACGCCTATAAGCGCCTTCAGGCCGCGTCAGTGGCGCGGCGCTTTACTGCCACACGACGCAACCGTCACTTTTGAAATTCTCTCCCCGAATGAACGCATGGTCAGCGCCGTTGCCGATTACACCGAAATCAGGCGGGTTGCGCAGGTTATCGTCAAGGAAGACCAGTCCCACACCGTGACCATGTTGCACGACCCGGAACACAATTTCGAAGAGCGTATCCTGAAGGAACAGTTTCTGCCTTAACGGTCTAAATTCTCGACAATGTAGGTCAGGCCGATAATTCCCAGGAACAGAAGAATAAGCAGAATAAGCGTGCCACGAATCGTTTGCTCGGCCCTGGTCGCGCTTCGGCGCTTTTTCCCTTTGAGGGATTTCTCTCGTTGTTCCCGCCCGTACTTTTTAGGGTCTCCTCGCCATTCCTTTCCCTTGCGGCGTTCCTTGCCGATATATTGTTCCTTGGTTTTGCGGATCACCCGGACTTTGTTGAAGACGACGAAGGAATGGCTTTCCCCGGTCTCTTCGTCGTAGCGTTCCTCAATCACCTCTACCGCTGAAAAAAGCCCTTCCTTTAAATGATGTTCCGCCTCGCCTATGGCTTTCGCCTTGTTATCGACGACATCGATAACTTCCCATTTGCCTTTAATCAGGCTGAGGATTTCAAATGAGGAGACCTGGGACATGTCGATACTATCCGATTATTATTATTGTTTCAGGCATGATCTGCGCCAATTGCTTCGCTGATTGAAGAATATCCATCCGCCCGGACCAGACCGGCAAGCTCTCTCTTGATATCGTTCACCAGCCCGGGGCCATGATAAACCATCGCCGAATAGAATTGAATAAGCGTCGCCCCCGCCCTGATCTTGGCATAGGCATCGGCGCCGCTGGCGATTCCGCCAACGCCGACTAATGGGATTTTTCCGCCGGTCCGTCTATACATTTCAGAAAGAACCCGGGTCGATGGCTCAAGCAGGGGCTTGCCGCTCAGGCCTCCCGTCTCTGCGGCGTTGCTGTCGCCCAGGCTTTCGGGTCGCTCAATCGTGGTGTTGGTGGCAATCAGACCGTCTATCCCCGTCGCAAGGGCGACTTCAGCTATATCGGTCTTGTCCTCGTCGGTAAGGTCAGGCGCGATCTTCAGCAACAGCGGCGGCGGCGCGTCAGGAAGCGATTCCGCCCGGGCATTCAGCACAGCTTCAAGCAGTTCCTGCAGGGGTTCACGCCCCTGCAAGGCGCGTAGTCCCGGTGTATTGGGCGATGAAACATTGATAACAAGATAGTCCGCGAAACGAGCCAGCCTGAAAATGCCTTTTCGATAATCTTCGATAGCGTCTTCGCTCAACTTGTTCTTGCCCAGATTGACACCGACTATTCCCCGGCGTGTGCGTTTTTCAAGACGGGTGGCGACAGCCTCCATACCCTCGTTATTAAATCCCATGCGGTTGATGACCGCGCCGTCCGCCACCAGACGGAACAATCTGGGTCGCGGGTTGCCCGGCTGCGCAAGCGGGGTTACCGAGCCGATTTCAACAAAGCCGAAACCCTGCTCCAGCATGGCATCGGTGACCTCTGCATTTTTATCGAAACCTGCGGCGAGACCAACCGGGTTGGCGAAGGTCCGTCCCCAGACGGTTTGTTCAAGACCCGGGTCTTCGAAAGCCCTTGCAGCCGGAACCAGTCCGGCGCGAAGGCCCTTGATCGCGAGGCCATGGGCGGTTTCCGGGTCAAGAAACCTGATTAGGGG
>JADHSW010000114.1 GCA_016776705.1 Rhodospirillales bacterium
TGTGCCCGCCCCCGTTGCGGGTGATCTGGAAGCCTTTGCCAGGGGCGCAAGGAAGGCCCTGATGGATTACCAGAAGGCCTGTCACGCCTATTTTGCCCGCCAGAATAAAGTCCAGGGACCGAAAACGGAATTGGACCCCATGCCCCGGATCATTCTGGTGCCGGGCGTCGGCCTGTTTGGTCTTGGCGCAAACGCCAACACTGCCGCCATCGCCGCCGATCTGGCGGAAACCAACATCGAGGTCATCACCGGAGCGGAATCCATAAGTTCCTATCAGGTGATCCCGGAAAAAGACATTTTTGAAATTGAATACTGGGGACTGGAACAGGCCAAGCTGGGCAAGGGGGTGGAGAAACCGCTGGCCCGTCAGGTGTGCGTTGTCACCGGCGGTGGTTCCGGCATCGGAGCCGCGACAGTCCGGGCCTTCGCGGCTCAGGGCTGTGACGTGGCCGTGCTCGACCGCGACGAGAAGGCGGCCAACGCCGTCGCTGCTGAAATCGGTGGCTTCGGCCTTGTCTGCGATGTGACGTCGGCCAAATCGGTCAATGCCGCCCTCGATAAAGTGTCGGTGCGATATGGGGGGCTCGATATTGTCGTCTCCAACGCCGGTGCTGCGTGGCAGGGGCGTATTGGCGATGTTTCGGACAAGATCCTGCGCCAAAGCTTCGAGCTTAACTTCTGGGGCCACCAGAATCTGGCCAGCAAGGCGACGACGATCATGCGCGCACAGGGTACTGGCGGTTGCCTGTTGTTCAACACGTCCAAACAGGCGATCAATCCGGGACCGAACTTCGGACCTTACGGCCTGCCCAAGGCGGCGACCCTGTTTTTGATGCGCCAGTACGCCGTCGATCACGGCAGCGACGGCATTCGCTCCAACGCCGTCAACGCGGACCGCATTCGCTCCGGGCTGTTGAGCGATTCCATGATCGAGTCCCGATCCAAGGCGCGGGGCCTTAGCCAGAAAGACTACATGTCCGGCAATCTGCTTGGCCGCGAAGTGCTTGCCGAGGATGTGGCCCAGGCCTTTGTCGATCTGGCCCTTGCTGAAAAGACCACGGCGTCGGTGCTCACCGTGGATGGTGGCAACATTGCTGCGGCGTTAAGGTAGGACAGCTGGGTGGCATGTCTCATTGACGGTTTCGATCATGCAATCATTGGCGTTGCCGATCTTGAGGCAGCGCGCCTTGCCTGGCGACGCCTCGGCTTTACCCTCTGTCCCCGTGGCAGGCACATTGGCTGGGGCACAGCCAATTACTGCATCATGTTCCCAGACGACTATCTGGAACTGCTGGGTATCGTCGATGCGACCCAGTTCGTCAATAATCTGGATGTGTTCCTGGCCGATCAGGGAGAAGGCTTGCTGGGCATGGCCTTTGCCAGTTCAGACGTCGACGCACTGGCGGAAAAACTGAACGGGGAACCCCAGGACCTAAAACGCCTGCTGGAATTACCCGAAGGCACGGTCGAGCCGCGATTCAAACTGGTGCACCCGCCCAGGGGAATTTTGCCGGGCCTGTCCGGATTTTTCTGCAATCATCTGACGCCTGAACTTATGCGCCAGCCCGACTGGCTGCTTCATGCCAATGGGGCCAGACGCATCGCCTACATAACCATTGGGGTTGAAGACATGGCCGCCGCCATTGACGCCTACGGACGGGTATTTGGCACTGAGAGCGTTCATCAGGCTGATGGCGGGGCATACGTAAGAACCGGGATCGGCGAGATGCGCCTGATCCATTCTGACCATGCCCCGGGACTGAAGGAGCTTGGCGTTGAAGTCAATGATCTGACAGCGACGGAAGTTTTCCTGAAAGCCGCCGGGATTTCATTCTCGCAATCCCCCGATGGCCTTTCCATAGACCCGGCAGAGGCGACAGGGGCCGCTCTCGCGTTTATCTAGGCCGTTTCCTCTGCTTCGGCCAGTTGGCGTTGTTTGCGGTGGTGGGTTAGGGCGTACCATGCGGTAACCAGCGCCGTCAGCATAATCAGTGGCAGTGCGAACAGGTTGACCGTATTCCAGTCATAGGCATCCAGCATGGCCCCCGCGGAAAGGGAGCCCAGCGCGGCGGTGCCGAAAACCAAAAAATCATTTGTCGCCTGTACCTTGGCTCTTTCAGCCGGATGATAGGTTTCCGTCAACAGGCTGGACGCGCCGACGAAGGTGAAATTCCAGCCAAGGCCAAGGGCAATCAGGGCGATGGTGAAGTTCATTATGTCGATCCCGGCCAGGGCCACTGCAATACAAGCCATTAGCAGGACCAGGCCGCTGAAGATGATCGGCAGGACGCCAAAGCGATGAATCAGGTGTCCGGTAAACAGGGCCGGGCCGAACATTCCCAGCACATGCCACTGAATGACCCCTGCCGATTGGGTTACGTTGAATCCGCAGCCGACCATGGCGATGGGGGTGGCGGTCATAAGCATGCTCATGGAGCCGTAGCCGACCATGCCGCTTAATACGGAAACGATAAATGTCGGGTTGCTGGTGATCTTGAAGAGCGGTCGACCCGATGCCCTGATTTCTTCATCAGACAACTTGGGTATGGACAGCTGTGATAACAGTATCAGGGATACCAGCACGAGGCCGCTCAGGGAAAGGACCGAGCCCAGAAACGGAACCGGCAGCAGATCATTGGTCCAGCGCACCAGTTGCGGGCCGATAAATGCCGCAGCGATGCCACCCGCGATGACATAGGAAATCGCCCGCGGGCGGAATTCCCTGGATGCGGCATCAGCGGCGGCGAAACGGTAATACTGGGCGAAACCGCCGTTAATGCCGACCACGAAGGTTCCCAGGACGAAAAGCCAGAAAGAACTGCTCCACACCGCGTAGGAGGCGATCAGCACCCCGCCCAGGCCGGTTGTCGAGCCAATCATGAAACCGGCACGTCGGCCGATCCTTTTCATCAGCAGGGACGCAGGGATCGTCGTCATTGCCGTGGCGACAATAATGGCGGAAACGGGAAGGGTCGCAAACGCCTTGTCCTCGGCCAGCATCTGTCCAACCAGTCCCGCCAGTGTGAATAGGACAATCTGGCTGGATATATGCATCGCCTGTGATCCGAACAGGATCGCGACATTACGGTATTCGTTCGCGGCTGGCATGTGGGGACTCTTTTTCAGGGATTGGGGTAGAGACGATATGTCCATTCCTCTCATCAATTCAAGTAAGCAAACGTATGGGGACAATTCTCAGGCTTTTCAAAAAGCCAATAAAAAATGTGGATAGACACATATGGAGCAAACCGTGACTCATAAATTATAAAATCCCTAATGTTCTTTGACACTTTGCATAAAAATCGTGGGCCACATAGCTGTAAGCAGGCCTGAATTTGTTGAACGTCAGCTTTGAGGGAGCAGAGCGGACCTCGTTTTAGGCCATCATAAACACCTAGTTTGACCCAAACCGGCCAAAGTCCAGCAACATATGCTGCAATATTTCTCATATTCTTTTGCAGAAAGTGCCATTGCCATTTCCGCCATGAATAAATGATTTAGGTAGTCTACACCATACATCTACAATCATGGCTTCACCCCAATATCTTGATGCTCGGCCGCTGGGTCGAACAGGATGCGTGGGGTATCCATAGAAAAGCGCTCAACAATAAAATTGACCTAGATCAAGGATCGCTCCTCGAATAACCGCTCAGACTATACGGTTAACAGCAAAGGGGAGCTTCACAATGTATAAACCTAAGAATTTTTATAAGATCATCAGGCAATCTTTTCTGGTGATTGTTACCGTATGCTTTTCCGTTACGTTTATAACCACTGCTTACGCCGATGATTCCGCCAATGTAGTTCGTGGAGGATTGTTATATGATAAATGGTATGGCATCACAAACGGCGACATACCGAGCGGCACCAATCCCGCCTACCCAGATACATCGAAAAAGAAGGGGAAAGACAGCTGGCGTTGTAAAGAATGCCATGGTTGGGATTACCAAGGTAATAAAGGGGCTTATGGCAATAAAAGCAACAGTCACTTCACAAACTACAAAGGGATCGCTGGGGCAATGGGTGCCGACACGGGCAAGATTATGAACCTATTAAAAGATAAAAATCATAACTATACCGACAAGCACATGACCGCGACCGATTTTATGGACCTTGCCCTTTTCGTCAGCAAGGGCCAAGTCGACGTCCCGAAATATATCGGGCTGAATAAAGCCGTCAAAGGTGACGCAAAGCAAGGTGAGATTTACTACAACACCATATGCGTCAATTGCCACGGTTTCGACGGCAAGAAAATCAAGGACATGCCGAATCTTGGCAAAGTTGCCCAAGACAATCCGTGGGAAACTTTACACAAAATTCGAATGGGACAACCCGGCGAAAAGATGCCTGCATTGTATGCTTTACCAATACAGGTTTCGGTGGACATCGTCGCCCATGCCCTGAGTCTGCCAAGGGAATAACAAGGCAGAAGTAGAAAGGAACTATAAGAGAAGTGTCAGGAAGAACGAGTGATCAGTCACCTTGCTTCCTGACACTGATCTTGCACAAGCGGGACGCATTGCGATTGTGCTCTATTAAGGTCCTCGCAAAGACATCACCAAAGTTGTTGTAAGCTACGAAGTAGAATTCGTCTGTATTTGTTGGATTGAGCCCTGTCCTTGATCCGGATCTGACAAACCGGTGCGATCACCAAGATGTTTTGGATCAGCGGCGATGGTGATCAGCGTCTCGGCGGCAGCCTTGAACAGGATGGCATAGATCATCGCCTTGTTCTGATATCCACGCTGGGTGCTCGGCGTGAAACCTCGCACCGTCATGTCATCAATCATACGCTGGTGCAAAGGGCTGATGGATGTCTTCGTCATAACAAACTCCTGTCTATAGGGTTGAGGTGTTAAACGTCAAAATCCTATAGACAGGCAATGCGCCCAGTCATCGTTCCAACACTAAGCAACCTATTACCGCGTTAGCGGTGCTGGGCGTCTATTCCAAGAAATAAGTGACAGTATAATGTGCGCTCAATTAAACCCATTGCTCGGTATTATATTCCCTTAATCTCCGCGCCGAACTATATTAATTCCAACTGATGAAACCTTGAGTATGTGCTTTTTGAGCCGTCCTAGATTGTATAAGATGACAAATGACTGATAATGCTCAATCCATTCGGGTATTGGTCGCCGAAGATGATGACCTTTTATTGCAGTTGCTGGAACACAAGCTGATCCAACAGGGCTACGCAGTTACGTGCGTCGAAGATGGTGAACACGCGCTTGATGCGGCTCGTGCCGATAAACCGGACTTGATCGTGCTCGATGGCATGATGCCGGGAATGGACGGGTTCGACGTGCTTAGAAATCTGAAAGAGGGTGACGATACCCGTGACATTCCAGTTGTCATGTTGACGGCGCGCGTCATGGAACGCGACATTGTCAACGGCCTGACTTTGGGAGCCGAAGAATATCTGGTTAAACCGTTCATGCCGGAAGAGCTGGTTGTTCGCATCAAACGCCTGATTGATAGCAAGGTTAGAAAGTGACCTTTTCCCTGCAATGCTGGGCAGGGGGAAGGGCGTCGGCTTTTAACCGAGTGACGTTTTTATTACTTTCCGGATGGATTTTATCGACCACGCCGGCAATGGCATCCAATTTCGCCGACGTCTTTGAAGGGGCGAAAAAGGCGCGGGCCGAAGGGCGCTTTGGCGAGGCCGAGCAGAGATACCGTGAAGCCCTGACCATAAGCCCCGATAACGCAGATGTGTTGTTACACCTGGGTATCGTCCTGGGAATTCTCGAGCGCCACGAAGAAGCCCTTGCTGTTTTAAGCAGGGGAATCGCAAATGCTCCTGATTATATCGATCTACATATCGCCGTTGCCCGGATCAAGGGTTGGATGGGGCGTCTCGATGAAGCAGAGGCGGACATCAATTATATTTTGAGTATCGATCCTGGCAATACGGCCGCCCTCGAATTGCGCAGGCAACAGGCCGCATATAGGGATCAGGACGAAGACCGGATCTGGCGGCTCGACATCGGCTACGACCAAAGCCGTTTCAACAGGGTCAGCCGCAAGGACTGGCACGAAGCCAATATTCAGATCACCGTGGGATCAAAACAGACTCAAGGCCACCTTCGCGCCGAACGCAGTCGCCGCTTTGGTGAAACCGATACTTACGTGCGAACCGGTGCGGCCCACCGTCTGAACGGTGACCTGGGAGGATATATTAATCTAGGGGCTACCCCGGCGGCGTCATTTCTCCCGCGCTGGAAGGTTGAAACCGGTGCCGACTATCGATTGCGGGATGGCGGTGATTTTTTGGGGCCGACAATCATTAAGCTGGATTTGGCCCAAAAGAACTATGCCAGCGGCGATATCCGCAACATTGATCCTGGCCTGCAGCAGTATCTTTTTAATGGCAGGACATGGTTGACTGGGCGCTGGATTAACACCTACGACCTGACGCCGTCGAAACGACTGCCCGGATGGTCGCTCAGGGCCGATTGGCAAGCGTTGGATTCTCTCAGGTTGTTCGGCGGCATCGCCAGCGCTGCTGAAACTGAAAGCGGCGCATCGGTTACCACACTATCCAGATATGCGGGCGCTATCTTAGACGTAACATCCGGCCTCGGGCTCAATTTTGCATTTACCAGAGACAACCGAAAAGCCGCCTATATCCGGGACGTTTTTTCCGGCGGTTTGTCTCTGCGCTTTTAACCGGTGGTTTTATTCTAGGTATGCCGACAATGACCATGATGCAAGCCATATGGTGGATCTCCCTTTTTATGGCGATTCTTGCGGTCGTCATCATGATGGGGCTGATTTTGCGACGGTTGGTCATTCAACGTCGTAAGGTTTGGTGGGACACCCGCAAAAAGGAACTTTCCGGCGTCGTTTTCGAGCATATGGAAGACCCGACATCAATTGACGCTATCAGTGACAGTTTTTCGGATAAAGACCTGCGGCTTATCCACGAAATCGCTCATGACCTAATGGGCTCTGTCAGCGGGATGACAAAGTCGAACCTATTAAAGATACTGGTAAGAGTCGGCGGGCTGGAATCGGCCATTTCCTCCGTACGGTCAAACAACGAACGTTTGCGTTTCAACGCGATAGACAATCTTGTTTTATTTGATGACCCTAAAGCAGTAGAGGTTCTGAAAGAGATTCTCGACGACCCGTACCCACGTATCCGCCTCGCCGCGGCCGGGGCATTGGTCAAAAAAGGGGTACATTTATCGGTTAAGACGTTGATCGATAAGCTGAGTGTCGACAATGGCGTCAGGCCCCGTTTGCTGCGAGAAGTGTTTCGTAAAATTGCGCCGAATTCAGTCGAGGAAATGTTGGAAATTTTAAAAACCGACGTTCCAGAATCAATACGTGAATTGCTCATAGACGCGCTGGGGGCGGCCAACGACTACACGGCAGTGGACATCCTTGCCGCCGAAATGACGTCGGCATCAGTTAATATCCGGGCAGAAGCAATGCGTTCACTCGCAGCCATCGGTCATCCTTCAGCCCTGCCGGCAGTGATTGCAGGACTTAAAGATGACGCCTGGGAGGTGCGTACACAGGCCGCCATCTGTGCCGGTCGTATCGGCCTGTCGGAGACATTGCCGCACTTGGTTCCGTTGCTTGATGACGAACAGTGGTGGTCGCGTTACCGTGCCGCCGGGGCGATAATAAAAATGGGTCCCGAGGGAATCAGCAAGCTTCGGGAAATCAGTAAAGGATTGTCGCCTGCTGCTGAAATAGCAGATTTAGTGTTGGCAGAGGCTAATCAGACATGAGCATGGACCCGGTGGCATTACGAGAATATGGGGAATATGCGTCATATTTGGTCGCAACTATGATCGTTGGCATCACTGCAGCGCAGAACGTGCTTTATTTCATTCAGCTTGTTGTCGCCTTTATCGCCCTGCAGGGGCGACTGTTGGTAAAAACGCCGAAGCAGGCGTGGCAAAGGCTTAGTGATTCGACCATGCCTATTTCCATGTTGGTTCCAGCCTATAATGAAGAAGCGACGGTGGTCGAAAATATCCGATCAATGCTGGCCCTGCATTACCCCAATTTTGAAGTGGTGGTCATTAATGATGGTTCGAAGGACGGAACATTACATGCCGCGATTGAAGCATTCGAGTTGAAGCCAATCGAACGCTCATTTGAGAAGATAGTCCCGCACCAGCCAATCCGGGGACTTTATGGGTCGCCGAACTATCCCAATCTGGTTGTTGTCGATAAGGAAAATGGCGGCAAGGCGGATGCCCTGAATGCGGGAATTAATCATTCACGGTTTCCGCTGTTTTGCGCCGTCGATGCAGATTCTTTACTGGAAACCGATGCCCTGCTCAGGGCTGTGCAACCTTTTGCAGAAGACCCTGACAGGGTTGTCGCCGTAGGCGGCACGATACGCATCGCAAACGGGTGCACTGTTCGCGCAGGTCGTGTCGAAAATATCGACACGCCGTCGAATTTATTGGCGTTATTCCAGATCGTCGAATACCTACGCGCCTTTTTGATGGCCCGGCTTGCCTGGAGCCACTTCAACGCCTTGATGCTGGTATCAGGCGCCTTCGGCATATTCAAGCGCTCAACTGCCGTTGATGTTGGAGGTTATGACATCAATACCGTTGGCGAGGACCTGGAACTAATTGTAAAATTTCACCGTCACATGCGTGAGACCAAACAGGAATACGACATCAAATTCATCCCTGATCCCGTGTGTTGGACGGAAGCACCTGAAGACCTCAAGGTCTTGGGTCGTCAACGGATGCGTTGGCAACGCGGCGCCCTGGAAACATTTTTCAAGCACATCCGTATGCTCGGCAATCCTCGCTACGGGGCGCCTGGCGTCATCGGGTATCCGCATATTTTTTTGATCGACGTGTTAGGACCGCCAACCGAGTTGCTGGGTTATATCCTGATGCCGGCGTTCTGGTATTTGGGTGTTATTCAATGGGATATCTTCCTGGCTTTCCTGGCGCTGACTTTCATATTTGGAATATTCGTAAGTGTAGGCTCGCTGGTGCTGGAGGAACTCGAATTGAAACGATTTCCGCGGGCCAGTCATCTTTTGTTATTGTTGGGCGCGGCTGTACTCGAAAATTTTGGTTATCGGCAAATCAATAGCTTCTGGCGCATTGCAGGATTCTGGCAGTACGTAACCGGAGCCAAATCATCTTGGGGCGAGATGACCCGGCGGGGTTTTAAACGTTCTTAGTGGTTTCGATATTGCCCTGCATCATTATGTAAAAATGCGGCAT
>JADHSW010000115.1 GCA_016776705.1 Rhodospirillales bacterium
AGAGCGGCGACATGATGGTTGATCCGCTGGGCCTGACCCTGGCTGAAGTCAATGCAGGTTTGCGCGAACGCTTCAAGCTGGACGCGGAAGCCCGCGGCGTCGTGGTGACTGAAGTTGCCGACGATGGCGTCGCCTTCGAAAAAGGCATCCGTCCGGGTGATCTGATTGTCGAAGTTTCTCAAGAAGAGGTAACTACGCCCGAACAGGTGATCGCCAAGATCGACGCCGCCCGCAAGGATGGCAACAAGCGTGTCCTGCTTCTGATTGAAGGCCAATCGGGCCTGCGCTTTGTCGCACTGAGTATCGACAAGGAATAGAATTTCCCGATCATTTTAATGTTACTGAAACGGCCTCGCCCTTGTGCGGGGCCGTTTTTGCGATTAGGAATGCCCGATGATGACGACATCAACCTCCCACCGCGCAGAATTGCTCATGCCAGCAGGCTCGCTTTCCAAGTTGAAGACGGCGATCCTGTATGGGGCCGACGCCGTTTATGCGGGTACGCCGGACCTGTCTTTGCGCACCCAGTCTTCGTTCACCCTTGAGGAGTTGACAGAAGGGGTTCGCTTCGCCCACGAACGGGGCAAGAAAATCTACCTGACGCTTAACCTGTTCACCCATAACAAGGATGTTGAAAAACTGCCCCTGTTTGTCAAGACCGTGCGCAAGGTCAAGCCAGACGGCCTGATCGTCTCGGACCCGGGCGTCTTTCATTTTTTGAAAGAACACGCGCCGGAACTTGAATTGCATGTGTCGACACAGGCCAATGCATGTTCATGGCTGACCGTGCAAAGCTGGCAAAAGCAGGGCGCGTCCTTATGCGTGCTGGCCAGGGAAGTCAGCTTCGGGGAACTGTGCGAAATTCGCGAGAAGTGCCCGGACATCAAACTGGAAGCCTTTATTCACGGCGCCATGTGCATGACCTATTCCGGGCGCTGCCTGCTGTCCAACTTTCTTGCCGAACGGGGCGCCAATCAGGGTAACTGCGCGCAAAGTTGCCGCTGGAATTACAAGGTTCTGGCCCGCACCAAAGACGGCCAGGAGGTGGAGATCACGCCCGATAACAAGGATGATTATGACTTCTTTCTGGAAGAACAATACCGCCCTGGTGAATTGATGAAGATCGAGGAAGACGAGCGTGGCTCTTACATCATGAACGCCAAGGATTTGTGTCTGATGCCCAAGCTGGATGACTATCTGGCCCTGGGGGTTGATTCACTGAAGGTGGAAGGGCGCAACAAAAGCGAATACTACGCCGCCATTACCGCCCGGGCCTACCGTCTGGCCATTGATGCCTGGTACGCATCGCCCGAAGACTGGCGGCCCGATGAATTCCTGCGCGAGCTATACACCCTGCAAAGCCGCGGCTACTCTTTGGGCTTCCACGAAGGCCGCCTGACCAACCTCGCCCACAATTATGATCGCACCGACACCGTTGGCGGTTGGCTGTACGCCGGGGCGATTACCAGGTGGGACGGCGACGATATGATTTTCCTGATCCGCAACCCGCTTCGCGCCGGAGTTATTCTGGAATTTCTGGCTCCCGGGCATTTCGAGCCGATCCGCCTGCGCCTTTATGAATTCGAAAATTCCGACACCGGACAAATGACCGAAAAGGTCGCGCCGGGGCAGGGGCGTAGCATCCGCATTCCCGCCGCTGCGTTCCATAGCGAGGATACTGTTGCCCTGAAATCCCTGCTGCCGCCCTTGAGTGTCGCCAGAACGCAGACAGAATTGTCGGAAGAACGCCGCACCCTGCTCGAGGGCAACCTGATCAGCCTGGACATGGAAAGCGGCCTGCGCGACAGCGCCGATGAGCGCCCGACAGTCAAGGGCAAGGCCCATGTCGGCAAGGCCCCGACGCTGGGGCTGGACAGTTGCTGCGGTCTTGGCTGCAACGGCTGCCTGATGTTCTGGAACGACCCCAGGTACGACAAGGCTCGCGAGACCCTGAAGGCAAAAAAGATTGGCGAAATGCTTTAGGCTATCCACCTTTGGCTCATGGAAAATTAAAGGTTCTGAAATCCAGTGAAGGGTATCCCATGTTTTTCTGCGCCAATTGCCATGTGGACAAAATGAACACTAATTACCACTTACAATGAATCAACTCACAATGACGAAAACGCTATCAGCGGTTATCCAGGAGAAAAAATAATGTTCATTATGTCCCAACCGGATACAAATCCAGATCGCATGAAGTTTTTGCCCGGCTGTAGCGTGTTGTCGATGGGAACACGGGAATTCCCCGATGTGGAGTCCGCTGCGCTGTCGCCCCTGGCACAGAGCCTGTTCGAAATCGAAGGCATTACCAGTGTTCACATGGACCTGAATTCGATAACCGTGTCTAAATCTGACGAAAAGGACTGGCAAATGATGAAGCCAGCCGTACTTGGCGTCATCATGGACCACTTCACAGCTGGCAAGCCGGTTGTCCTTGACCAAGCCGGGGAAGAACCCACCGCGCTGGAAATCACAGAAGATGCTGAGGTGAATTCTGAAGCCATTGCCACGATCAAGGATTTAATCGAAACCCGGGTCAAACCCGCCGCGAAGGATAGTGGCGGCGAAGTCAATTTCCACAGTTTCAAGGATGGTGTGGTGATGTTGGAGATGTCCGGCAACACATTCGGGCTGCTGGTTGGCATCAAATCCATACTGCAACATTATGTTCCCGAAGTCGTAGGCGTTGCCGATTACCGCGATTCCATCCCCAAGCCCGGACTGGAAACCCCGAATGGCAAGGCCATCAGGAAGCTCCTTGATACGAGCATCAACCCCCAAGTGGCGGGCCATGGTGGCCACATCGCACTGGTCGATGTTTTGGAAGATACCGTCTACCTTCGACTGGAAGGGGGATGCCAGGGATGCGGCATGGCTGACGTCACCCTTAAACAGGGTGTGGCGACGCAGATTCAGGCACTGGTGCCCGAAATCACAAGCGTACTTGACGTAACCGACCATGACGGTGGCAACAATCCCTATTACCAACCGGGTAAGGGTGGTGATGGCGCGTTCTAGCCCTGACAAAAGAAACTCCGTAAGCAATCCGGTGGCTACTGGCTCGATTTTTCAGCCATGAACGACAATCCGGTCACAGGCCGCCTGTTATTACTGGTGCCAACCACTTCTTACCGAATTGGAGATTTTCTTGCTGCGGCCGAACGGCTTCATGTCGATGTGGCCGTTGGCTCCAGTCAGCGTCAGGTGCTTGAACAGTATTCCCAAGGGCGTACGGTGACCCTTAATTTCAGGGATTTGACTCAAGGTGTGGCCCAGATCAAGGCCTACAACGCTGACTATCCCTTATCGGCGGTTGTCGGTGTTGATGATGAAACGACCCTGATTGCGGCAACTGCGTCGCAGGCATTGGGCTTGCCCCACAACGATCCAGCATCGGTTAAGGTGAGCTTGAACAAATACAGTTTTCGCACCCGTCTGGCCAATTCCGGTTTGCTTGCGCCCCGCTTTTCGCTCTTCGGGGTTGACGATGATCCTCATCCCATTGCAAAGGACTCGTTCTTTCCGGTGGTGCTTAAACCGCTGGCGTTGTCAGCCAGCAGGGGAGTCATTCGCGCCGATAACCCAAACCAGTTCGTCAGCGCCTTCAAGCGTATCGGTAGAATTCTGGAACAGGGTGACAGCGACGGCGAGGCGGCGAGGCATATCCTGGTTGAAGAGTACGTGCCAGGCGACGAAGTTGCCCTGGAGGGATTGCTGAACGATGGTCAACTCACCGTGCTGGCGCTGTTTGACAAGCCCGACCCGATGGAAGGCCCCTATTTTGAAGAAACCATATACGTCACACCATCGCGATTGTCTGGTGATGTGCAGGAGGCCATAAGCGCCACTGCTACCCATGCCCTGGCGACAATGGGATTGCGGGAAGGCCCCGTGCATATGGAAATGCGCATCAATGATCAAGGTGTGTGGTTGATCGAGGTTGCGGCGCGTTCGATTGGCGGATTTTGCTCCCGTGCACTGAATTTCGGTACCGCCGGTCGACTAGAGGATCTGATCCTGCGACATGCTATGGGCCTGGGCGTCCCTGGCGCCGCGCCGGGCAGGCCGGCATCGGGTGTAATGATGATCCCTATTCCCGCGGCCGGCGTGTTGCGCCGGGTTGATGGCATGGAAGCGGCACGGGCATTGCCTGGAATCGACGACGTGACGATCAGCATCCCGCTTGGCGATGTTCTGATCCCGGCGCCTGAGGGCAACAGGTATCTGGGGTTTATCTTTGCCTGCGGCGATACGCCACAGGAAGTAGAAACGGCCTTGCGACTGGCCCATGGCAAACTTCAATTAACAATAGATGGTGAGGCTTGTTAATTTAATAAGGCATCAAATATGGTGAACTCCAAAGACCAGTCTGAAAAGGAGACGTCTGTCCTCGATATCCCCCAGTGGCAAGATATTTCAGAAGTGACGATAGCCCATTATGATCAGTCGGCCGAGGATTACTGGGCGGGTACACGGGATCACGACGTGGGCCAGAACTATACCGCGTTCCTGACCGCGATGAAGGGCGCCCCGCCGCTTTCAATTCTGGATTTAGGGTGTGGGCCCGGTCGGGATCTCAAGTATTTTTGCTCTCTGGGGCACGACGCCGTGGGTCTGGATGGATCAAAAAACTTTGTCAAAATGGCGCAAGCCTATTGCGGGTGTGATGTCTTGCATCAGAATTTTCTCGAACTGAAATTACCGGAAAACCGTTTTGATGGGGTTTTCGCGAATGCTTCCATATTCCATGTGCCGAGTAAGAAATTACCGGATGTCCTGCTTACACTCTACACAACCATGAAGCCCAGGGGTGTCTTGTTCTGTTCAAACCCAAGAGGCAACAACGAGGAAGGTTTTAGCGGAAACCGCTATGGCTGCTTCATGAATCTTGAAACCTGGCGCAAATACGTCACCAGGGCAGGGTTTGTTGAATTGCAGCATTATTTCCGTCCTGCGGGGCTGCCGCTTGATAAACAGCCATGGCTGGCGAGCGTTTGGCGAAAAAATTGATCTTATTTCTGTCGGCGGTCCGCATCGGGATAACCCAGCGAAGACATGCGCTATTTCCCCTTTTTTCGCTGTAGGCTTTTCAGTGCCGCCGTGTAGAGCTGTTTCCCGGAAAACCCGATGCTGCCCAGTGGCAGGTATGGTGCTTTGCGAGCGCCACCTCTTGGCCGCATTGCCATACGCACGATGGTAATCAGAACAAGACCGCTGGCAATCGCTGAAATGAAAATGAACAATCCCTGAGGGCCCATCTGTCCCATGATCTGTGAAGCGACAATAGGTCCGGCAATGGCACCGATTCCATAAGCGATCAGCAGCCCGGCTGCGATCTGGACCCGCTGATTGACATCAGCCAGGTCATTCACCTGGGCGGCGGACAGGGGATAAACCGTGAAGGCGAATCCTCCGTAAAGGGCGGTCAAAAGGAACATTGGCCAACTCCCACCGGGGGTTGCCCAGACAATGCCAAGTGCGCAGGCTATTGCGGCCAGCGCCGTAAATATCATGATCGTGCGGCGGTCCAGGCGGTCCGATAATCGCCCGATGGGGAATTGCAGGACCATACCGCCCAGAATAGTAGATGCCATGAAGGTCGAAATCTGGGTAATCGAAAGGCCATTTTCAGCAGCATAGATTGGCCCCATGCTGTTCAGGGAAGAATTCATTAAACCGGCTGCGATGGTGCCGGTTACACCAACCGGTGAAATGGCGAATAAATCCCTGAACCTCATACGCTGCGGCGAGACGGGTTTGGGGCTGCTGGCGCTGGTCAACAGGATGGGCACAAGGGCGAGGGAAAAGATGATTGATGAAATCACGAATAACTGGAATTCCGCCGGATGGGCGACGGTCAGCAAAAACTGTCCAAGGCCAGCCCCTAAATAGTTGGTCATCATATAGAGCGACAGAACGCGCCCTCTTGTTTTATTTGTTGAGCGCTCGTGAATCCAGCTTTCGGTAACCATGACCATACCGGCCATGCAAAAACCGGCAACAATTCGAAGGATGAGCCAGGTAACTGGATCGATCCTGAGCAGATGCGCCAACACGGCGACCGACATTATTGATGCAAAAGCGGCAAAGGCGCGAATGTGCCCGACTGCGGCGACCACCCGAACCGCGTAAAGCGCCCCCAGTAACAAACCGACGAAATAGCCAGCCATAATGAAGCCGGTGGTTTCAGTCGAAAAACCTTCCAACTTGGAACGAAGCCCCAAAAGAGTGCCGAACAGACCATTGGCGAGCAGGAGCAGGCCGTAACTTAACAGCAGCGAGGCGATGGATCGGATCGTTTCCCACACAGTGGCGGTTCCTTGGTTTCTTGATCAGGCGGTAATGCCTGACGAGGCAGGAAGGCCCCATCTAGTCCTGAATTCCGTTTCCGATCAATCCAATATTTTCCTGGTAAATAAGTCGTGGAAAACATCGGCTCGTTGAGCGGTGAACTTTTCCATTGCATCCTTTTGCACAGCGCCCCCACGGAATTAAGGATATTTCACGTACGGCATTAGAAAGATTTTCAGGGAGGAGAAGACGATGGAGTTAAGACCATTTGCGGGCCCACGGCGCATCCCACAAAAGGGTGATGATCAAGAAGTCGGATGATTCCCCCCCATGGTCTCTCCCCTTGCATGAGTCCTCTCGATTTGGTTAGGTTAACCAACAATTTTTTTCAGGGGAGACCATCATGGGCGACTATAAATACAATCTATCCGAAGACCGCATTCCGAAGCATTGGTACAACATTCAGGCGGACCTGCCAGAGCCACTGGCTCCGGTGCTGCATCCGGGTACGGGTCAGCCGATCGGGCCAGATGATCTGGCGCCGTTGTTCCCTATGGCATGCATCATTCAGGAAGTAACCCAGGAGCGGGAAATCGAAATTCCCGAGCCTGTGCGCGACGTCTACAAGTTATGGCGTCCGGCGCCGCTTTACCGTGCCCGTCGCCTGGAACAGGCTTTGGATACACCGGCCAAGATTTACTACAAGTACGAGGGCGTCAGCCCGTCCGGCAGTCACAAACCCAACACCGCCGTCGCTCAGGCCTTTTATAACAAGGAAGAAGGGGTCAAAAAGCTTTCGACGGAAACCGGCGCCGGTCAGTGGGGGTCATCGCTGGCCTTCGCAGGAAACCTGTTTGACCTTGAAGTGAATGTCTTCATGGTCAAGGTCAGCTACAACCAGAAACCATACCGTCGCGCCTTGATGGAAACTTATGGCGCACGCTGTGTGGCGAGCCCCAGCAACGAAACAGAATCCGGCAGGGCGATCCTTGCTAAGGACCCGGATTCCACGGGCAGCCTGGGCATCGCCATTTCCGAAGCCGTCGAAGTGGCGGCCCAGAATGACGATACCAAATATGCCCTTGGCAGTGTCCTCAACCACGTCCTGTTGCATCAGACCATCATTGGCATGGAAGCCATGGAACAGATGGAAATGGCGGGGGATGATCCGGACATCGTCATCGGTTGCGCCGGTGGCGGTTCCAACTTCGCCGGACTGGCCTTCCCGTTCCTGGGCGCGCAGATGCGCGGCGGCAAAAAACGTCAGGTCATCGCCGTTGAACCGGCAGCCTGCCCGACCCTGACCCGCGGCACCTTTGCCTATGACTTTGGCGACACCGCCCACCTTACCCCGTTGGTCAAGATGCACACGCTGGGATCAACTTTCGTGCCGTCCGGCATTCACGCCGGGGGGCTTCGCTACCACGGCATGTCACCGCTGGTCAGCCATCTGGTCGCTTTGGGACTGGTGGAACCAGTGGCCTATCATCAGACCGGTTGCTTCGAAGCAGGACTGCAGTTCGCCCGCGCCGAAGGCATCGTACCCGCGCCGGAATCGACCCACGCGGTCAAAGCCGCCGTCGATCAGGCCTTGAAGTGCAAGGAAGAGGGAACCTCCAGGACGATCCTGTTCAACCTGTCCGGTCATGGTCACTTTGACATGCAGGCCTATATGGACTTCCTGGGCGGCAAGCTGAAGGACGAAGAATACGACCATGCGGCGCTGAGCGCTGCAATGTCCGAACTGCCGGAAGTAGCGGCCGAATAGGCTTTCTGTAATATGAGTTGATGAAGGGCGGGTCGTTTATGGCCCGCCTTTTTTTTTTGAGTTTCAGCACAATGGACGTTTTGGTTATATTGTGGATGATGATTTGGAACGTATGTAAAGTGATAAAGCATTGTCGGTTTCAGGGAGAAAAGAGCATGTCCGTTAGAAAGTTTAATCCGGGGCAATGGGCCATGCGTGTCCTGACGGCGGTCCTGTTTATCCTTGCGCAACCTGCCTCAAAGGCATTTTCGGCTGATGCCTGGTATCCCCTTGAAATTGACGTTTGGGACCCTCCTTTTAATAGTGAGCGACATCGCGCAAATGAGACCTATGTTCCACTGCAAAAGGCTGACAAGGCATGGAAAATCTGTGCATCTATTCCCCATTTGAAAGACCCGTACTGGACCGCTGTCAATTACGGCCTGATTGATCAGGCCAAGCTGATGGGTGTCGGGTTGCGCCTGTTCGAGGCAGGCGGGTATGGCAATCTGGAAACCCAACGAAAACAAATCCAGGAATGCATGGCGACCGGTGCGGATGCGCTAATCATCGGTGGCATCAGCGCCGAGGGCCTGGATGACCTGATTGGGGAATATACGGGCAAGGATAAAGTCGTCATCGATATGATCAATGGAATTAATTCGCCGAAGTTGACCGCGCGCAGCGGCGTCGATTTCTGGGATATGGGTTTTCTAACCGCCAAATACATTCGTGAGATCGAGAAGGGCGCTCAGGGAAAAATAAGGGATCTATATACTTAACTAGCCAGATTACCCTTGACTAGCCCGGTTATTTTGGCTAGTATAATCTCACATTAACAAGGAAGTGTGAGATGTCTAAACCAGAAACTATCAGCTTTTATGAGTTCTTCCAACGGTTCCCCGATGAGGAAGCCGCCCGGTTGTTCTTTGAGAATAAGCGTTGGCCGAATGGGGCGGAATGCCCTCATTGTGGTTCGAGCGAAGTTTCTGAATGCAAAAACCATATTCCCATGCCTTATCGCTGCAAGTCATGTCGCAAGCATTTTAGCGTTCGCGTCGGCATGGTTCTCGCAGAGTCCCGCCTTCCCCTGCACAAGTGGTTAATGGCGATCTACATGATGACGACGGCCCGCAAAGGTATTCCGTCAACACAGATGGCCCG
>JADHSW010000116.1 GCA_016776705.1 Rhodospirillales bacterium
CAGAGCCCTGACCAAAGGTTACCAGTTTTGATTTTCCGTAAACACCACGCAGGTTAATAACCGCCCCAAGCTCGCCCGATTGCACAATCTTAAGGGCCTTGCGAACGGAATCATGATAGCGGTGGTTGAAGCCGTATTTGAGCTTTTGATCCGGGTGGTGTTTCTCGCAATCAATAACCCGTTGGATATCAGTCAGGTTTCGCCCCGGTGGCTTTTCGCAAAAAACATGCAGGCCCTTTTCCAGTCCGGCAACCGTGACTTCGGCCGCCATGTCGTTACTGATGCAAACGATCAGTGCGTCCAGGTCCTGTTCCAGCACATCCTGATAATTGTTAAAGGCGCTAACGCCATCTTCCAGCTTGTCGCCGGTGTCAATTTTCCGGTCACAGACGGCAACCACGGTCATGTCGTCCCGATCACGGATAACCCCGTGACGGCGCTTGCCGACAACACCATAACCGGCAATGCCGACGCGTAAGGGGAGGCCCATTATGCTGTACCCTCCGGCGCAGGAGTTCGATAAAGGTCCGAAATTTGATCGTTTGGGCGACCCAAGCGGGCGGACTGTTCGCCACCGCCCACATCGACCCAGCCACCGGCTTCGTCGGATCTATAAAAGGCGTGCAACAACTTAAGCGTACCCAGGCAGTCTTCCCTGTCCACCGGATAGGGTGCCGTCCCCGCAAAATGCCTGACAATATCGCCATACATTTCCGAATGGCCATAACCGTAGACCGCGCCGTGCCCCTTGATGCCGACAAAATCCTCGCTATTGGTGGGGCAAGCGGCGGGGTCAGGAGTGAACACCTGCAGTTCATTGACGCCGACGCCGCCGATCTGGGCCAGCCCCTTCGAGCCAACCAGCGAGATCGAGGCCTCGAAGTCATCGGGGCGGGCCGCCGTGGTGGCCTCTAACACACCAACACAGTCAGTTTCATAAGCCATCGCAGCAACCACCGTATCTTCGACTTCGATATCGGCACCCAGGGTGCGCATGGTGGCGCTGACACGCCCGACAGGTCCACCAAGGTAGCGCAACAAATCAATATGGTGGATGCTCTGATTGGTCAGCGCCCCGCCATCGTGAGAAAAGGTGCCGCGCCAGGGTGCCATATCGTAATAACGTTGCGGGCGACACCAGCGCACACGAACGGCAACGATGCGCAATTCGCCCAGCTCACCGTCGTCCAAGGCGCGACGTACCCGCCGCACCGCCTTGTTGTAACGGTTTTGGAAAACCGGGAAAATTTCGACACCTTTTACGTCCGCCAGCCGGTAGGCCGCCTCTGCCTGTTCGGGTTGCATGAAGGTCGGCTTTTCGACAATCACATGCTTGGCGTAACGCTCAATGATTTCGCTGGTGTGCTCGAAATGCATACCCGATGGGGTAATCACAGAAACAATATCGATGTCCGGATGACCCGCCATCATATCGTGATAATTGGTGAAATGGGGGACGCCATACTCCTGGGCGTAGGATTGCGCCCTGTCTGCCTCGAGATCACAGACTGCTGTAAGCTGCACACCGTCAGTATTGGCTATAGACAGGCAGTGATGGCCGGCGACGCGGCCGCAACCGATCAGGGCGACGTTCAGGATTTTCGTATTCATGGAATTGTTTCCGTTGATGAGGCCTAAAACCGGTCTCTATTTCCCATAACTTTCAAAACGTTTGGTCCGTGATTTCTGGACCGCTTTGCGAATGGGTATTTGTAGCTGTTCGGGAAGGTAGTGAAAAGCCTTGCGGGCGACGTTTTTGGCCTTAAAGCGCACGGGGTTGTTGTCGGTTTCCCGGTGCTGCTTAAGGATAGTGCGCAGCTGTTCCAGCAAAATTGTGGCATCTTCCATGCCCCTGTCGCGCACCTTGTTCAGGGCGCTTTCAATATCGCGGAACATGATAGCGAATTGTTGATCCGTAAAATGCAGGAATTCCTGTTGGAAGCCCGATTCCTGATAAGGGTTGGCAACCAGCAAAAGCAGCGGTTCGGCATCAACGCCCAGGGCCAGATCAACGAAAGCCTCAATCTCTTGGCAATTGACACTGTTGACGGTCATCGACACGGTAAATTGAAAATCTTTCTTGTTTTTTAGGTCGCGAAGTTTGTGCAAATTCTCGATAGCCGTGCCCCAGGCAGCGTTCTTTCCACGCACCCGCAAAGTATCAAAACTTTGTTCGGTTGCCGCGTCCAGAGAGGCGGCCATACAAGTGATCGGCAAGCGGTCCAGGGTCTCGTAAACCCGTTCGGTCAACAACGTTGCATTGGTAATGAAATAAAACCGGGTTTCCAGATTGGCATTATGATTTTCCAGGAAATCCAGCACCGGCTTGAAATAAAACGGTTCGCCACCGAATGGGAAGACGACCTGGCTTGTACGCGCGTAATTGCGGGCCTCCTCCATGAAGCTGTCAGGAAGCTTGATACGCATCTTGGCATCTTCGCGCTGATAACAGTGATAGCAGTCCAGATTACAGGCATAAGAATAGGTAAAGCGAAACCAGCGCGGGTCGGACTTAAGAACGATCTGACCGGCGTTGAATTCTTCTTCGTTGAGAACCGCGTTGGTGTGCTGATCGCTGTCAGCGCTTAGTTCCGTATACCAATCAAGGTTTTCGTATTTTTTACCGCCCTGCAAAACCGGGCAGGTGTGTGGGCACATAGCGTATGCGCCTTCGTCCTGCATGCGCTTACGGCTGGCCTGAAAGCCCTCGCCGTTCCAGATTTCGGCGACGGTGCCATCGTTGACGTTGCCCAGAACCGTGTTGTTGTTACAACACATGGTGACGTCACCATTGGGATTGTTGACTTCAAAATGAGCCCACGGGTGTTTGCAGATAAATTTTTTCATCGTTTAAAACCCGATCATCGGGGTGATCAGACGCTCCATACTTTCTGCGCTCAGGCGTTCCTTGCTGGTCAGGTAATTCTCTTTCAGGTCGATGGCCTTGGCGCCCTTTGTTTCATCGAAGAACGTCTTGGCCATATCCTGGTTCTCGTTGAGGAAATTTTCACTGTAAATGTCGGAATAATGTTTGCGAATTTGCAAGCCTTCCTCGTCCGCTGTTTCAGCGCGGCGAATGTTGTCCCATTCACTCTTTGGAAAATAACAATAAAGCGGCAGCGTCATCAGAAGGCCGTCAATTTCGTCTGCACTTAAATGAGGCGGCGGCATGCGTAACAATGAGCGCGATGTGTTGTGACGGGTGATTGTGCTGTCGTCCAGCCAGCCATTGGCCACGGCGGCCTTGCGCAGCGAGGTACCGTGATAGGGGGTAAAGATGAACGAGGTCAGAGTGTCATAACCGTGAATGGAGCGGACCAGTTCAATCGTATCCATTACCAACTCGCGGGTTTCCCCCGGCAGACCGATGATGACATTCAGGCTAAAGGCGATGCCACTATCGGCGATCATCTCGAAGCGTTTGATAATTTCCTTGTTGGTAATTTTTCGGCGAAGGACCTTGTTTCTAAAATGTTCGTTACCGCATTCAATGCCGAAAGCGATGCGGTAACAATTGACTTCTTTAAGTCGAGCCAGGATTTCCGTATCGCAATTTTCGGCTCGGGTATTGAAATAGAAAGGAAGCTTGAATTCTTCGTACATGTCGCAAAATTCAAAAATTTCTTTTCTTGGCCGGGCCAGGAAACTGTCGTCGGTAAAAAAGAAAAATTCAATATCCAGATCATCTTTCAGGGCGTGCATGTGATCGCGCAAGCGCTCGATATTTGTTCTTCGTAAATAATTTCCAAGTTCATTCTTCTTGGTAAACAAACGCTGGCTTGGAGAATTGCAGTAGGTACATGCATAGGGGCAACCACGGTAAGATTCGATGGAAACCATCTTGAAAACCCGGCCCCCCATGGGGCGGTTGAAGCGCGAGCGTTCAAACAATGAGAAATCCGGAATAATATCGTTAATGTCAGCTAGTGGTGGCTGTGCCGTCTTGATAATTTCTCCCGTTGGTTTCTTCAGCCATGTGCCGGGAATGCCCTCAAGGGATTTTCCCTGACGAACGGCATTGGCGACACTAACAATAGATTGCTCGCCTTCACCCAGGCCTATTAAACTAATCGCATCAGCTGCAATGGCAACTTCCGGCGCCATGGTTGGGAAAACCCCGCCAACCAGATGCGGGATTTGTAAATCTTCAACAGCATCAAGCATGGTCAAGGCCTGAAGGAAAGTATCTTCGACAATAGAGAACAACATCAGATCAGGTTGATAGTCGATCACCTTCTCGCGAAAATCCTTCAGCATGTTTGATTTGATCTCGATTCCAAGATCGTCCTTGATGCTGAATTTTCGGACGTTAAGAAGTTTGACGCGATTTTCCGAATAATTGATCTTGGTTTCCGAATAATTGGTTTCGTGGCTGTCGTAATGGGTCGTCTCAAACATATCTACCCCGTAGCCTTCGTCTTTGAGGATACGGGTGAACAGCGCAATTGCCAGGCCCGGAACAAGCATCAACGGCAAGTTCGGATAGACAATCAGAACTTTAAAATCGTCTCTATCTTTGATCTGGGTTTGCTCGGAAGACACCATGAATTTTCTTTCTGGAAGGCCGTCGGTAATTTAAGTGAATATGATTACTGAAGCGGCTTATTGCAAGGAGCGTTAACGCCGCCAAAAGCCCGATTCCAGACACTGACATCAAATGCTGATAAAACAGCCCCTGACGCAGGCACCCTGGGCTTATGCAAAGAACCAAGTGCTGTCGCCAAAGTCTCGCCATCAACAGCGCGGGCGCTTAAATTTGGCGGCAATGTGTTCATGGCGATGGTCCCCCAGGGACGGAACCTGAGCGTCGGCATGCCACGAAGCAGTGCCTCCAGCCCAATTGTGCCGAGACAATATATCACTGCCGAAACTCCCGGCAATTCTTCCAATGTCCCGTAAGTGCGACTGATAGTGTCTGTTTCGTGAAATGCAAAATCGTACATGGGGTGGACTTTGAAAAGAAAACGGTGGCCTTCCTGACCCAACGGGTAGATGGCTTCCATCATTTCCGTCGAAAATTCCTGATGTCCCGGCAAGGCGACAAATATCGGGCCATCCGGGTCGTAAGTGAAGCCGTCATGTTCGGCAAGGCGAAGGTTGCCGCCGATTGTTAATCGTTGGTCGGGGATGCCCCACTCGGCCAGATTATCCCTGTATACCGGACCGTTGCAGATGATTTGGTCGGGGATGCTGTCCAGACCATCGGTGTTTGCCGACGGGCTCTGTCCAAACATGTGCGGACCGACAACCGTGTGCTGAAAACCGACTGTACGGATACCCTGTTGCTTCGCCGCGCGAACCACAGCCCTTTCCCAAGGATGGTTTTCCCAAGGCCAGGAAATGCAGCCCGGTTTGCTCTGTTCAAGCCAGGCACATTGACAATTGATCTGCCAACGGGTCATGGCGGCGCTTCCTCCGCTGCCTTCGATTTCAGCGGCGCGCGCGACCAGCAGGCCCTCTGGGCCAGCTATGTCAGCGGCGGCCGGTCGCCAACGGGTCCACAGCAACGGCAATATCCATTTAAATTTGCCCCAGGCATGCAAACTGGAAGTGCGCCCATCTGCAGCCAGCTGGGTAGCCCGCGCCGCCGGACAATCCGTGTGCATCATGCGCTGAAGGCCCGGAATATCCCGCATCAAGGTGCCAAAGTAGGCATCATAGCCATCACTTCGGCTGTCTGGATGGCCATAGACAATCAGGGTCGGGGCATTGGCAGAACCAGACAAGCCAATCCGACGCGCCGTAAGCATTTCGCCAGTTACCCTCACTGCGACCCGGATCCGGGCCAACACACCCCTGATGCGAAGTTTGATGATCTTCGACCAAAGTGGCGGCGGCGTGCCGCAATTTACACCCTCAAAGCCAGCGAGAAGACGGAACAACCACGGGTCATCACAAACCAGCAGCGTTCTTTCTTCCTCATCAGCCAACTCCTGTGTCAGCTGAACCCAGGCCAGCATGACCCCGAAATCCGACGCATAGGTTCCGGCCGTCGGCATGTGGGCAAGTTCGGCTGATGGTGTCTTGGCAATTGCCCTGGCGAGTTCCCACCAATGATCGCGGATGTCTTCAAAGGCGGCCTCTAGCCGGGTCGCAAATTCGGCCAGTCTTGGGCGGTTTGGTCTATCGCAAAAGGTCGCTATCGCGCCGGGAACCGAACACCAGCGATCATGTGCAAGGTCGGGTGTCACATCCACCGAACGGCGCAAGACGACGGGCATTAAAGCCAGTCACCACCGGTCAGCGGCAACATCTGGCCGGTGATAAAGCTTGCCCAGCCGGACAGCAGATAGATCATCAGCGCCGCCGCCTCCTCCGGGTCGCCGCCACGTTTCAAGGGCACCATATCGGCGCGCGCGGCCATGTCTTCTTCGGTTTTTTCATGCCAGCGCTGATGGAAACCGCTGGCGATATAACCAAAACGGACACCATTAACCAGTATGTTATCGGGGGCGCCCTCGCGCGCCAGGCCCTGAACCATGCATTCGGTGCCGCGCTTGGCTATGGCATATGGGAAAGAGAAAGCACTGCCGCCATGAAGCGCCGATTCCGTGCCGTTCAGAACGATCCTGCCACCGGCTCCCTGCCCGTGCATGTGGGCCATGGCGGCACGGGCGAGAAAGAAGGGCTGGTTCAGGTTGGTATCAATTTCACCTTCCCAGCCGGCGGCACTCATATCTTTCCAGTGGCCGGTGGCGCGAATTGATCCCGAAAGAACCACCAGGGCATCAATTCCGCCTGCTTTTTCGGCAAATTCATCAACCAGCCCGCGGCAATCCTGTTCACTCTCGAAGGTGCGATTGAGCGGGATGATTCTTTCATCGCCCGCATCGATGGACTGACTGGCCCCGTGCGCCCCGATGATGCAGTCGGAGCCCTCAAGCAGCATGCCGACCAGGGCGCGGCCAAGACCGCCGGTGGCCCCGGTTATCAGAATGCGCATACCGATATCGACCTGGGGAGTCCAGTCGGGACGATGCAATGCGCTTTTCATGATCAATGTTCCTTTGCTAGAAGGTACTAAGACTGGCGTCGGCGGCCCAATGTTTGCGCCAACCTTTGGGCCAATTTATTTGAAAACCGGTCAACAATACCGGCGAACACAAGGTAATAAATGAATTTGGCCAGTTCCTGAACGGCGGCCTTGCCTTGACGGATAATTGCCGCATGAGTGTGACGGACATGGCTTTGACGCAAACGGTGACGAATCGATTAAATATCAGGTGGCGTCGCCAAGGCAGGCACGATATCGGTTTTTGCGGGGCGCGCCAGACAGATCATGTTTTGTTCGTCATTATGGGCCGTAAATTCAACCGTAACCGGAAAACCACTTGTGCGCATCTCCAGCACCTCAAAGCCGCTCAGATTGAGCAACCGAATCAGGCTTTCTGATGAATAAGTAAAGAAATGTAGCGGGTCACACAGGGTGATGCCATAGAGGTTCGGCACTTCGATATACAGGTAACCGTCATCAGCAAGGATGTCATTACGCATATGGCCCAGGAACTGCACCGGTTCGCGAAGATGTTCCAGTGAGTGGATCATTGTTGCAAACTTTGCTTTTTCGTCAAATGTGTCGGTATAAATATCATCGGCAATTTTTGACAGTTCGAAGCCTAGAAAATCCTTAGCAAAATTAATACCGTTCTGGCTGTAGTCATAAGCCAAGCAGCGACAATCCCATAACAACTTCACGCCATGCAGAAACATCCCCTGATAAGCACCAAAATCGATGACCAGGTCATCTTTTTCCGGCACAACCCCCGCAAGCTTTCCTGCGTTGGCGGTGATCACATCATGAAAATTGCGAACCCTTGCCATGCTGCGTCCACCGACAGTCATGTCAATAGGTGAATCAATATCCTTGCCGTTTACCTTTATGGCATCGCGGCTATGGCGATAGGTGGAGTTATAGTGCTCGGCCAGGGCTTCATCAGTCAGCTCTGGCTGGCTGGAAACAACGCCACAACCCGGGCAGATATAATTTTCAAAAACGTGAAATTCCGGCGAGTGCGAAGATCCTGGAAACAGGAACGATTCCACACCCAGGACCTTAAGCCCTTCATGGCCACAAATTCTACAGTTCATTGATAACTCTCTTTTAATACACACACACTGGTGGCCAGGTCTTGCAGGGGATCGTGTTCGTTGAGCATGCGCTGCTCGATAGAAACGAAATCACTGTAGCCGATTGCCCGGAGGTGGGCTCCGATGGCGGCGTGATCAATCTTGCCACTGCTGCCAAGAACCTCAAAGCCCGGTTCGTTAGCATGCATATGAACCAGATAGGGGCGGGCTTTCTGAAAAGTTTCTTCCACTATTTCATTGCTAGCGGCAAGAGCATCGGCGTCCAGTTGTACCCTCAAGGCGGGATGATCA
Source organism: Rhodospirillales bacterium (assembly GCA_016776705.1). GTDB lineage: Bacteria > Pseudomonadota > Alphaproteobacteria > Rhodospirillales > JABHCV01 > JACNJU01. The sequence continues at coordinate 8,380 of JADHSW010000116.1, forward strand.
ACGGCACACACGATGCGAAGAGAATCATTCACAGAATGGATGAAGTCCGTTTTCTGAGGGCTAAGAGGCTCGAAACAGTAACATGTTCCGTGGGCTTCAATGCGGTCACATAACGTTCCGCAAAAATCGATGGTCCGCTTGTAAGCATCCTCTTCGGAGACGTCACCGCGCATACGCCCGCCCCCGTAGATAAGAGTTTTGCCCCCCAGATCACGGCACAGGGCAGAGAGATGAACCATAAAATCAAGAGTCTTACGTCGAGTTTCTTCGGCGTGAAACAGGCCGAGATCAGGTTGGTCAAAAAATAAGGAATGCAAGCCAACAACTTGCAGGCCCGCCTTCTTGATGTCGTTGCTATATGTTTCAACATGTGCCGGCGTCAGGCCTTTCCAAGTGTCACGCCATACGCGGCTAGGCGCAATTTCAATCCCTTCCAGGCCCATTTCCCGCAGTTGGCTAAGTTCCCGGGTATGGTCGTAAGCGGGCAGGGCTATGTTGGAAGTGGCGAATTTCATTTTTGTGTTTCTCCCTCGATTTTTTCCACCTGGTCATCAAGCAAGGCTAACTTGCGAAAGCTCTCACTTTCAGAAATCAGTTCATCATATGTGCCGGTGGCGACAATAGCGCCGTCCTTCATTAATACGATCAGGTCACAGTTCTGAACGGTGCTCAAACGATGAGCGACAGTGATAATTGTTTTATTCCCACTGAGCGAGTCGATCGCTGCGCTGATTTCCTTTTCCGTGATGTTATCAAGCGCTGAGGTGGCCTCGTCAAAAACTATAACATCTG
>JADHSW010000117.1 GCA_016776705.1 Rhodospirillales bacterium
TCCATTCTATTGATTTTCTCCCCGCCAACCCCATGTGCTCACGGGTATCCGGAATTTCCGATGCGTGTGGGTCATAAAACCCAGTCTCTGCCCCCATCCCTTCCAGCATCTCGATAATCGCGAAGGCAGGACTTTCGCGGACATCATCGACGTTCTTCTTATAGGCGATACCCAAAATCAAAATTTTCGCCCCGTCCAGGTTTTTATCAAATCGCTCCTTCAACGCATCTTCCAGCACCTGAACCACGTGCCCCGGCATGGCCGTGTTGATCTCGCCGGCAAGTTCGATGAACCGGGTTTTCTGGCCGAATTGTTCGGCCCGCCAGGTCAGGTAGAACGGGTCGATGGGGATGCAGTGGCCGCCCAGGCCCGGGCCGGGGTAAAACGGCATGTAGCCGAAGGGTTTGCTCTTCGCGGCTTCGATTACTTCCCAGATATCGATGCCCATTTTGCCGTAGATCAACTTCAACTCATTGACCAGCGCGATATTGACCGAACGGAAGATATTTTCAGTTAATTTCACCGCTTCTGCCGTGTCCAGCGATGATACGGGAATTGTTTGAACTACAACCCTGTCATAGAACGCCCGGGCAAGTTTCAGGGCGTCCTCGCCATCGCCGCCCACCACCTTGGGGATAATTGACGTTTCGTGGGTCGGGTTGCCTGGGTCTTCGCGTTCGGGTGAATAGGCCAGGTAAAAATCCTGCCCGGATTTAAGGCCACTGGCTTCCAGTATGGGTTTCATGACCTCTGCTGTCGTCCCGGGATAAGTCGTCGATTCCAGCACCACCAGTTGTCCCGAACGCAGATACTTTGCGATTTCGTCAGTGGTTGAGGTGACGTAACTTAAATCCGGCACATTTCCCGGCGCCAGCGGCGTCGGCACACAAATGATGACGGCGTCCATCTCCTTAAGGCGGGAAAAATCGCTCGTCGCGTCCAGTTTGTCGGCATCCACGGCCGCCCTGATTTTTTCAGCAGGTATATGTTTCAGATAGGATTCGCCCTTTTTGAGCGCCACGACCTTGGCATCATCAAGATCAAAACCGGTAATGGAAAACCCGCTTTTGACGCAAGCCAGCGCCAGGGGAAGCCCGACATAACCCATGCCGATAATGCCAATGAGTGCATTCGCGCTCTCAAACCGACCCAGCAAATCCCTGTATTCAGGGGAATCCATCAAAAAAAGGCTCCTTGAATTTCGTCGTGATCACGCCCCTTTGGGCGATGGCAGAAACCTATACAGTTTTTCCAGATATTCAACGCTTATTGGAAAAACAAAAATCGGAACCCGGCCCTCGACTCACCCCCATCATATTATGTTAAGAATAGGCACAGGGAATTCAGGAAACGTCACGTTGGTTCACTAAAAAATGCCCCAGACAGACGAAAATACATTTTCATCGACACCGCCAGCTACCGGCGCCCCTCCCGGCCATGACTGGGAAGCCATCTTCGAATCACCTGAAACAGGCTTTATCCACCTGGTTAAACAGGCCAAAACCGTCGATGGCCTGCGTGAATGCACCCACCTGATCATCCGCAGCCTGTTCTCCCGTGATGACGATATGCCTATACGCGACGTCTATGAACACGCGCTGGACGGTATGCTTCCTAAAACCGGCATTGAAATTCAACATATGGACAAAGGCGTTAGCCAGATCGTTCAATTGTTGCGCGAAATCAAGGAATACCGCCAGACAAAGTCCCAGGAACACGCAGATCAACTGCTTCAAAAACCTGCAGGCGAGACCGTGCAACCCGATCACGAACGTAGAGAAGACAGGGAATCTGAACCCCTTCCGGGCCTTGAATTCGCCGATCCACAACAGAATATCGCCAGTGATGATGAGGAACAGGTCATCGCGGAAATGTTTGCCGATCTGTTTTGCGCTCGCATCAAGAAGCGCTTCGATGTCTTGACGGCGAATGTCGGGAAAAGCTGTAAAAAACCACCCTTTATCCTGTCGACGGATTTCGCCAGGCATTTCGAAACCCTGCTCCGTCAGCACTTTATTCCCTGTTTCCTTGAAAATTCCCGCGCCCTGGTTGCCCGTACGGCGCAACAACCCGAAAATCTTCGCCGCGAATATCTGGCCAATCAGTTCAATGGACGTGTCAGTTCGCAAAACCTGTGGGACAGATGGCAAGACATTTGGGCACAGCTGATCCATCCCCAGGATCTGCCCGCTAAACCGGAACCGGAAAAGAAAACCGGTTTGCTGGGTGGCCTGAAAAAGAAAAAGAAGAAAGTGCCTGCTTTCATGCGCGAATTGACCCTGGACGAATGGAAGGTCCGCACCCGGAAAATCAAGCAAGGAAATAAAAAGACGGCAGAGCTTTGGGCCCTGATCGTCACTAAATCCGATGCTTATCAACTGCCGGAATTTGAGGATGAAAAACTGCTGATGGAGTTATTTGGCCGCAGCGCTTCCGGATTGCAAAATCACATCAACGCCCTGCGCCAGATCGCCCAGCAAGGCACCGACATTGGCCGTGGCCTAAGCGCATACGCCCAGGGAAAGGATATCGATTTGGCGGTACTAGCGACCTGCTATCAAAACCCCGATCTGTTCCTTGGCAAAAACATGGGGCTGACACAAATGCTTCTGGGCAAGGACGATGCAGAAATCACCTCGTCGTTGCCACTGGTTAAACGCTACCTGCTATAACCCTGTAAATCTTCCCACGTCACCCTGATCAGCGTGGCGACTCCACTCACATTTTATGGTTCCAGAACCCCACTTGCGTGATTTTGCCGCCATTGCAGATTGATGCCGACAATAAGGGCATCATGCAGGTGGATATTGTGGCGCAGGCTGCAACTCACCAGAAGCGCCTGCGCCTCGGTGTTGGAGAGTTCGGTTTTACGATGTTCGAGTGGCACCATGTGTCCTCCCGCCTGGCGACGGGAAACCTTGTCAACCGGGCAGAATATCATGCTGATTTTCAGGAATCGGAAATGTCCCAGATCAATGATTTCATGCCTTTCAAGGGATACAATAAAACCCGCTCGCAAGGGATGTGCCCATGGAAAAGTATGACCTGAGCAAACTTGACGTATTGATCGTCGATCAGAACCAGCACATGCTGAGCATTCTGCGAACGGCTCTGCACGAACTTGGAATCGTCAATTTGCGCGACACCCACGACCCGGAACAGGCCTTCCAGTTGTTCAGGGATCAACCGCCGGATCTTGTTTTCTCGGACTGGGTGCCGGGTCGTGACGAACTAAAATTCCTTAACAAGGTCCGCGACCCCAAACAAAGCCCAAATCCGTTTGTCCCTATTATCATCGTGACTGCCTATTCGGAAAAACCGAACGTACTCGCGGCCAGGGATTTGGGCATGACCGAATTCCTTGCCGCCCCCGTTTCCGTAAAGGCAATTTACAATCATATCTGTTCGGTCATCAGGGACGACCGCCCGTTTATCAAGGATACCAGGTTCTTTGGTCCGGATCGCCGACGCCAGAAAGGAAAAACCTTTGAGGGCGATAATCGTCGCAGCCCAGTGGAACCGATAATCGAAGGGGAAAACAAGACAGAAGAAAAGCCATCCTAAGCCACGCGCATCCATTCAAAACTGCGCAGGGGAACGCTCCTGCCAAAAGCCGCTTTATTTCAAACAGATCAGCCTTCCAGCTTGATGGAGCCGAAAACCTTCTCGTGCAGGGCGAAGGCGCTCTCCATCTCTTTGGACCACTCACGTTTATCACTCCCGGCGCCGTCGATCTTTGAAAGATCGACTTCCAATGCTTCCAGAAGCAGGTTTGCGATAACCTTGTGATTTTCCTCGCAGGCGGTCTGGTGGGCGGCAATGATTTTATCGCTCAGACGTCTTGCTAACATGATCCACCTCTTGGGTGAAATCGTCAGGGGTCATCCCCGAACTCAATGCCGTATTATAGCATAATTCAGCCCAGAATAATTGATTTAAGGTATTTTAGCTGGCGAGGAAATTCAGCCAGTGGCTGTCGGCCTCGCGAATGCGCTGGCGGGTTTCGCTGGACCATCGCACCCGTCCGGCGTCATGGCCAAACAGATACAACTTACCGTCAATCATTTTCCAGACGTTGGGGTCAATATCGCTCAGATTTCCCAGGCTCATCTGGTTTGAGCAGTGGCCGCCATACTGGGGCGCAAAGGCTTCCGGCGAGGTTGCGAAGCGTTCCCGGTTGGCCTCGCTAGAAAACAGCCACCTGGCCCCCTTCCAGTCAAGCGTATGGGCCTTGTCACCCTTAATCGCCCTGCCATCCGTGAAATAGCTGACAGCATCATACCCGCCAAGGGCAACGCCACCAAGGAAGCTTTTGTTGATTTCATCAAACGCCCATGCCGGACGCGCAAGCGTGCCCAACAGGGAGATAAGAAACGCTATCAGGAAAAGGCGGGATCGATACATTGCGGCACGCTATCACACTGAGCCTGAACCAGCTCATCACAATTAGATGAACAACGGCCTTACCCCTGTTGAATGCGGTATCCCAAACGGGGGAAATGGACGCAAACGAGACCGACCTTGTGATCTTTCCTCAAAATGGCGATGTGGTCGGCAGAAAGGCTGTGCAGGGTTCCCGCAACCTGGGGGCCGCCTGTGACAGGCTGGATTGTGATCCTGTCGCCCATAGTCAGGCCCAGTGGGTCTACCGGGTCGGCCTGTTCCTTCGTTTGCGGTTCGGCGTTTTTAGCGATGTCGAGAGCTTCAAGATCGCTCATCTGCTGCGGATAGCCGTGGCCGATGTCTTTTACACGCTTCTCCCAGGCGACAAGATATTCAAATTGCTGCAGAAATTGATCGCCCTCAGCCATACGATCCCGCAGGAACCAGACCAGATAATAAACCAGCGCATCGGGCAAACCGGGCTTGCGTCCATGGATGAAATTACTGGATTTCAGACTTTCGTTCACCCAGCCAAACTGGGTGCGAATATTGGCGAGGCATTCGCTGTATTTGGCCTTGATGCCCTCCAGCGAGAAATCAGGGCCAAAATATAAAGGCCCGCGATCCGCCAGGAATTCCGGTGGCATATCAGGGCTCATTTCCACCAGCGCCACGTTGACCACATCCTGAAACAGCGGTCCGTCCGTCCACTGCCCGGCTCCCCAGGACAAACCCTCGCCACCCCCCGGAAACAGGGTCGGTTCCGGGAATCGTCGCTCAATCTCGCGAATGATGCATTTGGTATCGCAATAAATATCTGCGCCGATCTGCATTACCGGGGTCAGCCGATAGCCACCGGTAAGGGGCATCAAATTCGGCTTTGGCGGGATTCGTGGAATGAGCACGGATTTCCAGCTCAGGCCCTTCAGGCCACACACAACGCGGACTTTTTCACTGACAGGGGATTGCGGGTAATGATGCAGAATAACCGGGTCGCTGCTCATTCAGGTTTCCCCTGGTTTCAAAAGTTTTCTACTGAGGTGGTGTCGCTCACGCAATACTTTACGCCCAATCAACAAAAAGACCAACGTCGCCCATGAACCCTTTCGGGAAGTCCATAATTTTAGCCGTCATGTGGTAGCCTTTTGGTTGACCATATTGTTTCCAGATTAAATGGAAGCTCCTCGCCTTACCCTGCAGGGTTTCCGGCCAGTTTTTTTCAGAATTATTTATGGCCCTGCCGCCGTCCGTGCAAAAAGCCGCCTGAAAGCGCATGACTTCAATTTCATAATCTCCCTTCTTTGCGGCCTCCAGGATTTTCAACTCAAGGGTTTCGAATTCCTGTTCAAGGAAATCCGAGTGAATGAATGCGTGCATCCGTTTGTCAAACAGGACTCGCGCCGCCAGGGACTCTTCATCCTTTTTCTTCTCGTATTTTATTATGGAAATACTCGCATACCGACGCAATTGTTCGGCCAGAACGATACGGCTGATTGCAGGCCAGTTTGTCGTCATTGGGAGAGTCCAACCTGTAGCCACGACGGGGGTAACCAGAACCTGGAATCTTCTCACCAGGCAGACCTTCAAACAATGATCTGGATCAATGCCAAATCCCAAAAAATGAGTATACTGGTTTCATAGTCGACAGGGTCAAGGAGATTAAAAAGCTGAAACCACCCAACCCTGAAAGAGATATATCGAGAGACGCATAAAAGCCCGGTCATCATCGGGCGGCGCGAGAAGCGCCCTTATAAGAAGCCCCGCCGATTGTTGCGGGGCTTTCTTGTTGTCCGCCCTTTGGAAAAATCACGCCCCTGAGTAACCTTACATTGTCTCACCGTATTGTTACTTGCCAGTTAACGCAAAATGGCTAGGCTGAAAGGCGTTCGTCAGAAGACGACTTTACAGAGGAGAACCTGAAATGAAGATATTAGTCTTTGTCTTTAGCCTTGCCCTTGGCGGGTATGTTATCAGCGAAATCGTTGCCTATAACGACCCTGTCCTTGGCGACCCATTTGCCGGCTTAACCCTTGAAGAAATCAATCAGGACCTCCCGTCGCTTGTTGTGGCGTCGGGCGGGAATTTTGCATTTAAGAATCAACCTGATTTCGAAGTCATGGCGGTTGAGGAAATACCCGGCGTCAGGAGCGGCACTTTCTAGATCAGACTGCCTTTAATTGGAAAAACGAAACAGATTGAGCGAAAAGGAAGGTTAATCACATTTAGAAAGTGTAGCATTGATGCAGGCCAAATTTGGTTTTTAATATCCTGCGAAGCATCCGTTTCCCTAACCCTGCAGCACTTAATCGCACTGTAGCGCAAGCGAAAGCGGATGGTGCGGGCGGCCGGACTTGAACCGGCAAGGCCGTGAGGCCGAGAGATTTTAAGTCTCTTGTGTATACCAATTTCACCACGCCCGCATATGCGCGTCAGGAAACGGCGAATAGGCATATAGCACGTTTGCCAACGGGTGCTAACACTGAGAGCACACAATCGTAAAAAAAATATTCGATGAACCCGCGCCGGGATGAATAGATCAGGTGGAGAGTTCGTCGTGGTGTTCGACGCCCAGCCCTTCGACCAGATCACGCACCGCCTTTGTCGCGGCTTCCAGGGCGTCCTCGTCAGCGCCGCGCACGACCAGGGCCGAGCCCAGGCGACCCTGACGGAAAAACGGATAGCTGCCGATTTCGACACCCGAATGCACGAGTTGCACCGCGCCCAGCCCCTTTGCCAGCACCCCTTCGCCGGTATAGGCGATGACGGTTCTGGAATGCATGGGCCTGCCGCCGACAAGGCGGTCTTTCAGGGCTTCATACATTGCCTGCATGATCACCGGCACACCGGCCAGCACAAAAACGTTTTCCACCTGATATCCGGGGGCCTTGCTGATGGGATTTTCGATCAGCGACGCGCCGATGGGAAAGTCGCACATTTTCAGGCGTTCTTCGTTCAGTTCTTCCGGTTTGTAGTGTTGCAGGAACAGATCGACGATTTTCTGATCACGGTACAGTTCCACCCCGAACGCCCTGGCGATGGCGGCGGAGGTTATGTCGTCGTGGGTTGGGCCGATGCCGCCGGTGGTGAAAACGTAATCGTATCTGGCCCGGCACTCGTTGACGGTTGCGATAATAACGTCCGTGTCATCGGCGATGACGCGGGCTTCGGCTACGCGCACGCCGATCTCGTTCAGGCGTTCCCCCAAAAAGGCCAGATTGGCGTCCTGGGTGCGCCCGGACAACACTTCGTTGCCGATGATGATCACACACGCCTTGCTCATAACCAGTCCCCTTCAAAGCCAGTCACGCAGTATTGCCACCAGCGGTATGTCGGCGGCGGGCATGTCAAGCTTTCTCATATCCAGCGGGCGAACCCATTTAAGCTCCTGCCCCTCCAACGGTTTCACCATACCCTTCCAGACCCGGCAAACAAAGAGCGGCATGAGCAGATGAAAGGCTTTTTCGCCCGCATCGCCCGCATCGTAAACGTGCGAGGCGAAAGCCAGCGGGGCGAGACAGCTTTCGGTGATGTCGATACCCAATTCTTCGGCCAGCTCACGCACAAGGGCGGTTTCCGGGGTTTCGCCCTGATCGACCTTGCCGCCGGGAAATTCCCAAAGACCAGCCATTGACTTGCCCGGCGGTCGCCTGGCCATCAACACCCGGCCATCGATATCGATCAGGGCGACAGCGGAAACCAGCAGGGTCGGCACCGACGGATCGGGCTTTTTGACCTCGGCCCCATAGCAACCCGAATCAGGATCGGTAATCGGCATTGATTGTAATGTATCCGTGGGTCAGATCGCAGGTCCAGACTGTGGCTTCGCCGCTGGCGATGCCCACATCGACGCGAATGTCGATATCCGAGCCTCTCATGTGGTTAACGACCGGGGTTTCGTCGTAGCCCGCAATGACCTGCCCGCCATCGGTGATGCGCACGCCGCCGATTTCGATAACCAGTTGATCCCGGTCCGCCCTTTCGCCCGCCTTGCCGACGGCCATGACGATGCGGCCCCAGTTGGCGTCTTCACCGGCGATGGCGGTTTTGACCAGGGGCGAGTTGGCGATGGCGAGGCCAATGCGCCTGGCCGCCAGGTCGTCTTCGGCCCCGGTGACGGTAACGGATATGAACTTCGATGCCCCCTCGCCGTCGCGAACCACCTGTCCGGCCAGATTGACAAGCACCTCATCCAGCATGGCGGAGAAATCATCCAGGGACGCCGCGGAATCATTGCCGGCTTCGCCAGTAGCGAAAAGCATCAGGGTATCGCTGGTGGATGTATCGCTGTCCACGGTGATGGCGTTGAATGATTTATCGGCGCCACGGGCCAGCATCCCCTGCAGGATATCAGCAGGAATGGCGGCGTCGGTAAAGACAAAGGCCAGCATGGTCGCCATATCCGGTGCGATCATGCCGGAACCCTTGGCGATGCCGTTGATGGTGACTTGCGTGCCGCCAATGTCGGCTGTGCGGGTGCAGCCCTTGGCGAAGGTATCGGTTGTCATGATCGCCTCGGCGGCCACTTGCCAGTTGTTGGCGTCCAGCTTGCCCTGCACGCCCGGCAGGGCGGCTGTCAGCCTGTCATCGGGCAAAGGCTCGCCGATGACGCCGGTCGAGGCAACGAAGACTTTCGAGGGGCGACACGAGAACAGGTCGGCGGCGGCTTCCACCGTGCGCTCCACAGACGCCACACCTGCCTTGCCGGTAAAGGCATTGGCGTTGCCGGAATTGACGATAAGAACCTCTGCGTGGCCACCCTCAAGCGCCTTGCGGCACCATTCGACA
>JADHSW010000118.1 GCA_016776705.1 Rhodospirillales bacterium
CGTTCTTATAAAAAAAGTGACTATACCAGATAAGTAACCGTCCGGTCTCCCCCACCTATCAGCAGAGCCGGTTCTTTGCGAGACTGTCTGCAGGTAGCGGACAAATAAGTGTCCGCTTAAATTAAGTGGACACTAAGCGATGACAGAGAGGCGTAAGCGTCGAACTTGGAGCGATGATGAAAAGCGTATGATTATTGCGCAGACGCTTGTGCCGGGCGTGTCGGTTTCTCAAGTTGCGCGTCGTTATGATGTGAATGCGAATTTGGTTTTCACATGGGGACGTGATCCTCGGTTTTGTGGCGCCAACGATATTGTTCCTGTTGCCCCGACATTCTTACCTGTTGAGGTGTCACAAAATACGCCACTTTCTGAGCCGGAGCGGATTTGTTCTGGGCGTTTGGGCAAGGTCAAGATCGGCTTGGCGAACGGCAACCATCTTGAGATCAGCGGCGATTATGACCTGGATGTCATTTTGCGGTTGGCCCAAGGTCTTGCAACATGATCCCGGTCCCCGCACAAACCAAGGTGTGGCTTTGCGTCGGCGTGACCGACATGCGCAAAGGGTTCGCAGGCTTGTCCGCGTTGGCCGAGAAGGTTCTGAACCAAGACCCGTATTCGGGCCACCTTTTTGTCTTTCGAGGTCGCCGTGGTGACCTGATCAAAATCATCTGGTGGGATGGCCAAGGGGCCTGTTTGTTTAGCAAACGGCTGGAACGTGGCCGCTTTGTTTGGCCCTCGGCCAAGGCCGGAACACTCACGCTCAGTCCGGCCCAATTGGCCATGTTGCTGGAAGGCATTGACTGGCGGGCACCGTCCAGAACATGGCGACCACTGACCGTTGGATAAGGCGTAAAAAGGCCGATATTTATGGCCTAAAATGCAGTCTTGGGATTCCCATTTTAGGGCTGACCTGCTATAAAATAGCTATGCTGAATAGCGCTCAAAATCTCCCCGATGAACCCGCCGAACTCAAGCAATTGGTCGGTATTTTAGCTGATGAAGTTAAATCTCAGGCCCTGTTGATCGAGAAGCTTAAGCATCAATTGATGGGCCTGCGTCAGCGCCGTTTTGGGTCGAGTTCTGAGGCTTTGGATCAGCTCCAGTTAAGCCTTGAAGATGAGGAAGTGGCGAAAGCCGCAACAGATGCGCTGCAGCAAGCTGATGGTCATGCGGCTTGTGATCCAAAGCCAAAGGACCAACCTAAACGCAAGCCACTCCCCGAACATCTGCCGCGTCATGAAGAGGTTCTTTCGCCCGGCGATGCGTGTGGTCACTGCGGTGGCAAACTCAAAACACTTGGCCAGGATGTGACCGAGGAACTTGAATATGTTCCCGGTCGTTTTATCGTCAATAGGATTGTTCGACCCCGTATGACCTGCGCCTGCTGTGAGGCCTTTCATCAAGCCCCACTTCCCTCACGCCCCATTGAACGCGGCCGTCCGGGACCGGGACTGTTGGCCCATGTGTTGGTCTCAAAGTACGCCGATCACCGTGTGCCAAGAAGACACCTTGGCGTGTTGAAGGTGTCAAACTATGTAAAAGATGAAGGAGGGCCCTTCGGAGCCAGAGATCGGAATTTGGCTTCAAATCACCGCAAGCTGCGAGCGTTAAGAGCGCTGGTGGTGAGCGTTGCGGAAAAGACGGGGCGTGACCCCGTCAGATGTGATCTGGAAAGGCGAACGCAAGTGAACCGTCGACGAGGTGTCGAAAGCGTATGGATGAGGTCAGAACCGGAGCCAGGTGGTCGTTCCGGGATAAGTTTGAGCGGAGCTCCGAAGCCCGGCTCAATCGGCCTCCGGCATGAAGGCGGCGCGAGTCCAGATCAGGCTTTTACATGGAACTTGGGAACCTGTCGTTGCGATGCTAAGGGAGACGTCCAAATGGGAAGCCCCCATAAGGATCAGAGTACCGATGCGCAGCACAGGGGCGGAGCAGTCCGTAGTAGGGTTGAAAGTGCTGTAATGGCACTGGACCGAAGGGGCTGCGGTGTTCAGCTCTGGCCAGTAGTCAACCATCAAACGATGGGAAGAACTGCATGACCGGAGTAAAGTCGTTCGACATTCCAAAACGGGAAGTCTGGGAAGCCTTCAAGAGAGTTAAGGCTAACCGGGGTTCGTCCGGAGTGGATGGACAGACGATAGAAGTTTTTGAGGCCCACTTGAGTGGTAATCTCTATAAGCTTTGGAATCGTCTGTCTTCGGGCAGTTATCATCCTCTGCCGGTTCGGCGGGTGGACATCCCTAAAGCGGGAGGCGGGGTGCGGCCATTGGGAATTCCTACGGTTGCGGACCGTATCGCGCAAGAGGTTGTTCGTAGATATCTTGAGCCTTTGCTGGAGCCTCGGTTCCATGCAAATTCTTATGGCTATCGTCCCGGAAAATCGGCCATTGATGCCATCGGTCAGGCGCGTCAGCGGTGCTGGCAGTTTGACTGGGTCCTTGATGTGGATATCAAAGGGTTCTTCGACAATATAGATCATAATTTACTGCTCAAGGCTCTCCGTCATCATACGGATTGCCGCTGGGTACTGCTTTATGTGGAACGTTGGCTGAAGGCCCCGGTGAGCCATGAGGGTGGTCGCCTTGAGAAGAGGGAAAAGGGGACGCCGCAGGGAGGTGTTATTAGTCCCTTGCTGGCTAATCTTTTTCTTCATTATGTCTTTGACCTGTGGCAAGATCGAACGCATTCCTCAATACCTTTTGAGCGATATGCCGACGATATAATTATGCATTGCAGGAGTGAGACCGAGGCCCATAAAATGTTAGATGCACTGACCCGGCGTTTTGCCGAGTGTGGGTTGGAACTTCATGCAGGTAAGACAAAGATTGTCTACTGCAAGGATACCAACCGATATGGCAAGCACGACAGCGTGTCTTTCGATTTTCTGGGTTATACGTTCCGGCCACGGTTGGCGGTGTGGAAGGGGGGGCAGTTTGGCGTCTCATTCCTGCCGGCAGCGGGAAACGGAGCGCTCAAGCGGATCAGACAGACGGTTCGGAACTGGCACCTTCAAAGGCGCAGTGACAAATCTCTGGTTGATCTGGCGCGAATGTTAAACCCTTATATTCGAGGGTGGATCAACTACTATGGACAATATTATAAATCCGCAATGTATAATACTTTGCGGCATATTGATGTTTTCCTTGTCCGATGGGCTCGACGAAAGTTCAAGCGCTTTAGGAATCGACCGAAAGGCGCACGAGACTGGTTGTCGCGAATAGTCAGAACAACACCTGACCTATTTGTTCATTGGCGTTTTGTGTATGGCAACGACGGAATGCTGGGAGCCGTATGAGCCGAGAGGTTCACGTACGGTTCTGGGAGAGCGCGGAGGTGAGATTCCTCCGCGCCACTCGACTTCCCCTTTATCGGCAAAGTCAAATTTTTGAACGTGATGGACTTGATTTAGGGCGATCCACATTGACTGATTGGGTTGGCAAATCGACGGCTCTTTTAGAGCCTTTGGCCGAAGCCATCAGACGTCATGTTTTACAGGGACAGGCGATCTTTGCCGATGACACCCCGGTCAATATGTTGGTGCCGGGGGCGGGTAAAACCAAGACGGCAAGACTTTGGGCTTATGTTCGAGACGAACGCCCTTGGAACGAACACGCGCAACCGGCCTCATGGTACCAGTTCTCGCCCGACCGCAAAGGAGCTCGCCCCAATACCCATCTCGCCGCTTATAAAGGCTGGATGCATGCCGACGGCTACGCCGGATTTAACGACCTGTACCGCAGCGGCAACGTTCAGGAAGTGGCCTGTATGGCTCACGTCCGTCGCAAGTTCGTTGATGTGCATAAAGCCGAAGGATCGAGCATCGCCGAACATGCCATTAAACGCATTGCCAAACTCTATGGCATTGAAAAAGATGTGCGGGGACAGCCGCCAGACCAGCGCCGAGCGACACGCCAAGAAAGAGCAAAGCCGTTATTTGATGAATTGGAAGATTGGTTGCAGGACCAACTGCCCAAAATATCCGGCAAATCCCCTCTTGCCAGGGCCATCCGCTATGCCCTGACACGGATGAGCAAAATGCGGGTCTATCTGGAACACGGCTTTTTAGAACTCGACAACAATGCCGCAGAACGTTCCATGCGCCCCATCGCGCTGGGCCGTAAAAATTACCTGTTTCTGGGTTCCGAGCGCGGCGGAAAAGCCGCCGCCATCGCCTATACCCTCATCGAGTCCGCCAAATTAAACGATGTCGACCCCCAAGCCTGGCTGGCCGATGTGCTGAACCGCATCGCCGACCATAAGATCAACAGGATCGATGAGCTGCTGCCGTGGAATTGGGCAACGCCATGAGTGATGAAATCTCACAAAAGCTGCACGCGTTCTGAACTGAAATTATTAATCGTGTAATTGATCGGACGCTTACCCAGATAACACCTATAACCACATCAAAGGCATTGAGAACTTTTGGAACCAAGTGAAGCGCCATATGTCCACGCGGTTTCAAGCCCATTACCTTTCGGCTTTATGAAATGAATGGTATCTGGCGATCTTCGGGCGGGAAATCAGGGGGAGATTTTTTTCCGCCTAAAGGCGTCCTTCAGACGATGCTCGAAAACGGTTGTAGCGTCTTCGTTGCTGATCAAGTTCCGTACCGTTCTTACAATACGGCTTGGGTAAAGTAGGTAGCTCAACCCGTATGTCAGCATCGTGAACAACAAACGGTAGAGAGCGAGCTCTCGCGGTCCCATTTGTTCGTTGAAGGTCAGCGGAGAGAAAGACAGCAGGTCGCTGTTAAGCCCCGAAAGGGAAAAGAAGTAATCATCGTTCACGTCGATTTTCCCCTCAGCGGCCAACTTTCCAAAAAGCTCGGAGCCAGGGTAGGGCATAAAAATGTAGGGCTGTAATTCATCAACGCCCATGATCGAAAGCTTAACCCCATAAAACAGTGTTCGCATGGTGTCGCGTCGTTTTTCTCCAGGGAAACCGATAATTGTATTGGCTCGAACAACCAGACCCAGTTTCTTTGCGATTTTCATCGCATCGGTCATTTTATTCAGATCTATTCGTTTTTTCAGTTTTTCGAGCATATTCGGAGATCCACTCTCCGGAGCAAAACAGAGATAGTTGGTTCCCGCATCCTTGAGATTGGATAGGGTTTCCTCGTCAAGGATCTCGCTTCTGGTTCCTGATGGGAAATCCCATTGAACTTTAATGTCCTGCCTTTTTAGTTCACTCAGAAACTCTTTTATCCAGCGCTTCTTTGTAATTGCCGTGAGATCGTAAAGCTGTACGGCGGTGATATTGTAGTCCTTGATGTAGGATTTTACTTCGGCCAGCACATCATCAATATCGCGCAGGATATAACGAGTCGTCCACATATTGGGATTGGAACAGAATGTGCACTGGTAAGGGCAGCCCCGGGAGAACATCATCGGCATATCGCGCGCCGACTGAGGCCCGAATGATTTTCCAGCAGCCCAGAACTTTTCCAGGTACCCTTCTGGCCAATCGGGCCACGGAATAGAGTCGATGTCGCGTATTCTGGGCAAAGAAGTCGAAGTCTGAACGTATTCTCCAGCTTCATTCAAATAACCGATACCGGCAATATCCCCATAGGCACCTTCATTTGAAATGACCTCAAGAATCTCGTAACACTTGTGCTCTCCCTCGCCAAGGACACAAACGTCCAGGCCGTTGCAGTCCTTAAGGCAATAATCAGGCAAAGCGGTAATATGCTCGCCCCCGGCAATAATAACGGCGTCAGGAAATTGCTCTCTGATTTGATTGATCAAGTCACGTACAAAGGGCCATTCACCAGAAAACATGGCGGTGACACAGATCACATCAGTCTGGTTGGGAATTCGCCTGATGACTTCATCAAAAGTTAGGCCCTGGCAAAGAAATTCAGGGTACATTTCGGGTTCCCAAACCTTGTTCAGGGCCTCGGCGATACCGTCAATGAAAACGGGGCTGTAACCATATTTTTTCAGGTAGCCTGATATATAGGCCAAGCCCAGGCATGGCGTCGCCTCGTTGGCCAAACCATGCCGTTTAAAGAAAATTGGTGGCCTGACTAGGGCGACGTTAAGTTTTTTTGGGGCAGGCTCGTCAATTGTTACCATTGAGTAAATCCATAAAAATGGGCTGATAGTTTACAGTAAACGCCGGTCTCATCCTGCTTGGAAGCTGTAAATACTATTTTCGAAGAGCGATATCGAGAACAATCTTGATGCATTCCCCCAAGACTCGAGAGTTCAATGAACTGTTTGAAAAATTATATGTTATGTGTACCTCGGTGATTTTCAACCCTGCACGGTAGATAAGCGTTGTGCTTTCAAAAATGAAATCAAATGACCGGCTTTTCATCGGGGCCAGTAGCAGCACCTCCATAGACTTCCTTGAGAAGCGTCTGAAACCTGTCGTTAAATCGCTATAGTATGGCTTCGGCCATAGTCGGGGGAAATCTAGGCAAACATTGTAGACTAGGCTACCAACGAAACTGAGCACCCGTCGGGAAAGGGGCGTGTTTATCTTCTTCACCCTTTTTCCCAAAACCAGATCAGCTCCATCATGGTTCATGAATAATGGGATCTCATCCGGGTTATGGCTAAGTCCGGCATCCATTGTGATGGCGTATTTGTAGCCCTGATCCATGGCATATTGCATACCGTCGAGGATACCCCTGGCGATATGGGTATTCGTTTTGTGACGAATGATGTGTATGTTGTTAATAGCCGCTAAAATCTCAGGTGAGGCATCGGTGCTACAATCATCGATCACACAAACGTCGGCATAAAGCATGGCCCTGGAAATAACCGCCTCTATTGTTTCTTCTTCATTGTAGCAGGGGATGATTATAACAAACTCAGAGCGTTGCATTTTTAATTACTGCTCTCGATCATCTCATAGGCGCCTTCAAGGTCGTCGATCATGTTGATGTTGATATATTGCTTACTGATGTTAAACAATTTGACTGGCTTCCCGTCATCGATGACGCATTGAATAAGGTCGGGCAATTCCTTTTCCTCACGCAAATGATGTACGGGAGTTGCGTCAATGTAATCGAAAATTTCGTTTTTGAATGCGCAGCTTCCGGTGCCCATCATGTCGTTCGGGGGGTTGTTCGGTTTTTCAATTAGCCTCTGGATCGTGTCGTCCTCGTCGAAAAGGGCCGAATACGTATTGCTGATCAGGTTTCTGTCTTCCACTTTGGTCATTCCACAAGCGACGAATAAACTCTCGTCCTTGAACTTCTTGATTAACTGGTCGTGCCGGGGTTCTGTATAAATCTCGTCTCCAAGCAGCAACATGAAGTCGTGGCCATCCAGGGCTTCCTTGGCGCATTCGATGGCGTGAACAAGGCCCTTCTGTTCGCGTTGGATGACATAGCTAATTCGTTTCCCCTTGTAGGAAATCCCAAAGGTATTGATGATTTCTTCGGCTCTGTATCCAACAATTAATACGACTTCATCGATACTGTCATGACAGGCGCAATCGAGGCTGAAGTTAATAACGTTCCTGCCGCCGATTTCGACCATACACTTGTTTGTGTGCTGGCTGTGCTCCTTGAGCCGCTTTCCGCGTCCTCCGGCCAATATTAAGGCTTTCATAAAGCTGCTTCCAAATCATGATTAAGACAATATAGAAACTGAAGGGCGGGCACCTGATGGAAGGATGGTCGCCTGACTATTTGAGAAGGTCCTTCACCTCGTCAAGCCAATCAACCAGTTCCCTGATACCTGTTTCGGGCATTGTCTTTGCGCTCCACCCCAGGTTTTCCTGGGCCTTGCTTGTATCGCAAATAAAGTACCTCAGGTCGCCAAATCGATCCGCATCAAATTTAACTTCGGGTTTCTTGCCGGTAATTTTTCGCAAAATATCAACGCATTGAAGAAGGGAGATTGCGGTCTTCGACCCTCCGCCAATATTGTAGACACCTGATTTTCTGGTCTGGTAGAAAGCATCAAACGCCTCACAGACATCAGTTGCATAAATGATATCCCTGACCTGCTTGCCCGTACCAAAAAAGGTTATCGGCCTGTCGAGGAAGTTTCGAATAGAGAAATTAGCAACCCAGCCATGATCCTCGCCGCCAAATTGACGGGGGCCATAGATGCCGGTCAGCCGAAACACGGCAGCTTCAATGTTATAGGTATCGATATAGGTTTTAACGTACAGTTCTGCCGATGCCTTCGAGACGTGCAGGGGGCTCAACTTGCCTTCCAAAAGCGGATAGTTTTCATTGATCTCTGCAGGGTTTCTGATGTAGCGATCTTCCCCCTCTTGCAGGCTGGCATTGATCTCGTTTCCGTAAACGTGAATTGAAGAGCAGACGGCGACGGGAATTTCCAGCTTTCTCGCTATTTCCAGAACATTGAAGGTGCCGACAACGTTCGTCGTCATATCCAGTTCCGGCTCTTCCCAGCTTATCGTCATGGCAGGTTGGGCCGCTGTGTGGACGATGTAGTCGCAGCCCTTTGCGTGGGCCATCAGGCTTTCGGCGTCGCGGACATCCGCTATGACGGTATCGATGTCAATGGAGCGCAAAAAATCCCTGTTGAAGTCCCGGACTTTTTCAGTGGCAAAGCCGGTGCGCTTCAACTCGTACTTAGTCATATTATCGAAGGATACGACTTCGTCGCCTTTTGCGGCAAAATATTCACAGACATGAGACCCTAAGAATCCACACCCACCCGTAACCAGAACCTTCACTGTACTCTCCCTGTTTCTCTTGATGGTGGCTTTGCAGCAAGCCGTCGCAAGTTATAACACCTATCATATTGCGCACATAAAAAACGGCCTCTCACCTTCCAGGAAGACACCCTAAAACCAAAGGTATCATGTGTTGCTAATAAATCAATGAAGTATCACTTTATGGAGCGGTCTTATTATGTAAAATATCGCCCATATCAAGGCATTGTTTTTTGTCGCATTGCCTTGTGCGCCGCAACCGAATTTTGTCCTTGGAGCTTTAATGAATAACACGCCCCTGAATCGAAATGGCTTGCTTGTATATGCGCTTGCCTTTTC
>JADHSW010000119.1 GCA_016776705.1 Rhodospirillales bacterium
ATCTTACAGTCATGACAGCTAATCGAAATCTCAAAAGAGGCGGCCCGCCCAAAACATTGGCGCAGCAAGTAGGCAAGATCACCAAACCGATCTTTGGCGGGCGGGGCTTTTCCGATTCGGCCATTGTAAACGACTGGCAACTTATTGCTGGCGAACATCTGGCGGGTCACAGCATGCCCGAAAGAATCACCCATTCTCAGGGCCGCAAAGACAAGGGAACCTTGCATTTGCGCATCGATAACGGCGGACTGGCCATGCAATTGCAACACCTGGAACCGGTGCTGATTGAAAAGATAAATGCCTATTTCGGATTTGCGGCGGTTGAACGCATTCGCATGACACAGGGTCCCCTGCCAGAACGACCAAAAGATGAACGATCCCAGCCTCGTCCCCTGTCCGAAATCGAAGAACGCAGCTTGTCAAAGTGCCTGAGCCAAGTCAAAGATGAAGACATGCAGAAGGCGCTGGAGCGTCTGGGAAGGGCTATCCTGGGGAAAACTTTCAAAGAAAAGCCATAATTGCCTTCTACGGTACCTACCTTCGAAGCCAAAAGCCTAGATTGAACAAAGGCTTAGATGTCGAAAATAAAATGTCCGCGAAAGCGGCTGAAAAGGAGTCGACTCTGTGCTTGAGGCGATTCTATAGTCCATCTACATATTGTGTTAAGGGAGAGTGTTTTGCCTAAATACCTACTAGGGATAGTTCTTTCATTTTTCGTCTTTTCGGCCAGTTCTGCGCTCGCCGGAAATGCGCCTTTGGCTGAAGCAATGGCTGAAAAGTCCATCGGCAGCGCCGATGCGCCGGTTACCATGATCGAATATTCTTCTCTGACGTGTCCACATTGTGCCAATTTTCACACCGATGTGCTGCCAAGCATCAAGAAAGATTTCATCGACACCGGCAAGGTACGCCTGGTGTTCTGGGATTTCCCGCTAGGTAATCTGGCAATGGCGGCGGCGATGATCGCCCGCTGTTCAGGGCAGAACAATTACGTGCCCATGGTAGATGCCCTGTTTCGGTCACAGGCAACATGGTCACACAGTGACACGCCGTTTGACGCCATCGCCGGGATTGCCCGACTCAGCGGAATGTCTATTGACGATGTGGAGAATTGCCTGGACAACCAGGAACTTCTTAAAGCCCTTCAGGCAGTCTCCAAAGACGCCAGTGAAAACCTTGGTGTTGAATCAACCCCGACCTTTTTCATTGAAGGCGTAAAAGTCCCCGGCAATCTTCCCTACGACGATTTCAAGGACATACTGAACAAGGCGCTTGCCAAAAAGCAGTAGGCTATCGCGCCTGGATACCAAATCAGGAAAATCAGAATTTGCTTCATTTCTCTAAACTCAGGCTTACCGGCTTCAAGTCGTTTGTAGACCCGACCGAACTGCACATCGAACCCGGCCTGACCGGGGTCGTTGGGCCGAACGGATGCGGCAAATCGAACCTTGTTGAAGCCCTGCGCTGGGTGATGGGAGAAACATCGGCCAAGCAAATGCGCGGCAGCGGAATGGAAGACGTCATCTTTGGTGGCACCGCCCAGCGCCCAGCGCGCAACATCGCCGAAGTGGTCCTGAACCTTGATAATAATGAACGCACCGCACCGGCTCAGTTCAATGAATTCGAAGAACTGGACATCTCGCGCCGGATCGAGCGTGAAAAGGGTTCGACCTACCGGGTAAACGGCAAGGAAATGCGGGCCAAGGACGTGCAGTTGCTGTTTGCCGATTCTGCGACCGGCGCACGCTCGACGGCCATGGTCAGCCAGGGACGCATCGGGGCGGTTATCAATGCCAAGCCATCCCAGCGCCGTTCCCTGCTTGAAGAGGCTGCCGGCATCACCGGCCTGCATTCACGCCGTCACGAGGCTGAATTGCGCCTGCGCGGTGCGGAAACCAATCTGGATCGCCTGGAAGACATCCTCGCCACCCTTGAAGTACAAATGCAGGGACTCAAGAAGCAGAGCAGACAGGCCAATCGCTACCGCAACCTGTCTGAACACATCCGCAAGGCGGAAGCGACGCTTTATCATTTGCGCTGGATTGCCGCTTCAGGCGAATTGGACAAGCACCGGGTCGAACTAAAAGAATCTTCGGTCCTCGTTGAAGAGTTGACCCGCCTTGCCGCCAGCGCGACGACTGCCCAAGCAGGAGCTGCAACGGATCTGCCAAACCTTCGGCAACTGGAAGCCAAGGCGTCCGCAGAACTGCACCGCCTGACAGTCGCCCGTGACGGCCTTGACGCCGAAGAAAAGCGCATTGCAGATGCTCTCAAGGAAGCCGAGCGACGTCTTGAGCAAATTTCCGCCGATATCGAGCGCGAAAAATTACTGGCTAAGGACGCAACCCAGGCCATTCAAACCCTGGACGAAGAACGCGAAGCCATTTCTGCCGCCCAACAGGGAGAAGAAGAAAGCGGTCGCCTGGCCGGTGAAGCCCTGTTCGAGGCCAACAAAATCGTCGAAGGGCTGGACGGTGAATTAAGCGGCCTGACCGATCAGTTCGCCGGAGACGAAGCCCGGCGCACCAGTCTTAACCGAACCCTGGATGACCTGACCCACCGGACGACCCGCCTGAAATCACGCGCCGCCGAAACCGAAGAGCATCGCGCCCGGGTTGAAGCAGATGCCATCGATCCTGTCGTCCTGGCTGAAGCCGAAACGACCCTTGAAAACCAGCATGGCGCACGTGAAAACGCCCGCAATCGGGCCGAGGCCGCCGACCAGGCCAGAACACAGGCCGCCGAGGCGATTTCCCAATCGGTTTCCCGGCAACACGCCACCCAGTCAACCCTGACCCGACTGCTGGCCGAAGAACAGGCCTTGTCCGATGTCCTGAAGGCCGGTGATTCCGACGAATGGCCCGCCATGATTGACGAAGTCACCGTCAATCCGGGTTTCGAAGCCGCCCTTGGCGCAGCCCTTGGTGAGGACCTGTCCGCATCGACAGAAGAGCCCGCACCGGTTCGCTGGCGCACTCTGCTGCCCTTCGCGCAGCCCGCCGCCCTGCCGCAAGGGGCTGAACCATTGAGCCAATTCGTATCAGGTCCTGCTGCCCTGGAACGTTGCCTGGGCCAGATTGGTATTGTCTATGACGAGGCCGAAGGGGCGCGTCTTGCCGAAGATTTGAAACAGGGTCAGTGTCTGGTCAGCCGCGATGGCGCCATGTGGCGCTGGGACGGCTTTACCATGAGCGCTGGCGCGGAAACCGCGGCTGCTGCCCGCCTTAAACAGCGCAATCGCCTGAATACGATTCGCGACGGCCTTGCCGACGCCCGCGCCGATGTCGCCGCTGCAGAAGCTGAAGTTGATAAGGCCCGCGAGAAAGCCGATCAGGCCCAGGTTGCCGAACGCGAAGCCCGCGCCGACGCCCACAGCGCCGACACCGCCTATGGTCAGGCCCGGGACGTTTTGACCGACCTCAAGGAAAAAGCCGCTCATCATTCCTCCAGACTGTCAGCGCTGATCGAAACCGCCGGAGCTATCAAAACCGATATAGAAGAAGCCGAAGCCCGCACGGTTGAATCCCGCGAAGCCATCGCCGCCCTTCCCGACACCGAAGCCGCCCGCGAAAAAATTACCGCCCTTCGAGCCGATCTTGCCGAGCGCAGAACTGTTCAGGTCGAATGTCAAAGCGCCTTTGACACCCTGGTTCGCGCCGCCGAGGATCGCCGCCGCCGCCTAAGCGATATTGAGCGCGAACTTACCAACTGGCGTGGGCGCAATGAAGGCGCTCTTCACCAGATCGATCAGTTGAGCGAACGCCAAAAATCCGAAAAGGCTGAAATAGACCGCTTTGCCGCGATGCCAGATGAAATTGAGGAGAAGCGCGGTATCTTGCTGGCGAGCATTTACCAGTCGGAAAAGAGTCGCCAGGAAGCCGCCGACAAACTCGCGATTGCCGAAACTAATCTTGCCGAGGCCGACAAAACCCTGCGCAAGGCGGAAGCCGATCTTGCCGCAGCGCGGGAAAACCGGGTTCGCTTCCAGGGTCTGGTCGAACAAGCCGAACAGGCCTGCGAAGGCATCGTGGAACGGGTTCTGGATAAACTGGACGCCACCCCTGATCAGTTGTTGGAAATTGCCGACCTTGTTGAAGGCAAGGAGTTGCCCGACCTTGAAGGCAGCGAACGCAAGGTCGAAAGGCTGGTGCGCGAGCGCGACACCATGGGCCCGGTCAACCTGCGTGCCGAACAGGAAACGCTTGAGCTGTCCGAACAGCTGGATACCCTGGTAACGGAACGCGACGATCTGATCGAGGCCATCGCTAAGCTTCGCAAGGGCATTTCAGAGCTGAACCGCGAAGGTCGTCAACGTTTGCTGGAATCCTTCCGCGAGGTCGATAAACACTTCCAGGAACTTTTCGTACGCCTGTTCGGTGGCGGTCGCGCCCATCTGACGCTGACAGATTCCGACGACCCCCTGGAAGCGGGACTTGAGATCATGGCCAGCCCACCGGGCAAGCGCCTGCAGGTGCTCTCCTTGCTGTCTGGTGGCGAGCAGGCGCTGACGGCCCTGGCACTGTTGTTTGGCGTGTTTTTGACCAATCCGGCGCCAATTTGTGTGCTGGACGAAGTTGACGCACCATTGGATGATGCCAACGTCGACAGGTTCTGCACCATGCTCAGCGAGATGGCGGCAACCGGCACCACGCGATTCCTTGTCATCACCCACCACCGCCTGACGATGGCCCGAATGGACCGCCTTTTTGGCGTCACAATGTCCGAACGGGGCGTCTCACAGCTAGTTTCTGTGGACCTTAAGAGCGCAGAAGACTTACGAAAGACAGCCTAACCCATTGTTGCAGCGCAACAAAATGCGATTCCGTGAGTACTTTTCTTAATATTATCAAATACTTATGTACACTCCATTGCACCTTGACAGGCCCCCTGCGGGGCTTTAATTTCCGCACGGATTTGAGGCATTGTTCCGACCCGACGGGGACGTTTGAAAGCGCGCTAATGATATGAGCGACAACGACCCCCCCGAGACGCTGGAAGACCTTGATAAGCGCCTACAACAGGCACGCAATCGCCAAGCTGGCAATCAAACGGGTTCCTCGCTCGAAAAAGAGGAAATGTCCGGATACAGCATGGCCATTCGCATCGGCACCGAAATGGTGGCGGCCCTGATCGTTGGTGTTGCTATCGGGTATTTTCTGGATAACTGGTTGGGAACGAAGCCCTGGTTTTTGGTAGTGTTCTTTTTCCTCGGCGCTGGTGCCGGGGTTTTGAATGTTTACCGTGCGGCAAGCGGCCTTGGCATGGCAACCGGATACAGAGAGCCTTCCGGGGGCGTTGTGTCGCAATTGAATAGAGACGACGCGCCTGACGGCGCTAGTGGAAACAACAAGGAATCGGGCGACAAATAAAGTGGCGAACCCCCTAGAGCAATTCACAATCAAAACCCTTGTTCCGATTCAACTTGGGACGGTTGATGCTTCGCTGACAAATGCAGGCCTATTCATGGTCATCACGGTCGTCGCTATTAGCGCGTTCCTTTCCATTGGCATGCGCCAGCGCTCATTGGTTCCCGGGCGCATGCAATCCCTGGCCGAGCTCAGCTACGAATTTATAGCAGGCATGATACGAGACAACGTCGGCACCGAAGGCCGCAAGTACTTCCCGTTCATCTTTTCCCTGTTCATGTTCATCCTGTTTGCGAACCTGATCGGTTTGATCCCCTACGCCTTTACTTTCACCAGCCATATCGCCGTTACCTTTACCATGGCGACCGTGGTGTTCCTGGGCGTTACCGTTATCGCCATCGCGCGTCACGGGCTGCACTTTTTCAGCTTCTTCCTGCCCAGCGGTGTTCCCATGGTCATGGCGCCGGTTCTGGTCCCGATTGAGGTCTTGTCCTATCTTTCACGCCCCATCAGCCTTTCCATCCGCCTGTTTGCCAACATGATGGCCGGACACACGATGATGAAGGTATTCGCGGGCTTTATTATTCCGCTTGGCATTCTTGGTGGCTGGGCGCCGCTGACGGTTGATGTTGCCCTGACGGCCTTTGAATTTCTGGTAGCGTTCCTGCAAGCCTACGTCTTCACGGTTTTGACGTGCCTGTACCTGAACGATGCCATTCACCTGCATTAGGCGTAAGAAAACGACGCTTATCACTTAACGACAACTTTGATAAATCTTAGAAACTAAGGAATTTGGACTATGGAACTTGATGCCGCAAAAATGATTGGTGCCGGCCTTGCCGTTATTGGACTTGGTGGTGTTGGTGCCGGTATCGGCAACATCTTCGCATCGCTGATCAGCTCAATCGCTCGTAACCCTGCCTCTCGCGGTCAGGTCTTCGGCCTTGCCATGCTCGGCTTCGCCCTGGTTGAAGCTGTTGCGCTGTACGCACTGCTGATCTCGTTCCTGATCCTGTTCACTTAAAAAATATCGTCCGTTAACGCTGACGAAACCGGCGGTTTGAAACATAACCGCCGGATTAAGTAGAACAAGGTCAAGCTGCATTTGAATGTAGTTTGATTTAGAAATCAGGAGCATTCCATGCGGATCTTGAAAACCGCGTTCACATCGATCTCCGCCTTGGCTGCTATTGCCGCCCTTGGTGGTGCACCTGCCCAGGCGGCAGGCTTGCCGCAGTTGGATATCGCGACCTTCCCGCCGCAATTGATCTGGCTGGCGATTACTTTCGTCGTGCTTTATCTGATGATGGCAAAGGTCGCCCTTCCCCGGATATCTCAGGTTCTGGAAGAACGCCAGCACAAGATCGAAGACAACCTGAAAAAGGCGGAAAACCTTAAGGAAGAGGCCGAAGTTGCCGCCCAGGCTTACGAAAAAGCCCTGGCCGAAGCCCGCGCCGAAGCCCACGGGATCATGCTTGAAACCCACAATCGCATCGCCGATGAAGCCGCCAAAAAGCAGGCCGAACTGAGCAGAGAACTGGAAGCTGAAATCCAGGACGCAGAGGCCCGGATTCTGGAAGCAAAAAACACTGCGATGGCCGGTTTGAGCGAAGTCGCCTCCGAGGTTGCCCTTTGTGCCGCCGAGAAGGTTTCCGGCGAAAGCCTGAGCGAAGCAGAAGTCGCCAAGGTGATTAGCGCAATCATGGAGGAACGCCAATGATTAGCGTAGCCCACGCATCCGAAGCTGCCGCAGGTGGTCATGGCGCTTTTTACGAGGATCCGCAATTCCTTGTACTGGTCGCCTTTATCATTACCATCGCGCTTATCGGCAAAACCGTTTATCTGAAAGTATCAGCCGCCCTGGACGAACGTTCAGAAGGCATTCGCACGGATATTGAAGAAGCGACCCGCTTGCGCGAAGAAGCCCAGGACTTGCTTGCATCGTTCGAGCGCAAACAGCGCGACGCCGCTGGCGAAGCCCAGGCTATTTCTGATCGGGCAAAAGGCGAGGCCGACTATCTGGCAGAAAAGGCCGCCAGGGACCTTGACGCCATGATCGAACGCCGCAAGCGTCAGGCAAAGGATCGTATCGCCCAGGCCGAAATTTCGGCACGCGACGAAATCCGCGCCGCCGCAATCGACGTCGCCCTGGAAGCCAGCCGCCGCATCCTTGCCGAAAAGGTAGCCGGCAAAAAGGGTGACGCCCTGATCGACGCCGCTATCAAGGAACTGCCAACCCGGCTGCACTAGGTTCTAGAGGCGATACAAAAATTAAGGGAGCCCGTTGTGGCTCCCTTTTTTTAATCAATTAATTGACTAATAATTGTGCGTGCTTATAAATTTTTCTCTTTTTACTAGTATTAGGCTATTATGGGAACTACCACTTACTTTGAAAATATTATCCATGATGATAATCCGAAGAGTGTAGAAACCATTGATGTTGAGGCTGGCACCACGTCCTACCTTGGACATCAACAAATGTTTCTTCGGGTAGGAGAGAAAAAGTTGATTTTAGATGAGAAAACTGAGAAAGAGTTTTTAGATGCTTTTCATCGCATCGGACATTATCTAGGCCATTATTAATTTCTGCGATTTTGCGATGAACAGGGGCTGTAGCCATTTGGCGTAACTTCTCCCATTTTTATATCAAGGCATTCCGGTAACTCATTAATGGTTGACACGCCCCGGCTTCTGGCCGCGGCAATGGCGATTGATGCACAACCTTCGGCATCACTGGCCGCCGAGTGATGATCGAGGGAAAACTCAATATGTTTACTGACGGTCGGAAGCTTATGGTTTGGCAGTTCGGGCCACGCCGCTCGGGCGATTTTAACCGTGCACAGGTACGACAGCTCCGGCCATGGAAGCTCATAACGATCAAGGCTGGCACGCAGGACACTCATATCGAACGCCGCGTTATGGGCTAAAACGACCCTGTCCTTTATCAACGGGAGCAATTCCTGCCAGATTTCCGGAAATTCCGGCTCATCCTCTACATCTTCCGGGTAGATGCCATGGATGGAAATGTTGAATCCGCTGAAAATCATGTCATAGGGCTGGATAAGCCGATGGGCGGTTCGAATAATCCTGATGTCGTCAAACCAGGTTACGCCAATGGAACAGGCGCTTGCCCGGCTTGAGCTTGCCGTCTCAAAATCGATGGCGACACAGGTAGCATCTTCGATATCATACGATTCAGGAATTGATATATTTTCGATTGTCATTGGTTTGAAGGATGGCGCCTCAATTTCCGGCCAAATCTAACCATTCTTGCTCGCTTAAACAGGTGACGCCCAGCACTTGCGCCCGGCGGGCTTTTGATCCCGCATCCGCGCCAATAACGACGAAATCGGTCTTTTTGGAGACCGATCCCGCTACCTTGGCACCCAGATTTTCTGCTTTTGCCTTGGCCTCGCCCCGACTCATGGTTTCAAGCGAACCGGTGAAGACGACAGTCTTGCCCGCGACGGGGGACGCGCCCACATCGGGAGCGATATAATCTTCAATGGTCAGTTGCTCTTCAAGATCGGCGACAACATCCTGGTTATGTTCTTCATCAAAAAAGGCAATCAGGTCTTCAGCCACCGACGGGCCAATGCCGTCAATGTT
>JADHSW010000120.1 GCA_016776705.1 Rhodospirillales bacterium
CGGGGCAGGGATCGCCCTGGCGCAGTTTTCAGACTGGGTGCCAATCCTCATCGTCGTCGCTATCTTCCTGACCGGGCAGACGGCCGAAAGTTACATTTTAACCCCGAAACTGGTCGGTGAACGAGTAGGTTTGCATCCAATCTGGGTTATCTTCGCGTTGCTTGCCGGTGGCGCGTTGTTCGGATTTACCGGTGTTCTGCTGGCGGTTCCTGTAACAGCTGTGATCGGGGTTCTGGTTCGCTTCGGGATTTCCCGATATCTGGACAGTCATTTCTACGACAGTGAAAAGACCGAAAAAGACTGATGGCCCCTGCGCAACTTGTTTTGAATTTTAACCACCGCCCGGCATTGACCGGCGATGACTTTCTCGTCACACCATGTAACGAGAACGCCGTTTCATGGATCGACCGCTTTCCGGATTGGCCGTCCATTGCCATGGTCATTCATGGGCCTGTTGGGTGTGGCAAGTCACACCTGGCCCAGGTGTTTCTGGCAAAATCGGGGGCGGTAAACATTTCGTCCACCGACTTGCTGGAAAAGGCCCCCCCGGCGTTGCTGGATGGTTTTTCAGCCTGTCTTCTGGATGATCTGGACCGGGCCTTTGAAGGAAATGACAAAGCAGAGCTTGAGGTTGCGCTTTTGCACCTTTACAACACGGCGCTGGAGAACGGCGTTAGTATGATGATGACGGCGGCGACGCCTCCGGCACGCTGGCCGTTGTCTCTTGCGGATTTGTCATCGCGGCTGAAGACGGCGACGGTAACCCAAATCGGATCACCGGATGATTCTTTGCTGGCGGCGGTTCTGGTCAAACAATTTGCTGATCGCCAACTTAAGGTCGACAGTGACGTCGTCGCTTTTGTGCAGGCCCGCATTGAGCGTTCCTTCGACGCGCTTGGACAGTTTGTCGATGCGACCGACAAACTGGCGATGGCTGAAAAAAGACGTATTACGGTTCCACTGGCTCGCCGGGTCTTGCAGGAACTGAACGAAAGAAAGGTGTAAATGGGCAGACAATGGATTTGGGTATTAAAGATAAAAAGGCCCTGGTAACGGCGGCTTCCAAAGGATTGGGGCGAGCATGCGCGATCTCACTGGCGCGTGAGGGGGCGGATGTCACCATTACGGCCCGCAATGCGGGTCCCCTGGAAGCCACGGCGAAGGAAATCAACAAGCTGACGGGCGCAACCGTGACCATGGTAATTGCCGACATCACTACCCAGGAAGGACAGGCCGCGACCCTGAATGCCTGTCCGGACCCTGACATTCTGGTCAATAATGCTGGCGGTCCGCCGCCCGGCGATTTCCGCGACTGGGATCGTAACGACTGGATCGCCGCAATCGACGCCAATATGCTGAGTGCTATTTTCATGATCAAGGCGACGGTTGATGGCATGATCGAGCGCAAGTTCGGACGCATTGTCAATATCACCTCGGCTGCGGTTAAAGCGCCGATTGACATATTAGGATTGTCCAACGGCGCCCGCGCAGGCTTGACCGGATTTTGCGCCGGACTGGCGCGCAAGACGGTCGCCCACAACGTCACCCTGAATTCGATTCTACCGGGGCCGTTCGACACAGATCGCCTGAATGCAACCCTTGAAGGCGCCGTCAAGTCCTCGGGTATGTCCATGGATGAAATTCGCGCCGCGCGAATGGCGTCAAACCCGGCCGGTCGTTTTGGCGACCCTGAAGAATTCGGCGAGCTGTGCGCTTTTATTTGCAGCGCCCAGGCTGGCTATATTACCGGACAAAACCTGCTCATCGACGGTGGCAGTTATCCGGGCACTTTGTAGGAAACAGGAAAATTCAAAAAAATGAGAAAAATTACGTACTTTCAAGCAGGCGTTGTCGCCGATTTCACCATTCCCGATGATCGTTTCGAGGACTTCACCAGGGGAATTGGTCTGGACAAGGCCCATGTGGAAGATGAATTGCTAAAAGCGCGGGAGGTACTGGGGAACTTCGTCGCTAGTGGAAAAGACGGCAGTTCAGGACCTGAGGAAACCCTTGCCGCCTGCTACGTATGGAATTTTTTCAATACCCATCCCGAAGACGAAATGCACATCGCAGGCGATGTCGTGATCATCGATCTGGACGGTGACGGCACCAACATCGACTATGCCGCCGTTGGCGATATCCAGATCGCACCAGTTAATTAAATTATTTTTACCTGCAGCCTTTTTGGGGTGAAATATCCCTGCAGGGTAAAAGTACCTTTGTTGACTGGTGACCAGCCCGGTTGATCGCAGTTCAACGCGGCCAGAGCGGCGGTTGGGAATTTTTCGGTAAGGCGCTGCCTGTCTTCATTTGCGCCTGTGCTCAAATCCAGGGCCAAGCATTGCAGCCCCGGATTATGAGCGACAACGAGCACGGATTTAATGTGATCGGGTAGGGAACCGAGATGTCCTGCAATGATTCCCGGGTCGGCCAAATAGAGCGTTTCCTCGATACGGCTTTCAAGGCTTTCACCATATCCATCCAGAAAACAGGAAAATGTCTGTTGCGCCCGGGCGGCGGCGGAACACAGGACAAAGTCTGGCCGCATATCGGATGACGCCATAAAATGCCCCATCAAACGCGCCGCCTCAATGCCGCGTTCTTCCAGGGGGCGTTCGAAATCACCGGTTCCCGGTTTTCCCCAACTCGCTTTTGCGTGCCGTAGCAGATACAGGTTCTTCATTTATCACATTTACATTTTTTCAATCTGCTTGCAGCATAGCCTTAAGGCGTGGCATGACAAGCTGGTTATTTATCTGTAGAATCAGTGATATGAGTGAAAACCCAATAAACAAAGTAAAGAACACTGCTTCGGTGGCCAAACTTGTTGCGCCGACCGATGATGCCGAGTTGCAGGACATTACGGCTGAGACCAGAAGACGCTTCATTAACCGGGAGCTTTCCTGGCTGGCTTTCAATTCACGGGTTCTGGGCGAAGCCAACAACCCCAGACATCCCCTGCTGGAACGGCTTCGTTTTTTGTCGATTTCAGCAATCAATCTTGATGAATTCTACATGGTTCGTGTGGCAGGCCTTAAAGGCCAGGTTCGCGCTGGTGTCGTCACCCAAAGTCAAGACGGCCTGACCCCTGTCCAGCAGTTGAAAGCCATTCACGAATCCGCTTCCCAACTGATAGTCGAACAGCAGATTTGCCTGCTTGCCCTGTTCAAGGAACTGCGCGAGGTGGGGCTGTCGGTTTTGTCCTCGAACGAATTATCCGGTGAAGACCTGGAATGGCTGGATGGATATTTCATGGAGCAGGTGTTTCCGGTGTTAACGCCCCTGGCCATTGATCCCGCACACCCGTTCCCCTTTATGCCTAATTTGGGATTTTCGCTGATCCTTAAGTTAACTCGTAACGCTAATGCGGAAGAATTGCGCGCCCTGTTGCCGATTCCGCATCTGTTGAAGCGTTTCATCAGACTGCCGGGCGATGATATTCGGTTTATTCCTGTGGAAGATGTTATCGGGCTTTTCCTGGATAAGCTGTTTCCCGATTTTACCTTGCTAAAATCCGGGGCATTTCGCCTGATCCGCGACAGTGTCGTGGAGGTTGATGAAGAAGCAGAAGATTTGGTGCGGACGTTTGAATCAGCCCTTAAGCGTCGCCGTCGTGGCAGCACCATCTTGCTGTGCTTCAGTTCGGAAACGCCGGAAGAATTACAAAATCTGGTAACGGAAAACCTGGGGCTTAGCCCGGATGATATTGTGCATCAGGATGGCCTTTTGGGGGTTGCTGAAACCCGGCAACTGATTGTCGATGAGCTTCCGGAGCTTCTGTTTGAGCCTTTCCACGCTCGCTTCCCGGAACGTATTCGCGATTTCGCCGGTGATTGCTTCGCGGCCATTCGCAAGAAAGACATCGTTGTTCACCACCCTTATGAAAGTTTTGACGTTGTTGTACAGTTCCTGCGCCAGGCTGCCCAGGACCCGAAGGTGGTGGCGATTAAGCAGACCCTGTATCGAACCAGTGACGACTCGCCCATCGTCAAGGCGCTTGTCGAAGCCGCCGAAGCGGGAAAATCCGTTACCGCCATGGTCGAATTGAAGGCCCGATTTGATGAAGAAGCGAACATTCGCTGGGCGCGAAATCTGGAACGGGCCGGGGCGCAGGTGGTTTACGGTCTTCCCGACAAGAAGGTTCACGCCAAAGTCAGCCTTGTTGTCCGCCATTCGAGTAGCGGCAAGGGAATGCGCGCCTATGTCCATTTCGGCACCGGTAATTACCATCCCGATACGGCGAAAGTTTACACAGATTTATCATTCTTTACCTGTGATGAAGGACTGTGCCGTGATGCAGCGAAGATGTTCAATTTCATGACCGGAACGGCGCGTCCTGAAAAACTTGAACACCTGTCCGCATCTCCCATCGACATGCGCGCTACATTGCTGAAATATCTGGAGGATGAAATCGACCATGCCGTTGCCGGTCGCCCCGCCAGCATTTGGGCAAAGATGAATTCTCTCGTCGATGTTGAAATTATCGATACGCTGTATCGGGCTTCAAATGCCGGCGTGAAGATTGATCTTGTTGTGCGGGGTATTTGTTGTCTCAAGCCAGGTGTTCCCGGGCTGTCGGAAAATATTCGCGTCAAGAGCATCGTCGGGCGTTTCCTGGAGCACAGCCGCCTCTTTGTATTTGGATCAGGCCATAAGCTGCCTTCAAGAAAGGCTAAGGTGTTCATTTCGTCGGCGGACTGGATGCAGCGCAATATGGACTGGCGGGTCGAGGTTATGGTCCCGGTCAAAGACGCGACGGTGCACGCGCAGGTGTTGGATGAAATCATGGTAGCAAACCTGAATGACGTTGAACAAAGCTGGACCCTTGGACCTGATGGCGTCTATTCGCGAATCAGTGATGTGGTTGAAGTGGATAAAGCGAATTCCCTGTTCAATGCCCATACCTATTTCATGACCAATCCAAGCCTGTCTGGTCGCGGCAGCGCCAGGGAAGATGACCACAGCGCTCCACCCCATCTGGTTTTGAAACAAACCTGATGAGCGGGGCGATTTCCTCCCTTCACCCCGCGTCTAATGGCCCCGGCAAGGTCGCCATTGTCGATATCGGCTCCAACACCGTGCGCCTTGTCGTCTACGATGCGCCGTTGCGCCTTCCCATTCCCATGTTTAACGAAAAAGCCCAGTGCGAATTGGGCCGCGGCCTGGCAGCGAGCGGGCGACTAAACCCGCAGGGAGTTGAAAACGCCCTTGCCAGTCTGTCCCGGTTTATTAACCTGAGCACGGCGATGGGGGCTGATCATCTAAAACTGGTGGCGACAGCAGCTGTACGCGACGCCACCGACGGCCCGGATTTCGTTGCCGAGATCAAGCGTCGCTTTGACCTTGATGTACAGGTTTTGAGCGGACCGGAAGAAGCCAGGTTGGCAGCTCTGGGTCTGCTAATCGGTGTCCCGAAAGCAGATGGACTTGTTGGTGATCTGGGGGGCGGTAGTCTGGATCTTGTGGCGTTAAACAGTGGCGAATTCGGGGAGCAGGGGACATTGGCGCTTGGTCATTTGCGATTAGCCGACGCCATGGATAAAGGAACTGCGGCGGCCAGATCGTTGATAGAAGAAAGCCTGGCGGAGCTTCCCTGGATATCGAACGCCAGGAGTCGCACGTTGTATGCCATCGGTGGTTCCTGGCGGTCATTGGCGCGCATTTTTATCGAGCAGATTGAGCACCCCTTGCACGTCGTCGATAATTTTTCCCTACGCAAAGACGATGCCTTGAGGCTGAGCAAGGTCGTCGCCGGATTGAGCAAGGGCAGCCTGCAGCGCATTTCCAGCATACCGAGTCGCCGCATGGATACCTTGCCTGCTGCGGCCATGGTCCTGGAAACGCTTATTCGCGTCGCGGAACCGAAGACCCTGACCTTTTCAGGATTTGGAATGCGCGAAGGCCAGTTGCTGGAAATTCTGCCTGACAAACTTCGCCAGAAAGATCCGTTAATTGATGCCTGTAAAAGCTTTTTAGACAGAATTGGCCGTTTTTCCCTTCGCGGAAATGAAATTCTGGAATGGATGACGCCGCTTTTTCCGGATGAAAATTCCGCCGAAAAACGCCTGCGTTATGCCGCTTGCCTGTTAAGTGATATTGGTTGGGATGAACACCCAGATTATAGGGCCGAACATGCTTTCCATCGGGTGCTCAGGATTCCTTTCGCCGGGTTGACCCATCCCAATCGGGTGTTGCTGGCAGAGGCCATATACGTTCGTTACAACGGTGACCCTGAATCAATACTGGTTTCACCTGTTCGCTCACTGCTTGATCCCGGTCAGCAGGCCTGGGTCAATGTGGTTGGGCTGGCCTTAAGGCTTGCTCACACCTTGTCAGGAAGTGCGCCGGGGCTGCTGTCGCGCACGGCATTAAATGTCAGCAACAAGAAGCTGATCCTGAAGGTGCCGGAAGGGAGAAATTTATTTATTAGCGAGACTGTCGAAAGACGACTTAAGACGCTGGCTCGATCAGTCGGTCTGAAGCCCGGTATTGATTAATCGGAACCGTTTTCGGCAGGTTTCATCAGGCAAAGACGCTTGTTCCTGATTACGAAGCCGATATCGCCGTTTCTTAATTTCAAGGCGTCTTCGCCGAATAATTGACGTCGCCATCCAGACATGGCACGAACGTCAGCGTCCTCGCCAAAAGCGGCAATCAGTTCAATGTCACCGGCCGAGGCCAATAATTTCTGGGCGACATCGCCATCGTCGCATTTCACCTTCAGCAGGACCCGTAGTAAATCAATGACCGGCCCCAATCCGCGGGGTAGTTCCTGTTTGTTTTCGGGTTTGGGACAGTCCTCATCCGGAATTTCCAGTCCGGTTTTTACGGCTTCGAGCAATCGCGCGCCGGAAGGTCCTTCCGCCATTTTTCGTCCCAGGCCGCGTGTGCGCTCCAGGTCTTTCACCGTTTTTGGGGTATGGTGTGCTATTTCCAACAGGGCTTCATCGCGCAGGATTCGATTGCGCGGTTGATCACGCTTTCGCGCTTCCAGTTCTCGCCAGGCGGACAATTCACGCAGGACAGCCAGAAAACGGGCGCTTGAGCCTCTTGCCTTGATGCGACGGAATGTCTGGTGGGGGTCAGGATCATAAGTCTCCGGTGATTCCAGAATCGCCATTTCCTCGTCCAGCCAGCCTTCCCGACCGTTGGCTTCAAGTTTGCTTCTCAGTTTGCGGTAGGCATCGCGTAGATGTGTGACATCGGACAGGGCGTAGGTAATTTGCCTATCACTCAGGGGACGCAGGGACCAATCGGTAAAGCGCGAAGATTTATCGATTCGCGCCTTCGTTAATTTGGCTATCAGGGTCTGATAACCAACTGAATCGCCAAAACCGCAGACCATGGCAGCGACCTGTGTATCAAAAACCGGAACTGGTAGGTGGCCCATCAAATGGTAGAAAATTTCCAGATCCTGCCGGGCAGCATGGAACACTTTCAATATAGACGGGTCATCCAGAAGATCAAACAACGGCGCAAGATCAATTCCCGGAGCCAGAGCATCGATGGCGCGAGCGTCATCTGGGCCGGCAACCTGAATCAGGCAAAGCACCGGCCAGTAGGTCGATTCACGCATAAATTCCGTATCAACCGTAATAAATGGCGTTCCGGAAAGGCTCTTGCAAAAGGCATCCAGGGACGCCGTGTCTGTAATCATGGGCATGTCAGAGGTATAGAGGTTAAGTTGCCCAAGGAAAACCCCGACTGTCCATTGATCTGCCAATTCACCAAATAAAAAATAAAAAAATGAGTGAAAACCCTGGAAAGTCGCGCAAAACCGGAATTTCGGGAAGGACAATGCAAAAGTGAAATAAAGTGTGATAGGAGAACAGGCTCATATTTGCTGGTGAAAAGAACGGATAACGGCCATAATCCGGCCCTAGGCAGAGAAATTTAATAAAACCCGCTTGAGAAGCACAAAAAATGAAAAGCAGGGATATGGGTGTGGGAAGAGGACTCTCGGTCATCGTGTGTACGGTGCTCCTTTCTGGATGCGCGCTGCCCGTGCCCGTTCAAATCGCTTCTTGGGCCCTTGATGGCATATCATTTCTGGCCACAAAGAAATCTATTTCCGATCACGGCCTTTCAATGATCGCACAAAAAGACTGCGCTCTTTGGCGTGGGCTTAAAGGGGATGAAGTTTGCAACGAAAACGATGATGCCGGCACTTTCGCGATTGCCGCAATCGAGCCAGAAAATTCAGGCAAGGAAAGTTCAACAGAGCTTTCCACGCCAGAGGAACAGATCGCCGAGCTCGCAAAATTTGAAACGGCGGCTGGAAGTCCTGAAATCGCGCCGGCTGTCATAGCCAACACGGCAACTTCGTCAAGCAAAGGCCAGCGCTTGATGATCGCCGGCAAACGCGTTTGGAGCGAAAGCCTGAAGGCTGACCTTTATTACGTAATCGGAAGTTTTTCCAACCGTAAAAATGCGCGGGGGCTGGTTGAAAAATATAGCAATCTGGGCCCGGCAGTGATGGCGTCCAGACTGGATGGGGTAGAAGTTTACCGTGTTGCAGTGGGGCCATTTGCCAGCGAACAAAAAAACATGATGCGCCGAACCCTTAAGCAGGCTGGCATCGGCAATGCTTGGGCGATGCGTATCGATCATCGTGACTGGATGCTGGCCAGTCCGAAAGAACTCCTGGCGCCGGAAAAATCGATTGCTGAAGTCCCGGCAAGACCTGAAAAAGAAAAACCGACACCGACTCCTGAAACGACACAGGAAGTGGCTGAAACCGGGGATGACGGGCCAATTTCCGTGCCGACGTCACAGTTGATTGATGGCAACAAGCGTTATCTCGTAATCGGCAGTTTTGCGAGTGTGGACAATGCCAGTAATTTTGCCAGGACCATGGCCGATCTTTCACCGCG
>JADHSW010000121.1 GCA_016776705.1 Rhodospirillales bacterium
GTCCAGATCGGCTTCACGAACAACTTCGTCCAGACCATCCTGAAAATCGCGCGCCAGCAGGCGTCCCTTGCGCACCAGTCCCATGACGGTTCGCAAAGCGCGCGGCAAATCCTTGGGTCCAACAACGATCAGGCCCAGTGCGGCGACAATAAACAGTTCCTGCCAGCCAATATCGAACATGGCGAGAGGGTACTCCCGGAAAAATTAAAGAAGAAGGCAGGGCCGAAACAGGCCCCCGGTTCAACGGATATCAGAAAATCAACCGCTCTTTTTTTCTTCAGAAGCGCTCTGGTCGACGGTTTCCGTTTTGTCCCCGGACAATTTCGGGGCGTCTTCGGAACCTTCGGCTTTCTCGCCTTCATCATCCTTCATGCCCTTTTTAAAGGACTTAAGGCCTTTGCCAAAATCACCCATCAGCGCGGAGATCTTGCCTTTGCCACCAAACAGGACAAGGACAACCGCCAGAACGATAACCCAATGCCAAATGCTAAATGCACCCATATTTATTTCTCACTCGTATCTTGGTAAATTCGGAGGGCGGATAATGGCAGAAACACTATGGCAGAGCAACGCCGCAAACGCCTTCATTCTCAAGTAGTTGTTTTGCAGAATATTAAATGAACAGGGACTGAAAACAACAATGTTCAGGTTGCGTCGGAAAACTCAGGCGCGCCGTCATCGGGATCAATGGGTTCGGGCTGCATTTCATCCGTAATTTCAGCCCCCTCATCGTCTTCCAGGTCGGCCGCAAGGGGAAGATCGGCCTCAGTGTCCCCGTTATTTTCAAAACCATCATTATGCGCGACATCCGCAGCCGACGCGGCAACCTCGCCGCTAATTCGGTAGGCGTCGATGGCCGGACGCTTGTCGAGCAGCCCGGCTGACTTCAATTCTTCGATTCCCGGCAGGTCCTTGATGTTTTCAAGGCCAAAATGATCGAGAAAACCGTCCGTTGTACCCCATGTTGTCGGCCGACCCGGGGTCTGGCGACGGCCACGCGGCCTGATCCAGCCATGTTCGAAAAGCGCATCGAACGTACCCTTGCTCAAGCTGACCCCGCGCACTTCTTCAATTTCACCGCGGGTTATGGGCTGGTGATAGGCGATTATGGCCAGTGTCTCGATGGTCGCGCGACCCAGTTTACGGGCAACTTCGATATCCCGGTTCAACATATTGCTCAGATCACTCGCCGAGCGGAAAGCCCATGAACCACCAGCATGCACCAGATTGACGCCCCTGCCCTCGTAATGGCTTTGCAGTTCCTTAAGCAAGGCGCCGATTTCCACGCCGTCAGGCAAGCGACGCAGCAGTGACTTTTCGGTCACCGGGTCGGCGGAAGCGAACAGGATCGCTTCAAGCAGCCTCAGATTCTGATCCAGTATATCGCTCATTCTTTTTCTTCCAGGGGCGAACCTTCAATCGCCGGGAAGGCTTCGATAGGCCCTGACGGTCTTGTGGTCAAGTCCCCCGATCCACTACGCAGGAAAATCTCCCCAAAAACCCCGTCCTGGCGAATGCGAAGCTTGCCTTCCTTGGCCATTTCAAGGGTTGCAGCAAAGGTCGAGGCGACAGCAGAACGATACGTCAGTCCCTGTTTTATGCCCACTGGCAGGAACTTCGACAGTGTGCTCCAGTCTGGCATCTTGCCAATAATCTGGTGCAGGCGCTCAAGTGCGTCATCAACGCTGTGCAGGTCCCAGGCTTCAATGTGCAGGATACCATCGCCCTTGTTGTTGTTTCTCTGCACCGCATACGCCTTGAGAAGGTCAAACAGTGTCACATCAAATATGGTTGTTTGGGAGGTCTTGAATTTTTCGGGGATACCCCTTGGAAAAAAATCCTCACCCAATTTATCGAGGGCCATCAATTGCGCCCCTGCTTCCTGCATGGCTTCAAGCCGTTTTAGCTGAAAGGCCAGGGCCAGGGCCATTTCTTCACCACTGGGCTCGTCTTCGATATCCAGATCGGGCAGCAACAAACGGGATTTGAGGTAAGCCAGCCACGCCGCCATGACCAGATAATCGGCTGCCAACTCTAGATTGTGACGGCGGGCGATGGCGACGAATTCAAGATACTGATCCGCCAACTGGACAATGGAAATCTGGGTAATATCGACCTTTTGCTCACGCGCAAGGGTCAACAGGACGTCAATGGGTCCTTCGTAGCCGTCAATATCGACGACAAAGGAGGCTTCTCCTTTTGCCGCGGACGATCGGTCATCCTCAAAATCTTCGAAATTTTCCATAAATTGAGAGTCTTATACCTAAAGTACGCCGGTAAGGCGGAATATCCATTCAGACAGATACGATGCGGGTTCGCCGACCAACCACCAGAATATATTCAAATCCAGCCCCAGCTTTCCCCCAACCCACGGCAAAAGAAAGATTCCACCCAGAATAATCAAAAAACCGACCCGTTCCAAGCCCGCCAATCGAATCGCCAGAGGCTTGGGCAAAACACCTACGGCGACCCGGCCACCGTCAAGGGGTGGCATGGGTATCATATTAAACACCGCCAAGATCATATTCAGAAAGATGGAATTCCTGAGATTATAAAAAACCCACTCGGCAAAATCACCCGGCATGTAGCTGAGAGTGTGCATAAGCAAGGCCGATATCAGGGCCAGAATAACGTTCGTACCGGGGCCTGCCAAGGCGACCAACACCATATCCCGGCGCGGCTTGCGCAATTGATGAAACGCGACGGGGACCGGTTTGGCGAAACCGAACATCATGCTGCCGCCGCTCATAAGCAACATCATTGCGGGCAGTATCACGGTGCCAAAGGGATCGACATGACGAAACGGGTTGAAGCTGACCCGCCCCATTCGATAAGCCGTATCGTCACCCAGTCGCCAGGCGACAAAGCCGTGCGCGGCCTCGTGAAAGGTAATCGCGATCAGCAACGGCAGCGCCCAGACGGAAACCGTAAACATCAACCCATCAATATTCATTACGCCACCATAGCTTCAAGTATGCCGGCGGCGTCAGAATATTCCATCCCCAACGGGATTTTTTTGCCCAGCCGCATGGTCTCGCCTGTTTCGATGCGTTTTAACGCTTCAGGCGTTAAAGGGGCGCAACCTGCGGCAACTTGCCTCATTTCCATCATGTCGCCATTGCAATGCAGCGCCACATCACACCCTGCGGCCAGGGCTCCTGCGGTGCGGAACTTGAATGAACCGCTTAAAGCCTGCATGGACAAATCGTCAGACACCAGAACACCATTAAATCCGATGTCCTGGCGGATCATTTTCAAGACATCCGCCGACATCGTCGCCGGTTGCTCGCTATCCAGAGCCTTGTAAAGAACATGGGCTGTCATCGCCCACGGCATGTCTTTCAGGGCGCGAAACGGGGCAAAATCTATTTTGGACAACGTGTTCAAATCAGCCTCGATGTTGGGTAACGCCTTATGACTGTCAACGTCGGCGCGTCCATGTCCAGGGATATGCTTGATCACCGGCAACACCCCGCCTTCAAGAAAACCTTCGCATGCCGCACGGGCCAGGGCCGATATGGTATCCGGGTCGTTGCCCAATGCCCTATCGCCGATGATCGGGTCGGCCCCCGCCTGCGGTACATCCAGAACCGGGGCGCAATCGACCGTTATGCCCAGAACGTCCAGTTCATGGGCAAGCAGGCGGGCATTCAGGCGAACGGCTTCGACAGCCCGTTCGCGATCTTTCTCGTACAAGGCGGCAAAAAGCGACGCTGGCGGGGCGTCGCGCCATTGCGGCGGTTTCAGGCGTTGAACGCGGCCACCTTCCTGATCGATGAGGACCGGCGCATCCGCACGTCCTACGCTGTCACGCAAGTCTTCGACCAGCCTCCTGATCTGGTCAGGACTGACGCAATTACGTTGAAACAGGATAAATCCAAGCGGCCGGGTCTCAGAAAAAAAGGAATGTTCTTCGGCGCCAAGAACGGTGCTGGAACAACCATAGATCGCTGCCAAAGGCGTATTATTCGTCACATTAACCGCCGGGTCGAACGATCAGGCAGCCAACTTTTCGATTGCTCAAATTCTCACACAGGGCTTTGGCAACATCTTCACCGGCAATGGGACCGGCCCGCAGGCGGAAGAAGATGCCTTTGTCAGGTCCCAGATCGGCGCGAACGACATTCAGGGAATACCCCCCAAGCAGATCGCTGTGTTTTTTCTTTAGGCGTTCCCATTCAGAATTCGCCCGCTCGGCTGTACGAACGGCGGCAATCTGGATTTGATAGGCAAGCCCCAAAACCGACGAAGCAGTTTGCTGACTGGATGGTGTTGGTGTCACTGCGGGTTCAGGCGTCGTTGCGGGTGCGGCAACCTGTTCCTTCGGCATCATATCATGATTGATGGTAACCGCAGGCTCTTCCTTTTTCGCCGGTTCCACCTTTTTTTCGACCGGCTTTTTCAGCTCGACCTTACCGGGTTCCAGTTTTTGCGGTTTGGACAACAATTTCGGATTTTCGGCAACCGGGACCGCCTGGGCAATTTTGGCTTCCGGCTGTAGCGCGGGAGCGGGAACAGGGGGTGTTTTCGGCATTTCAGGGGGCGGTAAAAGGCGTTCGACACGCGGCTCCTCGACACCACCTTTCATGCGATCATAAACCAGTTTATCGCGGTCGGGGACTGACATGCCGCCAGGGTTTTTGGGACGGACCTTGACCGGTCCTTCGGCGGCCCGGATAACAGGAACGTTGTCACCTTCGCCACGAAAAAGCATATCGCCGTAAAAATGCCAGCCAGCGCCAGCGCCGCCACTGACAACCAGCAGCAGCAGAAACAGCCATAATCCACGACGCTTGGGTTTGACCCTTTTGACAGCTTCAAACTCAAGGGCATCAGAAGGATCAGGGACGATCTCTTCACCTTGCTCGTCCGAAGGGACCATTAACGCATTTCCTCCAAAGGAACGACTCCGATAACCTGCAACCCGGATGCGATCACGAACGCGACCCCTTTGACAAGTGCTAATCTGGCCAGAGTTAGATCGCGATCGTCTTCAAGAATGAACCGCAGAGAAGTATCGTCCTTGCCCTTGTTCCACAGGGAATGAAATTCCGTCGCCAGTTCCCCCAGATAAAAGGCGATGCGGTGCGGCTCATGGGCAAGCGCCGCGCCTTCGACCATACGCGGCCAGCTTGCCATTAATTTGATCAGGCCTAACTCGGAACTGTCCTGCAAGCGATCAAGGGGAGCACCCGCCAGGGCTTCGCCCGAGAGTTCCCCGGCGCTGAAAAGTTCAGCCGAATGACGAAGCACCGAATGAATACGGGCATGGGCGTACTGAACATAAAAGACCGGGTTGTCGCGTGACTGTTCGGTTACTTTGGCAAGATCAAAATCAAGTTGGGCATCGTTCTTGCGGGTCAGCATGATA
The DNA here is from genome assembly GCA_016776705.1 of Rhodospirillales bacterium. Taxonomy (GTDB): domain Bacteria; phylum Pseudomonadota; class Alphaproteobacteria; order Rhodospirillales; family JABHCV01; genus JACNJU01. Next base: position 5,372 of record JADHSW010000121.1, read on the forward strand.
AAGCGGACGACGTCTTTGCCTACCTGATCGATAACATCGCGCATGGTGACGAATGTTCCCGCCCGCTTGGACATCTTCACCGCAACCCCGTCGTCCATCAGATTGACCATCTGGCACAATTTGCAGTCCAGATCCCCCTTACCCTCCGTCAAAGCCTTGACGGCGGATGTCATGCGCTTCACATAGCCGCCGTGATCTGCCCCCAAGACATCGATCATGGTGTTGAAACCGCGCCGGTATTTGTCTGCGTGATAGGCCATGTCGGTGGCGAAGTAGGTCCACGATCCATCTGACTTTTTCACCGGGCGGTCCGTGTCGTCACCAAAATCTGCTGAGCGGAACAAGGTCTGCTGGCGCGGTTCCCAGTCATCGGGTTTTCTGCCTTTGGGCGGTTCAAGCACGCCCTCGTAGATCAAGCCACGTTCCTGCAGAGAATCGAGCGCCTTTTCGACGCCGCCGTTTCCAACCAGTTCCCGCTCGGATGTGAAGACGCTCTGCACAATGCCCAGGGCGGCGAGATCGTCTCGTATCAACTCCATCATCGCAGAGATGGCGAAAATGGAGATCGGTTCCAGCCAAAGTTCTTCTGGAGCATCTTTCCATTTGTCGCCTTCCACATCGGCCAATTTCTGGCCGGCGGGAATTAAATAATCACCCGGATAAAGACCTTCGGGAATGTCACCGATATTCTCGCCCAGTGCTTCGCGGTAACGCAGATGAAGCGAACGGGCCAGGGTTTCGATCTGTGCACCGGCGTCGTTAATATAGTATTCGCGGGTAACATCAAACCCTGCTTTTTCCAAAAGCGAGGCCAGGGCGTCACCGAACACGGCGCCACGACCATGGCCCACATGCAAAGGCCCTGTCGGATTAGCCGATACGTATTCCACGTTGACGGGCTCATTGGCGCCAATGCCGGATGTGCCATAATCCGTATTCGCGTTCAATACTTCGCGCAGGCGCTCAGCCCAGAACGAAGTGTCCAGGGTCAGGTTGATAAACCCGGGACCGGCGATTGCGGTGTCGACGACAAAATCAAGGGTCTTCAGGCGTTCGGCCAGGGGCTCGGCGATATCACGTGGCTTTTTGCCTGCCGGTTTGGCAAGTAACATGGCGGCATTGGTGGTAACGTCCCCATGGGAGGCCTCGCGGGGCGGCTCGACGGCTATTCTTGACGTATCGATGCCTTCAGGCAAAAGGCCATCCCTGACAAGATCGTCGATGATGGTGATTACCCGGGCGTGGAAGTGGTCGAATAAATTCATGAATTTCTAGCCTGAACGTCAAACAGATTTTGGTATTCGTCGAGCGCGAAACGATCGGTCATACCGGCAAGGTAATCGGCGACCGCCCGGGCGGTTTCTTGTTGGTTCGCGGTCTTGGTAATATTGCGCCATTCGGTTGGCAGGCACTCCGGTTCCTCGACCAGCAACTTGAACAACTCCTTGACCACGCGTTTGGCCTTGGATGTCATTCGGTTGAGCTTGTAATGCCGGTACATGTTTTCGAACAGAAATTTTTTCAATGCAGCGTCGTTGGCGCGCATGGATTCGGAAAAACCTGCAACAGGCCGGTTATGGGCACGAATATCATCGGGAGATTTTGCCCCCAAATCCTTAAGGCGCTTGCCGGTTTCATCCAGCAGGTCGGTCACCATGTCACCAATCATGCGCCGAACCGCCTCGTAAACAGTGCGGGACGGGTCCAGGTCCGGATATTCCTTTTTGACTTCGGCAAAGACAGGACCGGCCAGCGGTACATCAACCAAATCATCCATGCTGAAAAGACCCGCGCGCAGTCCGTCATCGATATCATGGTTGTTGTAGGCGACATCGTCGGCCACAGCGGCGACCTGGGCTTCGGCGCTGGCGTAGGTGGCGAGTTCAAGGTCATGGCCGGCGTTGTATTCGGATACGGCGCAGGGCAAGTCAGCTTGACCGCGATTTGCGTTCAAAAGCGGCCCGTTATGCTTGACAACCCCTTCCAGGGTTTCCCATGTCAGGTTCAGGCCCAGAAAGTCCGCATAGTGTGCCTCAAGAAAAGTCACCACCCTTAGCGACTGGGCGTTGTGATCGAAACCGCCATAGGGTTCCATCATTTCCTTCAGGGCATCCTCGCCGGCGTGACCGAAGGGCGGATGCCCAAGATCATGGGCCAGCGCCAGGGCTTCGCCCAGATCCTCGTTCAGGCCAAGGGCGCGGCAAACAGAACGGGCAATCTGCGATACTTCCAGGCTGTGGGTCAGGCGGGTGCGGAAGAAATCACCCTCGTGATTTACGAAAACCTGTGTTTTGTACTCCAGGCGCCGAAAAGCGGCCGAATGGATAATCCGGTCGCGGTCACGCTGAAAACAGGTTCGTGTCGCGCTGTCAGGCTCATTAAACAGCCGTCCACGGCTATCTTCGGGTCGGCAGGCATAAGGTGCAATTGTCATGGTCCGGAACCTACTAGATCAAACGGCCATTAAATAGAATTATTTTATTACTGATTTTTTGGCTGAACAGCCCTTTGACAAATAGAAAATCCTCACTAAATCAGTAGGGCATGATATAGTATTGGACGACTGGGCTTTGGCCCACCGCGCAGCAACTGTGAAAGAACATCAATATGCCTGACACCAGCACCCTGAACCCAAGTGACACCCTGGGTATTTCCGACAACGCGGCGAAACGTATCGCCCTGCTTGTGGAGATGGAAGAAACCGAGGGCACGCGCCTGCGCGTGGCGGTTTCCGGCGGCGGTTGCTCAGGTTTCCAGTACGGTTTCAGCCTGGACAGTGAAAAAAATGATGATGATCTTCTTTTCGAAAAGAACGGCATTGAAGTCGTCATTGATGAAACATCCCTTGATTTCCTCAAAGGTTCGGAACTGGATTATGTGGAAGACCTGATTGGCTCTTATTTTGCCATGAAAAATCCGAACGCCACCTCGACCTGCGGCTGCGGCTCTTCGTTCGCCGTATAAAGTATGACCCGTATCGCAAGCTGGAATGTCAATTCCGTCAAAGCCCGACTTGAGTGTGTGCAGCGCTGGCTAAAAGAAGCCTCGCCCGATATCGCCCTGTTGCAGGAATTGAAGTGCGTTGACGAGGCATTCCCCCGCCTCGAGATCGAATCCCTGGGTTATAACGTCGCCACGGTTGGACAAAAAACCTACAACGGCGTCGCCATCCTGTCGAAATTCCCCATTGATGTGGAACTGACGGCCCTGCCCGGTGACGCAACCGATGCGCAGGCCCGCTATATCGAGGCCTTCACGGGATCGGTGAGGGTTGGCTGCATCTATCTTCCCAATGGCAACCCGATTCCCGGCGAGAAATTCGACTACAAACTGCGATGGATGGAACGCCTGTACACCCACGCCAGGAATCTTTTGAAGGGCGAAGACGCCTTTGTGCTGGGCGGCGACTACAACGTCATCCCTGAAGACGGCGATGTACACAACCCGCAGGCTTTCGCAAATGACGCCCTGTTCCAGCCGGAA